>JBBRBE010000010.1:0-67315 GCA_038206175.1 Chloroflexia bacterium
TTTCCGTCGTCCGGCCCGCTCGAACTCTCTCACCGCCGCCTCTACCACTGCCGCCCTCCGGCCTCAGCTTTATCGCTGGTTTGCGGGCGCAATCCTCGGTGCCGCCGTGGTGATGGCGGTCAGTCTGGCCGTGCAACCGGATTGGCCGCTCCGCTATGCCCGCAGTTTCAACGTAGCCCAGACCCAGGGAGAGTTGCAAGCCGACGGTACTTACCTGGAATACTATAAATCTATCCTTCCTAGCTGGCTGGAATTTCTATTCGGGCTGGGCCAACCCTGGCTGGGCCTGATTTCGGGAATAGGCATCGGCGGGCTACTGGCTCTGGGCGGTTGGCGGTTGTGGCAATGGCGAGCCGAACCGCCGGTCTACCTGGCTCTGGCAACCGCCTTGAATATCGCGGTCACGCCTTATTCCCACGTCTACGATTTTCCGCCGCTACTCCTGGCTATCTTCGTGCTGCTGGCCCGTATCGGGCAGGATTGGACGGCGGGCCGGGTGCGACCGGCCTTGATCCGGGGCGGTCTGCTGGCTTTGTTATTTGCTGTCCAACCACTTAGTGCCGATTATCGCTGGTTCTACAGCCAGGCTCTGGGTATAACCCTGCTGGTGCTGAGTTTCGGCCCGGCCAAATCTACGCCGCCAGAAATGGCAAAGGAAGTCTTGCTTGCAAACCCTGACTCTCAAAACTGAAAAACGTGCTACTCTTTCGCCGGGTGTACTGGTTGGCCTGGGCCTGTTCGGGCTGGCCCTGGCGATTCGGCTGGTCTACGCGCTGCAAATTCCCTTCCCCCCCCTGGACGATCCGGCCTACTACGTGCAGGGAGCGCGGAGTTTGCGCTCCGGCCAGCCTTTCCAGCTAGGCATTACCTGGAACTACCACCCGGCTTTTGCCACGGTCGTGCGGCCCGGCTTCGATTTCTGGATGCCCTTCGCTTCGGTTCTGATGGCCGGATGTATGCTGGTGATGGGCGATACCCCCCTGGCGGCCCAGATGCCCGGTATTGTGGCCGGGGCCGCGTTGCCGGTACTGACTTGCGGGCTGGCCTTGCGCTTCCTGGCTCCACTCGGCCTGAGTGCTAAAACCCGCCTGGCCCTGAGCGGCGTGGCCGGGTTGTACCTGGCGGTCAACCCCTTGCTGGCCTATCAGTCGGCGGTGCCGGATAGCCAGATGATTTACGCGGCACTGGTGGCGACTGCTCTGTTGATCTGGACGGATAGAATGAGCCGAGGCCGGGCTTTTGGGCTGGGCCTGCTGCTAGGGCTGGCTTACATCACCCGCAGCCATACGGTCTTTTTAGGGCTGGCCTGGTTTGGCCTGACCTTGATCGGGCTGCTGCGGCACAAAGCCGAACGGCGGGCGCGACTGGTCGAAGCGGGTGCGGTGCTGCTGGGATTGGGATTGGCGGCGGGGCCGTGGGTCGTGCGCACGGTGCTGACGTTTGGGTTTGTAAATTCTCCGGCGGGCCTGGAAAGCGGCCTGATTTACGACTACGCGACACTCTTTAACTACGAAACTCCCATAAATTTTAGCACTTTCGCCGCACTTGGCCCCGCCCGCATTCTGGAAGCTCGCGGGGTGGCTCTCTACAACGCCTGGGTCGAGGTGTTGAGCGTAATGTTTTTGCCGACGGTGGCATTTCCGGCTCTGGGGGCGTTTTTGCTGTGGCGACGCAACCGGGCATTTGGGCCGAGTTTGCTGTATAGCTTGCTGCTAGGGCTGGGGCTGCCCCTGGTTTTTGTAGCCGCCAGTGCGACCGGCAGTTTTTACCATTCGTCGGGCAGTCTGGCCCCGGTTGGCGCAATCGGGCTGGTCTGGCTGATCTGGTTGGCTGGACAGCGTTACCGGCAGTGGCGACCGGGTAGCCCGCTGGTCTGGCCGGTGCTGGTAGTGGCCTTGCTGGGCTTAGAGCTTTTTCAATTTGGGGTTGCCCTGCCCGGCACAATCGAACGACAACGCAGCGAAGGCCAGACTTTTGCCCGTCTGGGAGCCTGGCTCGACGCGAACGCTCCCGGCCAGCCGATCATTGCCGACGAACCTTCGACGGTCAACTACGTCACGGGGCAACCCGCCCTGCGCCTACCCGCCGACGAGTCGCTGGAAACTTTGCACCGCCTGGCCGACCGATACGGAGTGCGCTATGTCGTCTGGACGAAAGATTTCGGGCGTTACCCGGCCCTGTTGCTATCGTCCCAGGCTAAAAGCTTCCGGCTGGCCTACCGCGATCCACAGGGAACCTTCGAGGTATACGAAAAGGTTTAGCCCTGCGCAAGCACGGCAATCACTTCGATTTCGATCAAAGCGTCTTTGGGCAAACGGGCTACCTCGATGGTGCTGCGGGCCGGGCGATTATCGCCGAAATACTCGGCGTAAATGCCGTTCATTTCGGCAAAATCGCTCATGTGAGCCAGAAAGACGGTTGTTTTGACCACGTTTTGCAGACTGGCCCCGGCAGCCGCCAGCACCGCCTTCAAATTCTTGAAAACCTGTTCAGTCTGATCGCTCAACCGCCAGCTAACCAGTTCGCTCGTTTGTGGGTCAACCCCAACCTGGCCGCTCGTATAGATAAAATTACCGATCTTGATCGCCTGGCTATAAGGGCCAATTGCTGCCGGGGCTTTGTCGCTGTTTACGCTCTGACCACTGCTTGCCATTTAATTAAAAAGTCCTTTCCTGGTACATCCTATTTGCATAAGGGCTAAATATACTATCGGTTTGAAGCGAACTTATCCTTCTCCTTTGATATTCCCAAATTTAAAGCGCAGCATCCCAGGCCGTCATCAGTTCGGGCAGACCGGAATAGGCCAGGGTAGCCCGGATCGGGCTGGTTTCGTACTCGGCAGGGCTGGTTACGCCGCTCAGAGTCAGGATCGTCGGCAGGTCGAGGCGGTTTGCGCCTTCGATGTCGGTTAGCAAATTATCGCCGATCATTACGGTTTCTTCCGGCCTGGCTCCCAACTGGGCCAGAGCCAGGCGGTACATAGGCGTCTCCGGCTTGCCGATGACCAGCGGCTTTTGGCCGGTACTGACCGACAGCAGCGCACCAACGCTGCCCGCGCCCGGTATAAGTCCTTCTTCGGTCGGGAACACCGGGTCGGCGTTGGTCGCCACAAAGGTTGCCCCGGCCCGGATCAACAGGCAGGCTCGCTTGACCGTCTCGTAGACGAGGTTAAAATCGCCACCCTGCACCACAAAGCGGGCCTGCCGGTCGTCCGGGTAGAACCGCCCCTGGTTGTCGCCGCCAAAAAGAGCCTGGCGCAACGGTTCCATCCCCACCACGTAGATGCCGGCACCATCCGGGGCGACCTGCCGCAAGTAGGCCGCCGTCGCCTGTCCGCTCGTCACGATCTCGCTGTCGCTGACCGTAACGCCCATACGGGCCAGTTTCAGGCTGTAGTCGTGGGCGGAAAGGGTGGAATTGTTAGTCAAGAGGAGACAGGCAATCTGGCGGCGGCGCAAAAAAGCGAAAAACTCGACCAGACCGGGTTGGGGCTGGTTTCCGCGATAAAGTACGCCGTCCATATCCATCAGGGCGTAGCGATAGCGGGCCAGCAGGGTGTCGTTTTGCTCGATGCTCAAGAAAGCTCTTCTTTCCACTTCTTCCGACGATAATTTAGGAGCCAGTATACCATTTTTCAGGGGCTTACGCGGCGCAACACTTCCGCCAGCGTTTCGGCGGGCGTTTGGCCCTCGGTATAAACCGTGATTTTTGCCAGGTGTGGGCCGGAAGGATGCCGGATAAATAACTCGTTCAAAGCGTACCACTCCGCATTGGAACGAGCCGAACGTTCGCGTAAAATTCGCTTCGATTCAGTTTTATCCGCCGAGGGTAAGAGTAAAACCACGTTTGGAAAGGGAGCCAATGCCTGTTTCGCCCGTTCCAGCAGGGCCAGTTCGTCGTAGACCGAATGGCCGCCGCCGAAATCTATGATGCAATTGTGCTTTTCGGCCAGAACGCGCTCCACACTGTAAACGTTAAAAGGACTCCAGTAACGGTAGATACCCCAGGCTCCTTCGGTTTCCCGAATCTTATTGGCCTTTTCCTCGTCGTAGCCAATTTCACGGTGGTAATCCCAGCGCAGCAGGTCCAGGCTTTGCTGCGGCAACCCCAGGCGAGCCGAAAGCAAATTGCCAATCGTAGTTTTACCGGCGTTGATCGGGCCAATCAAGATTACTTCGCCCGCCTCTTTGTTCAACTGGCCGATAATTTCTTCGGTAGTTTCGGCGGGCGTTTTGTCTTTGGTGTAAGCCGTAATTTTCGCCAGTTCGTAGTTAGAAGAATGTTCCACGAAGAAATCGTTGACTTCCTCCCAGGGCGACATGGTGCTTTTCACCCTGGCGTTCAAAATTTGCACCGAAGCATCCAGATCGGGCGAGGGCAGCAGCCGCACTACATTAGGATAAGCTGATAGGGCCGCGTGTGCCTTTTCAAGATAAGTTTCTTCCACATAATAAGTGAAATCTGGCTTCAATTCCACGACTGCATCCCCGGCCCCTTCCAGTATCTTCAATAGCCCCTGGCTGTGATAAATTTGAGCGTAGCGGTAGAAAGCTGCTGGCCCTTCCTGATCCCAGATGCGTTGCCCTGTAGCTTCTTCATAGCCCAAAGCCTCGAACTCTTTCTGCCCGAAACGGTCGCTGGAATAGTGGAGCAAACCTAATCGCTCGGCCAGCAGGGGAGCAGTAGTTCTTTTACCGGCTTTTAGAGGGCCGGTCAAAATAATATTAGGCGGCATCTTATCTCTACCTCCTGGTTCCTGACTTAACCTTTAACGGTTGACGACTAATCGCGAAGAACAGCTGGCTGAGCAGCGATTGCGACCGACAGAGCCAATTCAACCGCCTGGATCATCACTTCGAGGCTCATGCTGGGTGATGGCGGGGCCTTTGGGTCGGCCCCTGAGGGCGCGGCGACCATCTGAGGTAAACCGGGCAGGTGGATGAACCCACAGGCCGGAGCCTTCTGGCCGGGCCTTCCAACCACCCGGTGCAGGGCCGTGAAGAGAAAATGGTTGCACAGGTGACTCCCGGCATCCTCGGAAAGAAAAGCCGGAATTCCTGCGGCCACCAGAGCCTCGACAATCGAGCGCGAGGCAAAAGTGCTGGCGTAAGTCTCGGCGGCCCCCGGCATAATAGCTTCGCCCAGGCGCACGTTCCCGCCGTTGTCGCCGCCCTTGATGCTGATCCAGTTTCGCCCGACGGCTTCGATCCGTAACCCGCTCTCGCCGAAAGCCAGGCCCAACCCGATCACAAGGGCGGGCTGGTACTCATCCCACAGGGCCGCCAGGCGACCGGGCATTTTAAGGCAATCTACCGGCAAGACTGCCCCGCGCACCACATAATCTGTTCCGAGGCAGCGTCCGTCCAGAGCCTGGGCGATCAAAGCGGAAGGGTTAATCGTAAAAGTGTCGAACGGCTCATAGCCGGTTAGAAGAATGTCGTGTGTCATTAGTTTCTCGCTCTCGCTCTCAAATTTTTTCACCCCGTAGCCGGGCCGCATACTCGGCAGGAATTTCAATCGCCGCCAGCCGTCCAGATGCGCCCGGTTCGCCTAACTTAATCCAGGCCCGCAACTCGAACCCTTCCCCGGTGATAGTCTCGCCCCGCCGCACGCGATGTTCCAAACGAAATGTACGCCGCCGTACCTCGCTCACGCTTGTCTCGACCGTCACCAGATCATCGTAATAAAGCGGAGCCAGGAAACGGCAACCTGTCTCCGCGACGGGATGCGCCCAGCCATGCTGAGCGACCAGTTCGACAACGGGCATCCCCGCCGCTCGAAAAAGCGCATGGGTTGCGCGGTCGAACCAACGGTAATAATTGGGGTAGTAAATTATTCCCGCGGTATCTGTTTCACCCCACTCCACTCTAAATTCTATTGTGTTGCTTAACATTGCACCTGGCTTTTGAATTTGGGTTTAACCTGGTCCGACTAGCCAGGGCGAAATCCACTAAACCTGAAAGCTAAGCCCTCTGGCTAAATTGCAAACCACTGGCTGCTTATTTTGACGCATAGACCTGCATTATACTTAACTTCCGGCTGATTTGCCACTTGCGCCGATTAATCTAGCCCTCATACTATTTTCCTAACGTCTTCATCTTAGCTGCGTATATTATATATAGAAGGAATAATCGCAGAAAGGATTATATTTCAAAATGAACAACGGCTTTCGTTTGATGAAAATTGGTGGAGTTGAGGTAAAAGCGACCTGGGGATTGTTTTTGTTCGGCGCATTTATCGCTTTTATGCTAGGTACAGGCTATTTCCCCGATGCGTTGCCCGGTTGGGGTGCCGCGGCTTACCTGACCGCCGGTTTGTTTGCTGCCGTCGGGCTATACGCGTCGGTGCTGGCCCACGAAATGTCCCACGCTCTGGTCGCCCGGCGACTGGGCCTTAAAGTCGAAGCTATCGTGCTGCACCTGTTTGGCGGTAGCACCAACATTAAAGAAGAACCGGCCAAACCCCGCCACGAATTCTGGCTGGCCGTGGTCGGGCCGATCACCAATCTGGTTTTATTCGGCGGTCTGGGTGGCCTGGCCTGGGCGTTGGGCGGCTCGAACCCGGCCATCGGGGCAATTCTAGGCTATCTATCGGCTATAAACCTACTGATCGGCATTATCAACCTGCTTCCGGCTTCCCCGCTCGACGGTGGAAGCGTTTTACGGTCGCTGGTGTGGGGAGCTACCAAAGATAAACTAAAGGCTTCGCAGGTTGTCTCGGTAAGCGGCAGGGTAATCGGTTGGGGACTGGTCGGTTTGGGCTTCGTGGCCCTTCTGAACGGGGCCTTCGACGGCCTGGTGCTAGTCCTGATGGGCTGGTTCCTTACCAGTGCCGCCCGCGTCAACTATGCCCGCACGCTGACCACCCAATCGCTGGAAGGTTTGACCGTAGAGCAAGTGGCCGGGCATAGTGGCCTGGTGCTTAGCCCCGGCCAGACGCTCGGCCAGATCGCGCCGCTCTTGATGGGGGTCGAGCGTGGTCGCTCGGTGCCGGTGGTAGAGCAAGGTTACCTGCTGGGTCTAATTAGTCCTGACGTAGTGCGCCAGGCCCGGCCAGAGGAGTGGAGCAGCAAGCGGGTCGAGCAGACCATGACGCGGCGGGGTAGTCTTTTAGCTTTCCGGCCCCAGGACGACTTGCAAACCAGCCTTAACACGATGATGGCTAAACCTGCTGTCGTGGCCGCCGTCATAGACCCCGCCGGACAGTTCGCCGGGCTAATCTACCTGCGTGACCTGCCGCGCTATATCGAAACCCAACGCTTGCTCGGTCAGCTACGCGCTGCCAGTCCTTTAACCCGGCCTGAAAACGGTCTGGATAAAGCAGCCTGATAAACAAAAGTTGTACAAAAGGTGTACCTGATGGTACACCTTTTTTATTGGCTTTTAGTGTCCAATATTACCCCAGGACCAGTGGTTGCTTTTGGGCAGGGTGCAACAGGGGATAAAAGTCTATAAAGTAGTAATTTTGTACCTAAAACCTATAAATGATATGAAATACTATTACTTTTATACTAGCCTAAAAGTCCTGGTAGCACTTCAAGTTTTTCTAAATCAGATTATATTTGATAATTCAGATTAATGGTAGATTAACGTGGTAATATAATCGTTATTCTACCCTACAAAAGAGTGTACATGGTATTGACATAGTAATAACTATTTAATATAATTCAGTTACTGTTTCCTCTAATCGGGTCCAAGGGTCAATATAGATGGGTCACTTAATAACGTGCTGCTAACGTTGTTTTTTGTCTTACCAACCTCATCACACTAACGGTTTTGCTACCCGTTGGCTCATTTAGATTGGAGAATCACTGGTATGCCTAAAGAATTTGAGAGAGTTCTGTTGCTCGTTTTGCCTTTAATCTGCAAGGAAGTGCTACTTTACATCCACCGACAGGATAAAGTAGATAAAGTAAAAAGGCCTAAGAACCTTTACGCTTTTCTAGCTTCAGCCTTCAAGATTGTCAAGTTCGCCCTGGAAAAAGCGTTGATAGTCAGGGGGTTGATGCCGTAACGCAGAACAAAAAGAGAAGTTACAAATCCGTTGTAACTCCTCTTTTTTGATCCAGCAATATTTAGCTAGAAAGTAGGCTCCAATATAATTCTTCCCTCATTACTGAGCAGAGGGAGCGGTTAGCAAAGCCTGGATTTTATCCAGAAGCCGGGGCATTTCGATAGGTTTAACATCATAATCATCGCAACCGGCTTCGAGGGCTTTTTCGCGGTCGCCGGACATAGCATGCGCGGTCAGAGCAATCACGGGGATGGCGCGGGTAGCCTCGGCGTTTTTGAGGCGGCGCGTAGCTTCCCAACCGTCCAGCACCGGCAAGCTCATGTCCATCAAGATCAAATCAGGAGCCTCGCTAGAAGCCATCTCGACCCCCTGACGACCATCCAGGGCCAGCAACACAGTGTAACCCTTGCGCTCCAGGCGGCGGGAAAGCATGTCGCGGTTCATCTCGTTATCTTCGACCAGCAAAATCTTAGGCATCTTAGGCCATTTCTCCTTCTCCAACCACTCGCTAAACCTCGGTAAAGTCAGCCAGAAGCGCACGAAGTTTTTGAGCCGCTAGCGTTATTCGCTCAAGGTCGCATTGATAGAGCGTTAGGCCGCCCTTTTGGAATTGCTGTAACAACCGGGCATTACATTCCACCAGGCGGTCGAGCCAGGGCGAAAGCTTTTCTTGTAGCTCAGGTGAATCGAGCCGGGCGTTGGCCGGGTCGAAAAGAAGATTAATCTGGCGGAGCAAATTACGAGCGGCAGAATTTACTTCGTGTAAGTCGGCCAGGTCATTCAATACCACATCTTCTTCGGCAATTTCGAGCAGCATTTCGCTGTAGCCTAAAATTGCATTAAGAGGAGTACGCAGTTCATGGCGGGTGTGAGCCAGAAACTTTGTACGCTCCTGGTCATCGAGATTAGACACAGACCTGGCAGAAAGGGTAAAACGTTGCTCAATCATAAACCTAAACCTTACTCAGAATATAAAGATTATCCATACCTCGGAACCGAATAATAGATAGACTGAATTCCCGTATTTATTTTGGAAGTATATATTATATTGTAGCATAAAAAAGACTTCTGACAACTCGATGAAAAGATCAATCGAGGTTTATGCAGATAGTTCATACCGCTGACCGGCCAGAAGGAACCCTGGATTGAAGAGCGCACTACCCCTTAGTCGTCCAATCAATCCTCTTTAGCGGTCTTTTCGGAACCTTACGAGCCAGGTTTAGCCCTGATTAAGAGCAGATTATGGTGGATAATCTGAGAAAGGCCCTGCCGAACAATCTAGCAATACATTCCTTAAATTATACCAGACCCGGAAGCCCAACCTTACCCCATCGTCAGAATATATGGATCGCCGTCGGTTATAGCGATGGAATGCTCGAAGTGCGCCGAAAGCTGGCCGTCTTTGGTTACGACCGTCCACTTATCCGGTCTCACCAACACCTCCGGCCCCCCTACATTCACCAACGGCTCGACTGCCAGGCACATTCCTTTGCGCAGGCCCATGCCGCTAGTCGGCTGGCGGTAGTGCATCACGTGGGGGTCTTCATGCAGTTTGCGCCCGATGCCGTGTCCGCCCCAATCCCGCACAATCGAATAGCCGTACTGGTCAACGTGCGCCTGGATTGCCGCACCGATGTCGTTGAGGTGATGGCCTAACCTCATTTGCTCGATCCCCAGCATCATAGCCTCCTGCGTCACCCGCAAAAGTTGGGTGGCCTGGGCCGAAACTTGCCCCACGGCAAAGGTCATCGCCGCGTCGCCGTTCCAGCCCTGGTAAATCGCACCCACATCAAAGCTGATGATGTCGCCTTCTTTCAGCACCCGCCTCGAAGGAATGCCGTGAACGACTTCTTCGTTGAAAGAAATGCAAATATGCTCCGGGAAACCATAAAGCTTGAAGAAAGCCGCAGTACAGCCCTGCGAACGAATAAAATCGTCGGCAATTCGGTCGAGTTCAAGAGCCGACACCCCTGGTCGCACGTTTTTTGCCAGTTCTTCCAGGGTTCGCCCGACCACCTGCCCGGCCCGGCGCATCTGCTCGATTTCATTTTTAGTTTTGCACACAACCATGCCACACCTCGGCTCTTAAAACTTAAAACTTCTTTGCTTCACATTTTAGCCTTTTTCGGGTATCATCATACTAAAAGAATTTTGCGTTGTCAATACATATCGTTACACAGCGTTACATATTGCTACGCATATCTTCAAACTTTTCAGGACATCCAGCTTGTAGAGGTTTTAACGATGGTTGAAACTCCCGAACGAAAAAAAGTTTATACTGTGCAAGAAGCAGCCGACTACCTGGGAGTATCGCGGGTGAAAATTAGTAAGCTCCTGCGCGACAAAGTGCTGACGGCGGAGATTAACCCGCTCGATAGCCGGGAGAAGCTAATTACGCTCAAGCAGTTAGACAAACTCAAGAGCTTTCCGCCCGCCGGGAAACGTGCTGAACCCGGTGATAAAAGGCAGGACAACTAAACGAACTTTGGAAAAATAGAGAGGGGACTTTCAGCTTGAACACCAACAATTCTTTTTTCAAAACCCAGACTTGCCGCCGCATAGAGGAATGGGAAACGGCCAGTCGGTCGGCAGGCGGACGAAACTACCGGCCCTTCCCACTACCGGGCGACAAACCGCATTACGCGCCCGACCGTCAATACGCCCTCAAGCATCTTTTTATAGATATTAAGCTCGATTTCGAGGCAAAACGCGTAAGCGGGCAAGTCTCGAACACCCTTACGGCGGTTAACGATGGCCTGACTGAGCTAACTTTTGACGCCGGAGAGATGATGGTCGAGGCGGCCCACCTGGGCGATAAAGAGCTAACCTTCCGGCACGAAGCCGGTAAGCTACACCTTACGCTGCCCGAACCGGCCAAAGCCGGGCAGGAAATGCTGATCGTAATCCGCTACAACGCGCAGCCAACCAAAGGGCTGTATTTTATCGCGCCGGAAAAAGAATATCCTGGCAAGTTCACCCATGTCTGGAGCCAGGGCCAGGATACCGATAATCATTACTGGCTACCCTGCTTCGACGCTCCCAACCAGAAATCTACCACCGAATTGCGGGTAGTCGTGCCGGAAGCGATGTTTGCTCTTTCCAACGGGGCATTGGTGGAGACAAGCCACGACGCGACTACCAAAACCAAAACTTATCACTGGCGGCAGGCGATCCCACACAGCAGTTACCTGATTACGCTGGCTGCCGGGCCGTTTGTCGAGATTATGGACAAATGGGAAGACCTGCCCGTACCGTACTACGTGTTGCCGGGCCGCGAAGAGGAGGCCCGTGTCTCGCTGAGCAACACCCCGCAGATGGTAGATTTTTTCTCGAAACAAATTGGAGTACGCTATCCTTACGAAAAATACGCCACGGTCTGCGTGCAGGACTTTATCTTTGGCGGAATGGAAAACACCACGGCCACGACCCTGACCGACTACACTCTACACGACGCCCGCGCTCACCAGGATTACAACAGCGACCCGTTGCTGGCGCACGAACTCGCTCACCAGTGGTTTGGCGACCTCCTGACCTGCCGCGACTGGTCGCATGGCTGGCTCAACGAAGGTTTTGCCACTTATTTCGAGGCTCTATGGACTGAGCAGCACCTGGGCCGGGACGAGTTTATTTACGAAATGTACGGCAACGCCCAGTCTTACCTGGCCGAAGATGGCGGTCACTACCGCCGCCCGATTGTCGCCTACACTTTTCATCAACCGATTGACCTGTTCGACCGGCATCTGTACGAGAAAGGTTCGCTGGTACTGCACATGCTCCGCCGTATTCTAGGTGACGAAGTGTGGTGGAAGACCATCAATTATTATGTCAATAAGCATCGCGGCCAGAACGTGATTACGGCAGACCTGGAACGAGCGGTCGAGGAGGCAAGCGGGCGCAACCTGCAACCTTTCTTCGAGCAATGGGTTTACAAAGCGGGCTACCCGGCCTTCAAACTTAGTACCGATTGGAACGACTCTACCAAGACGCTCAAATTCTCGGCGACACAGACCCAGACGATTGACGCTGAAAACCTGCTTTTCACGCCTGAAATCGAGATTGCCTTCGGCCTGGAAGGGGGACAGCGCGAGAGTTTCAAGGTGCAATTCGAGGAAAAGGAGCAGAATTTTTATTTCCGGCTACCCTCAAAGCCGTTGTGGGCCGCATTCGACCCTGGCAACTGGATTTTGAAAACAGTAGAGTGGAAGCGAACCAAAGAAGCCTTAATCGCCCAGCTTGAAGGCGATAGCGAAGGGTGGGGGCGGATCACGGCAGCGCAGGCTCTGGGCAAACAGGGCGGCCTCGAAGCGGTGAAAGCCCTCGAAGGGGTTTTCAAACAGGAACCGCTCTGGATGGTGCGCTCGGAGATTGCCCGCGCTCTGGGCGAAATTCGGACAAGTGGAGCCGAAGGAGTGTTGTTGGCCGTTTTGCCGGGCGAAGAGCATCCTAAAGTGCGACGCGCTATCGCGCATGCTCTGGGTGAATTCCGGGACGAAACGGCGGCGGCAACGCTGGCCGGAATGCTGGCGGGCGACAGAACCGACATCGTGGAAGGCGCGGCGGCGGCGGCCCTGGGCAAAACCCGCCAGCCGAGTGCTTTCGAGACCCTTAAAGATGCGCTTGGCCGAGACTCCTTTAATCAGGTGGTACGGGCGGGAGCCTTCGCCGGGTTGGTCGCGCTCAAAGACGAGCGGGCAATCCCCCTCGTGCTGGAATGGACGAGTTACGGCCAGCCTGACCAGGCCCGCTTTGCCGCCATCGGCGCACTCGGAAGTCTGGGCAAACTGGTCAAAGACAAAGAAAAGGAAGAAGTGGTCGAGCGGGTCAGGGAACTTCTGAGCGACAAGAACTGGCGGTCGCGGATTGCGGCTATCGCAGCGGCCCAGAACCTGGGCGAGGCTACGCTGGTCAAAGATTTGCAGCGTAAAGTCGAAGCCGGAGAAGATGGCCGCGAGGTGCGCCGCTCGCGGGAGGCGATCATCGCTATCCGCGAAGGAACCGAAAAGAACGAGGAGGTCAAGAAGTTGCGCGAAGACCTCGATAAGGTGCAGACCGAAAACCGTGACTTGCGCGACCGACTGGAAAGCCTGGAACAGCGTCTGAAGTAGCCCGGTAAAAAGCCAGGCTGAGTCTTTCCTTATCAAAAAGGAAAGACTCAGCCTGGCTTTTTTGTCTAAATTTCTTGAAGGTGTATAGAGAAAATATTAAAAATTGATATAGACACCATAATTAATAGAGTGACTTTATTTCCTGGCCCTTGTCTTGCTGCTAAATTTTAGTTAGAGGCTAAATAATTTGAAGGCTGAAGCAAAACCGAACAGCCACGGGGGAAAATTCCTAGTGAAGTTCTGTGGTTCGTAAAGCTGATTTAGCCTCAAATGGAAACAGACGACAAGCAGCCCAACTTGTCGAACCGCCTGTCGAGACAGACAGGCGGCGTAGGTGAGTAGACTAAGAGGGTAAACTGACCAACCGATTAACCGAAGGCCCAGGAGAATGAGACCGGGTAACGGCGGTCAGAACGGTAACAATTTAGCGAGGAGAAGAAAGTTTTGAAAAAGCAGTATCTAAATTTTAGTCTGGTAGCTCTGCTGCTGGTAGCCGCACTACTGGCAGCCTGCGGAGACAATACCAGCACGGCCGGCACGAGTAGCACCGCTGCCGGAAGCAGCGTTACCAGTGCCGCCGGGACAACTGCCGCAAGTGGCACTACTATGGCTGCTATGACAACCGCTGCCGCAAGCAGCACCACCAGCGCAAGCAGCACTACTATGGCTGCTATGACAACCAGCGCGGGCAGCACCACTGCTGCCGGTACTACCACCATGGCTGCTATGACACCTGCTGCCGGTAGCACGACTAGCGCAGGTAGCACAACTATGGCTGCTATGACCACTGCCGCCGGTAGCACGACCGCCGCCGTTGGCGCGGTGACCCCTAACACGACTCCGGTGGGAACCAGTCCCAGCACGCCGACGACCTATCCCGGCGGAACTGTGCTGAGCCTGAGCAAGGATTTGGAGAAGCAGTTTTCTACGCTGCTGGCCCCGAACATTACCAATGCTGCGCTGCTAACTTTTGTGACTGCCGACGACCCGGCTAAGGTGCAGAGCTACTTCCAGAGCCAGTTCACCGCCGCCGGTTATACGGCCGCCCAGGCTCCGGCAACCAGCCCGGTCCCGATTGGCCTGGTGGGTCAGGTCTCGGATTACACCTGTCAGGCAAGCTTGAACGCAGCCCCGGCCAGTACGCCTTCTAACGTCGTATTACCGAGCGGTTGCCGAGCGGCGGGACAGACCGGTACATCTCCTGTCGCAACGGCGGCGGGCGCGACGGTCGGTAGCGGCACGGCGGCTTCTTCCAGCCCGTCCACGCTTACGGCCAGTGGTATCCGGGTGGTGGCACTTGGCCCGCTGGATACTACCAGCATCCTGGCTTTAACCACCCTGGCTCCTGACCTATCGAAAGCTCTGAGCGCGAACAAGAGTATCGTAATGGTCTTTACCGGTGGCTACTCGGCCCCGCGCAGTTAGATTTACCGCACTCTTTAGCTTAGATAGCGACATAAAAAAGCCTGACCTCGACCGGTCAGGCTTTTTTAATGCTTCTTCATTATAGCCAAGTCCAATTATGCCAGATTTGAGCTTAAAGACTTTACTTTAGCTGGCCGTGGCGATCAGGGGAGCGATGCTTTCAGGTTGGGCGGTAGCCGGGTTAAGGTGAACCGTACTGATACGACAACCTCTTTTAGGCTGGCCGTCTTCTAGCTCGATCCAGCCAAAAGTAGCGGTCGGCAGGTTTTCAAGGTTCATATTGCGCCAGGTCTGGCCGCGAAAATAAGCCGCCAGGCAACAGCAGATCAAACCGTGGCTGGAAAGCAGAATCTTCTGGTGCGGCCCTTTGATCAGCCGTTCGGCCAGCTTTTCCACCCGCATCCAGATTTGCTCGCGGCTTTCCTTGATGCCTTCGGCCAGGGCCGGGTCAATGCCTAGCTCGGAACCGAGATGGGTCTGGACGAGCGTCGAAGATTGGACGGCCCGTGGCAGGGGCGAAGTCAGGTGCAGGTCGAAGGGGCCACGCCGGGCCAGTTCGGCCCCTAAAAGGCCGATCTGCTGCCGACCTTTCTCGGTCAGCAAAGCTTCGTACTCTTTATCGCCGTAACCCAGACCTTTCGACGAGTAGTAAGTTTCACCGTGACGATAATAATAAATAAATTTCTTCAAGGACGAGTCTTTCTGCTGGGCCACCTCTTCCAGGCCCATTGCACTCTCTAATTGGACAGGTATTTCGATCAAGCTTATCACCTATAGCTAAAATAAATCAAATTTTAATCGTTGAGCTAGCTCGTAGCTGTTAGAAGCTAACTACTTCTACTTATATTTAAAGGCCAGGGCTACAAGCCCGTCACGCCGTCAATACTCTCGCGCAGGATGTCGGCGTGGCCGTTGTGACGGGCGGTTTCTTCTAGCATGTGCAGCAAAATGTTCCGAAGGGTCAATGGTTCGTCATCTGGCGGGCGTTGCGCCAGATCGTCCAGCTTAGCCGCCGTCACAATCTGACGAGAACGGTCGCATTCGGTCTGATAAAATGCCGCTACCGAAGCCAGAGTGTCGGCTTCGGCTACCCGCCATTCCGCGTCAGGATCGGCCTCAGTCCAGGGGAATTCCACCTCATCTCCGGCAAAAACCCAATGAAACCACCAGCGTTCGACGTAAGCCAGGTGTTTAATCAGGCCCATCAAGCTCATGCTGGAAGGTGGCACTGTCTGCCGAGCCGCCTCGTCGCTCAAATCTTGAATTTTCAGGAGCAACGTCGTCCGGTGATAGTCCAGAAAAGCCGTGGTCATTTCTTTTTCCGGCCCGACACGAGGCGGTTTAGTACGGGTAAAAGCGTCCATCTAATCTCCCAGGTTTACAAAACGCAGATTTTCGACGCCATCAATCTTGCTAATTTCTTCCAGAATGGTCTGGTCTACCGTTTCGTCAATACTAAGAATCATGACGGCCTCGCCGCCCCGCACTCGCCGCCCGACTTCCATCGAAGCGATATTTATGCCGTAGTTGCCCAGAGCCGTGCCGACCCGTCCGATCATACCGGGACGATCAATGTGGCGACTGACCAATAGATTGCCGACCGGTGGCACGTCCACCAGCAACCCGTTCAGGCTGACGATGTGAGGCTGACCATTGATCAAGGCTCCGTCGAAAACCCGCAGGCCCATCGGCTGCAAGCCAGCGTCCGGGGCCGACCCAACCGATTTAACCCGTAGCGAGATAGTCAGGCCGCTAAACTGGCCTTCTTCCGGGCTTTCCTGCTGGGTCACTTCCAGACCACGCCGGGCCGCAAAGGAAAGCGCGTTGACGAGGTTGACTGGCTCTTCGGGGGCGGTGCTACCTTCCAGCAAGCCTTGCAAAGCCGCCCGCCCGATCAGTTTAGCGTGGTCGGGCTGCACCTGACCCAGACACCACACCTCGACCTCGGCAATCGGGCCGTCTGACAGGGCGGTTGCCAGCCGTCCAAGTTTAGCTGCGAGGGTCAGGTAAGGGCGCACCTCGGTCAGGCTTTCCCGGCTCAGACCGGGCAGGTTTACCGCGTTTGGCACGAGTTCCCCGTTGAGAGCAGCCACGACCGACTCGGCGGCGTCAATCGCCACCTTGATCTGAGCTTCTTCGGTGCTGGCTCCTAGATGCGGCGTCGTGACGACATTAGGCAAACTCAAAAGCGGGTTGTCCGGCGGCGGCGGCTCTTGCTCGAAAACGTCCAACCCGGCGGCAGCGACCTTACCGCTCTTGAGAGCTTCGGCCAGGGCCGGTTCGTCAATAATCCCGCCTCGCGCCGCGTTAATAATTCGCACGCCGGTCTTCATCTTCTCGAAAGCCGCCGTGCTGATCATATGCTGGGTTTCGGGCAAAAGCGGGGAATGAACACTGATGAAATCCGCCCGGTGGTAAAGTTCGTCCAGGGTCAGGAGTTCGATGCCCTGCTTCTGGGCGTAGGCAGGCGACACCAACGGATCGTAGGCTATCGGGGTCATGCCGAAGGCGGCGGCGCGGCGGGCCAGTTCAGTCCCAATTCGGCCCAACCCGACAATACCGAGGGTTTTTCCGGCCAGCTCGACACCCATGAAAGATTTGCGTTCCCACTTGCCCGCCTTCATCGAAGCGTCGGCCTGGCTTAGTTTCCGGGCGGTTGCCAGCATCAGAGCAAAAGCCTGTTCACAGGCGGCGATAGTGTTGCCGCTAGGAGTGTTGACCACGATGATGCCGCGCTCGGTAGCCGCCGGAACATCTACGTTATCCACTCCGACCCCGGCCCGCGCTACTACCTTGAGGCGGGTGGCGGCGCGGATTACTTCCGCCGTCACTTTGGTTTCACTTCGCACGATCAGGCCGTCGTAGTCGGCGATGATGCCGAGAAGTTGGTCTTTGGGCAACCCGGTCTTAACTTCGACTTCCAGGCCCAACCCGGCCCCGGCCTCGCGCAACCGGGCCAGTCCTTCGGCGGCTATCGGGTCGCTCACCAGCACTTTCAGCATCGTGTGTCGCCTTTCTCTAAAGCGGGTCAGGGCCGGGTCAGTTCTCCATAGTCGGCCTTAACGATGAAGCAAACCGCTCTGGACCCGCCTTGCTTTGCTCATACTGTAATTCTAATTGTGAGGAATTATACTATTAAAGGCAGAGCGAGTCAATTTTAGGGTCGGGTCGTATCAGTTCAGAGATAGGGTAAAGCGTTAAGCAAAAGAGAATTTAAGCAAACAAGGGTATAAAACAAGGGTAGCTCTGCCCGAAATTCAGACAGAGCTACCCTTAACCTGCGATCAGAGCTTGCCTCGCAGGGTACACCAGAAAAAAGGCAAAAAGAAGGAGAGTTGCCCACTCGTGTCGGGAGGAGGGCAGCAAAGAGATAAATTTCGATTGGCTAGGGCCGGGTTTAGCTTATTTCGACCAGTAATCGCCTACCTTCGCATCGGCAACAACCGGCACGTCTTTGAGGATTTCCGCTCCGGCGCGGATCATTTCAGCTTCGACCAGATGGCACACTTCGTCGGCTTGATCCTGGCGTACTTCGACCACAATTTCATCATGTACGGTATTAACCACGCGAGCATCATAATTCCCGGCGCGTAAACTTTCACGCAGGTAAACGAGGGCCATTTTGGTCATATCGGCATTGCAATTGTGAACGACCAGTCCGTTTGCCATAAATCGCTCGGTCTGGCTGTTCACCACGTCATACATATCTACCCATTCGTCGGTAATTTCGACCGACTTGACCTGAGCTATCTTTGTACTGTGCGGACTGGTAGCCTGGCTCATTATGCTTCCGGCGGCTTTAGCCTGTTTGGAAAAGTTTCCGAAACTCAGTTTTTCAGCCAGGAGCGTCAGATCAGCTCTGAATACTTGCAAAGTAGTCTGGTACGAGTAAACCTTTAGCCGACTTCGCACCCCGAACAACAGCAGGGCTTGTTGAATTTCCCTGGCCCACTTCAAAGGCTCCTGGCCCGGCCCAAAAGTCAGCAGCGCACCGTCAGGTTGAACTGCCCTATCGCTGCCAAACATTCCGCGCAAGTAACCGGCCAGGATACGGCTATCCTGCCAGGCGCAATCTGGCACCCGCTCTGTAAGAGTTGCCGCCTGAAAGTGGGTGGCCCGTTCATGCGACGAAACGAGCGGGGTTAGACGCAGACCCGCCTCCACGAAGCCGGACGACTGGCTTACTCCAACTCCGACGAGTTGCGGCAAGAGGGCGGGTTCTTGCTCCGCCACGTACAGCCAGGTCTCCGGGTTCAGGTGCATACATTCCGAAGCTAGGCGACCCAATCGTTCGCCCAGGCGCATTGCTTCGCCATCGGGCCGAGAAGAATGATCGGAAAGGGCTGCAAATCCCGCCCGGCAAGCCCATTCGTCCAGACCTTCGGTGAGAACGACGCAATCCGGGGCCTCAAACGCGGTCGGGGTCTTCCAGACCTCCTGACCACTGGCGTCACGGGTCAGGAAGCGATGATCAGGGCTGCACTCGATGTAATGCCCGCCCCATAATTCGACCTGCACGAGTTGCTTCTTGCCGCTGTAGACCACGGCGGCTTCCGAGTAGGCTGTGCCATCCCAGACCGTAACGAGTTGCCCTTGCAAGCTGGCAATGGGTACGTAACCGCGCTCTTTCTCGAAAATGCGCGTATCGCCGCTAACGCAGCCCTGGATCGGCGCGTTTTTACCGCGCCGCTCAATTTCGGACATTTTGCGGCGGTATTCTGGGTCATCTCGTTCGGGAACACGGTAGTAGCGTTTACGGCCCAGCGGCGTCGGGCTGAAACCTTGTTTGATCGAGTCGCGGCCCATCCGTTCGAGCCACTGCGCCACCCCGCTAAAGGCTTTGAAGTAGGCTCCGATCAATTCGCGGGACTCCTCGACGGTCTTATCAATTCGCACGGCCAGACCTTGCGCTCCCATTCCGTAGGCCAGACCAAAGTTAATCGCCTTCGCCTGACTACGCTGCGATTTACTGACCTGATCGGGCGGCACGTTGAACATTTGAGATGCCGCCAGAATGTGCAAGTCGCCGCCGGAATTAAAAGCGTTGAGAAACCCTTGATCCTGCGAAAGTTGCGCCAGCACCCGTAATTCGCAGTTATGCACCACGAAACCGGCGGCAATAAAACGGTTTTCCGGCTGATCGAGCAGGTCGAACACTTCTACCTGGCGACCACTTGACCCGACCTTTTCCAGCCTATCCCATTGGTAGCGCGTATCAAATTCAGCCACTGGCCCGCTAACGGGCCGCCGACTAACTTCGCCGGGTCGGTAGAACGGGCTACTGAAATTAGCAGACCTGGTGACAGTCGAAGCTTCTAGCGAAATCGAAGAGCCTACCCCGGCCAAAACCGGGTTGTGGTTGACCTCGCCAGGTCTGACATATGCAATTATCTGCTCTAATTTTTGCCTTTTGGCAGTAAAGCGGAAACCAATCGAGCGGGCGTAATTTTCAAGGCTAACTCGGTCTGTAATCTCCACCCGGTAGGAGTTGCATCCACTTTCACCAAAAGCGTCTCTGGCCTGCTCCGAACTGAAACGGGACACGATGCCAAAGCGCAGCAAAGCCGTCTGGACATCGCGGGCCACTTTCTCAAAAGGAGTCGAAAAGTCCAGACCGTTGGGGTCAACCCTGCCACCCGCATCGAACAAGCCACAGAAGAAGCTTGGTAACTGCTCGATCCGATCTAGCGGCAGACCCGCCTCTATCGGATTAAACAGAGCGCGAAGCCCGTCGGCGAAAGAGACCGAACCTGGCAAGTCGTTAAAAGTAGCGGCTCCGGTACCGACCCAATAGCCGGATAGCCAGCTTTGTTGGTCGAGCGGCACAGGTTCAAACTGGGTCTGGCCTTGCAGAGCCAGATAATCGCCCGCCTCTAGCTTACGGGCTTCCACCCAACCCCGCCGGGTCAACAAGCGGTGGTCGCCGGTGCATTCTAGCTCGTAGCCCTGGCCCGTCTTGATCCTCACTGTTGCGGCGATCCCTCGGCTGATGGCATCGCCATGAGCCTGAATACGGACGAACCCGTGGGCGGTGGCGACCCAACTATCTCTGGCAATGCACTGAGAATAGTCGCTCGTCACCAGCTTGTAGCCCTCGGCGGGGACAAAGCAAGCCCGGAAATCGGAGGTAGCCGGAATTTGCTGCACGTTAGGGTCTTTGCAGGAAAAGCGGCCTGTATCGGCTCCATACTGGAGAAAGTCGGGATGAATCCGCCCGGTTGTCTTGTGGATCAACGCCAGCAGACCTTCACCAAAAGCTCCCAGCGTCTTTTCGTGGCCGCGATACTCCAACAGTTTCTTGATCGCCGGGTGATTATGTTTGTTGAGCGTTCCTTCTGAAGTATCTTCCAGCACAATGCCCATCCGCCCGAACTCGGCAATGATTTGCAGACCGCTATTCAGGTTGATCAAATACTCGTCGCTGCCGAACATCGAGGACTGGCGGGCGTTGCCACTGGGCAACATCTCCATCAATTCGATCCGGGCCTGGTCGCGCTTGATCTCAACACCGGCCAGGATTTGCCGCCACTTGACCGTATCAAGTTTACAACCGGCCAGTTCCAGGTCGCCCACCGCCGCCACACACTGAAATTCCAGATCGGCCACGGTCAGCAGCTTTTCCTTTTTGAGCTTTTCAAGCTGCATCGAGTAGATCGGGAAGAGAGCCAGGGCGTCTTTGGCGGCGTAGTTCAACTGCTCCGGCGACATGTAGGTAGTGGAGGACGACGAGCCGTAAAAAGTTTTACGAACCGACTTGTCCATCACTTCGCCCAGGTAGCGTTTGGTCAGAGCGGCCAGGCCGACCTCCGCCCCCAACCCGGCGGTCAGGAGACGTTCGGCTAGCATCGTATCGTAAAGGTTGACTACCTCGATCCCGGCTTGCTGCTTGAGCATTTCGTAGTCGAACTTGGCGTTTTGCAACAATTTGAGGCTACGCGGGCTTTCCAGCACTCGCCGTAGCGGTTCGAGCGGAACTTTCTGAGCGTCAACGATGTAGCACATGTCGGGCGTGGCTACCTGAACCAGGATTAGCTTCGAGTCGTAAGGATCGAGACCGTTAGTTTCGGTATCTACTGCCAGCACCGGATAAGCCAGTAGCTTTTCGACGACCTTTTCCAGGCTTTCCAGATCGCGCACGACCTCGTAATGCACTGGCGGCATCGCCGACACTTCAATCGGGGTAAAATAATCGCCCTTGAACTCGTCCGGCACAATAAGCTCAGATTTAGAGTTAGAAGGCCGGTGACTCCGCCCCGCACCCGCGCCGTTACGGCCATTGGCGGAACCATTGCCGTTGCCATTGCCGTTAGCCTGTCCGTTACCGTTGCCGTGGCTGACCGGGCGAGGCGAAGGCGGCGCAGCGACTTTAGCGGCGGCAGCCTTCGCCTGAGCGCGGGCTACCGCTTCGGCGCGTTCAGCCTGATCCTGGTGATAAAGGGTCAGATAAACTTCGTCCGGCAGGAAAGTAGCTTCGGCCAGTCGCCCGGAAGAAAGGGTCAGTCCGGTATCGGCCTGGACAGGGGCCGGTTCAAGCGGCTCAATATCATCTTCCGGCGTGGCCCACTCACCTGCGCCGTTATCCCAACTACCCGGATTGTTTCGTTCTTTAAGTTCCATGTTTCCCAAAGTTTAAGAATTCAGAACAATTTTACTAAGCCGATTCTACCCGAAAAAGGGCCGCCTGTCACCCCCACTTATCCACGACTTTACCCACGACTTTTCCCCATCTCTCCACATCTCCACTTATCCACGGCTTTACCCACCGCCTTTCCCCATTCCCACATTACACTTTTACCCGGTATTTTTTCTCAAATTTTTGTTATACTCGTGTAAATTTCTCATAGAGCGGCTTCAACTAAGGTTAAATCAAAGGAAATCAAAGGAACAAGGAGATGCGGATAGCGATTGTAGGAGCGGGATCGCTTGGTAGCCAGATTGCCGGATTACTGGCGATGGCCCAGGAACAACCACCGTTGAACGGCGAGGAGCCGTCCGGGAAAGCTGAAATCTGGCTGGTGGGTTCCGCTTCGTCCGAAGAACATCTGAAAGCCATCGAGCGAGACGGGCTGCAATTCGAGCCAGGGCCGGGCCTTGAGGCGGGCCTGTCGCCGGAACTGGCCGCAAAACTGCACACTCCGATCAAAAGTTTGCACCTGACCACCGACCCGGCGTTGGCTTATCCTTGCGACCTGGCGATTGTACTGGTTAAAAGCTATCGTACTGCCGAGGCCGCCGGACAGGTCGCGGCCCTGCTAGGGCCGGAAGGACTGGCCCTGAGCCTGCAAAACGGGCTGGGCAACCGCGAAATTCTGGCCGAAACGCTGGGAGCGGAGCGGGTCGCTCTCGGCACTACCCGGATCGGGGCTAACTTGCTTGGGCCGGGACGCGTCTTTATGGCCGCCCTCAGCACCACCCATTTGGCGGCGGAAATTGGAATGTCTCCGGCACACCAAAGTTATCTTCAACAGTTAAAGCACTACCTGGAAAGGGTGGGCGTTCCGGTCGTTTTTAGCCCGGATGTGCAGGGGACGATCTGGGGTAAGCTGATTTTGAACTGCGCGATCAACCCGATTGCCGCCTTGCTGGACTGGCCGAACGGGGCGGTGGTGGAAAACCCGGCCACCCTGGAACTGAGCCGCCAGGTAACGGCGGAAGTCGTCGCGGTGGCGGAGGCAAATGGTATAAAACTACCCTTCCCGGCCCAGGACGCGCTGGCCCAGGTCGTGCAGATTGCAACGGTCAACGCGGCTAATTTTTGTTCGATGGTGCAGGACCTGCGGCGCGGTCGCCCGACCGAAATCGAAGCCCTCAACGGGGCAGTCGTCCGGCAGGCCGAACGGCTTGGCCTGGATGTGTTGGTCAATCGCACTCTGACGAGTTTGATCCGCGCTCGCCAGATTTCACTGCCCACTCGCCCGGCCTGAAACATTTCTAAGCTTTTGCTTGTCCTAAGCTTGGGTTGATTTACGGGCATCGGTTGGCAGGAGCGTCGGTGCAGGCATTACTGGCCCTGGAATTGCGTGAAAGAGGATGGGAAGTATTTGTTTTGGACAAGGCAACCACCTGACGAGCAAGGTAGAAGCGGCGGTTGAAGGCGGTTCAGGTTTAAAAAATGGGAGAAGGCTGAGTGGGAAAATTTTGGGGCGTGCAACGAGAGTTGGTTTTCTTATTGACAGGAGCGATGTTTAGCAGTGCAGACGACGATAGTGACAGCATTGGGAGCGAATCCAGTGGTAGCGGGCTTAGTGACGAGAGTAGCGGATCGGGCGACGAGGCTTCGTCGCTTTCTAGTGCCTACAGTTGCCTTGAATCCAGTTCACCCAACGCCCGACCGCGCCGACGCAACCGCCGAGGGTACTACGACCCCGGCGACTACCGCCAGATTCCCCGGCGCAGAGGACGCTTCTAGGCTTCGCCGCTCGTTCCGGCGGCGGCAGGAGAAGGGCGCACCGCGTTTACGCTTCTGGCTGGTTTTAGCCTGGCAAACTTTACGGCAGCGCGATATTCGCCCGCTCAGTCGTGAAATGGCCGACCCTTTCGAGGCGCACGGGCTGGAATACTTGCCCGCCCACGGCGTTTTCACCCTCGCGGTCAATCACGCTTCGCGGCGTTGGACACCCCGCCTCCTGGCGACGGTTCACGCTGCAACTTTGATTGGTCGGCCCGACCTGGCCCGGCACTGGCTGGTAATTGTGGGCTACCGCGAAGCTTCGCTAGAAGGGAAACCATTTCTGGTGCGAAAGTTCCTGGTGACGATGCGCCGGATTTTCGGCTGGGTTTATTCGCGCTGGCTTTACAATACGTTGCGGTTGCCGATGGGCAACGAGCGAGCCAGCATCCAGGCTTTGCGGGGATGGAAGAAACGCGCTCGTAGTCAACCCTGCCTGGTTTTCCCGGAAGGACGCGGAGCAACTACGTTCGAGGAGGTGCGGCCTGGATCGGGACACTGGCTGGCGGCTTTAGGTGGGACGGTGTTGCCAGTTTCGGTCTGGTGGGAAGCCGAGGTGGGACGGTGGCAGATCGTATTCGGGCCAGCGATGGAATGGAGCCATAATCATCGCCTGCACGACCACCAGATCGGCCTCGAAATTGCCGTCAGCTTACCCCCGGAGGAGGCTCCGCTGTGGCAAGACAGCCTGGCCGATTGGGAAGCGGCTTACGCCGCTACGCCGCGGGACTTTCAAGAAGCCGAAGTCTGATGTCCGGCCACTTTGACGTTGTCACGCCCGGCGTTTTTGGCCCGGTAGAGGGCGGCATCGGCAGCCCGCAGCAGGGTGAAAGAGTTCAAGCCGTGGTCGGGGAAAACTGCGACACCTTGCGAAATGGTTAACGAACCAACCGTCAGCCCTTGATGATAGACCGACATCTGGCGCACCGTGCCTTGAATTTGCTCGGCTCGCTGCCAGGCATCTTCCAGCGATAACCCCGGCAAAATCAGGGTAAACTCCTCGCCTCCGTGACGGCAGGCAATATCTTCGGCTCGCACATGGTTTTGAAGCAGCCGAGCCAGTTCGCGCAGCACCGTATCCCCGACTTCGTGGCCGTAAGTGTCGTTGAAGCGTTTGAAATTATCCAGGTCGAGCATAATCACGCTTAGCGGGTCTGTTTCGCGCCCGGCCCGGTGCAGTTCGCGCTCTAGCGATTCCTCCATGTAGCGGCGGTTGAACAAACCTGTCAGCGAGTCGCGGCTGGACTGAGTACGTAAAGTTTCGTGCAGCCGCAAATTTGCCAGTGCCAGGGCGACCTGCTCGGATACAGTCACGGCCAACCGCTTCTTGGTCTCGCTCAAGCCTCCCTTTTCGGTCTGAGCCAGGCAAAGCAAACCAAGCGTTTCACTCTGGGCGATCATCGGGATGCAAAGATAGCCGCCCGGCCTGGGCGAGCTTAGATGGCGGCAGGTCAGGCCAAAATCGGTGTCCTCGACCTGATGAATCCGTCCCCGCCGCAAAGCCCAGCAATCGTCAGGGGTGTACATCTCGCCGGGAGTCGGCTCGAAACCCCACGAGGCCACCCGGTTCAGTCCCGTGCGGGCCTCGCTGATCATTAAAAGCGAACCCATTTCGGTTGGGAAAAGCTCGGAGCCAAACCGGGCGACGACTTCATAGGCTTCTTTTGTCGTGCGGCAAGCCCGGAAGAAATCACTCATGTCATTGAGTAGAGCAATTTCACGATTGTGCTGTTCCAGGTCGCCCAGCCAGTCTTTAAGCTGACGGTAAGCCTGCTGTAGTTCGTCTTCCACCCCTTTGCGTTCGGTGATGTCCTGGCCCGCTCCAAAAATGCGCACGACTCGGCCCTGCTCCCTGGCCCAATCCGGCTTGCCGTAAGTACGCACCCACCGAATTTCTTCTCGCTTGGTCAGGAAGCGAAACTCGGCTACGTTATGCTGCCCGGTTACAACGTTTTGCAAAAACTGCCGGGCGATTTCAAGGTCGTCCGGGTAAACAATCGTAAGCCAACCGCCACGGCTCTGAACTTCCTCGTAGTTATAGCCAGTAATCCGAGTAAAAGCGTCCGCGACCCACTCAAGCTCCATCCCGCCATCCGGCTTGACCTCGAAAGCGAAAGTATAGTCCGAAGTTAAATCCGAAACGGCCCGATAGCGGGCTTCGCTCTGGCGCAACTGCTCCTCGGCCCGGCGGCGTTCGGCCAATTCTTGCTGAGTAAGGGTGAAAAGCCGGGCGTTATCGAGGGACAGAGCCATCTGGCCGGTCGCAGCTTGCATTAATTCAGCGTGTTCGGCGGTAAAATGATGGGGCTGGCGGTGGAGCAAGGTGAGAATGCCCAGGAGGGTAGTACCACGCACAATTGGCAGCACCAGAGCCGAACGCGCCTGATAAGGCTGGCCGGGGTAATCCAGCCAGCGCGGGTCGGCCTGAGTATCGTTGATCAGAGCCATCTCGAAGTTCTTGGCGACCCATCCGGCCACGCCCTTGTCCAGCACCAGGCCGACCACCGGCCCGGAACTGACCTGCGGGCGGCGTTCGCTACTCAACAAGTTATAGGTGACGTTTCCGTAGCGGTCGAGCAAAATGAGCGTGCCGTGATCGGCCTGAGTTAAACGGCTCGAAACATCTACGGCATTTTGCAAAGTTACTTCGATAGTGGGGTGGGCCACCGTCGCCTGCGCGACGGTCAGCAGGTTTTCGAGCATCTTCTTCTGAGCCAGCAGATGGATTGCTTCGTCCTCACGCTCGGCCAGATGCAGGGCCAGGAGGTCGGTCTGGACGCTTTCCTGAAAAGGCCGCAACACTCGTTCGTGCCGGTCGCCGATAGAATTTTCCTGGCTCGAAAGCAAAGCCAGCGTCCCAAAAATCTCCCCGGTCGGCCAGGCCAGCGGCAACCCCAGGTAAGCCAGCATCCCCGCCTCACAATCGGAACCGTGTTCCCACCGGCTATCCAACCGCGCATTCGGAACGAACAACCGCACGCCCTCGGCTACGACCGTTTCACAATACGAACCGGCTCCTAGCAAGGTACTGCGGGCCGGTTCGTCACTACTATCAACTGGACGGCTCTCCACCAGTACCTTTAGATGGGTCGGAGCGGCCTGTACGAGCCGAACCTGGCTCACCCCTAAAATTTCGGCCAGTACATCTACTATGCGTTGCCATTTGTTAAGCGTAGTGGCAGCAATTTTAACCTGACGAAGTTTAGGGTAATCCTCCGGCAGTCGGTGCGGATATTCTTGTAACATTAACCCACTAACCTTTTGAGGAAGCGTTTAGTTCTTGCCGACTGGTTGCAACTGCCCGCTTTCGTCACTAACCCCGACGAAATCGATTTCACTGTAGCGCATAAGTTTATCCAGTCGGTGCCGCGCTCGAATATCTCGCATCGTTCCCGATTTGGAGCGCATAATGATCGAATGAGTATGTACACTACCTTCCGAATAGCGCACTCCTTCCAGGCGTTCGCCGTCCGTTACGCCGGTAATGGATAAAAAGACATTCTCGCCCTTCACCAGGTCGTCCACCCGGTAGACTTCATTCAGAGTTAAACCCTGCTGCAAAGCTCTCTGGCGAGTGGCGGTATTGTGCGGGTAAAGTCGGCAGGCCATATCACCATCCAGGCACTTCATCATACAAGCGGTCAGGACTGCTTCTTCGGCTCCGCCGATGCCCATCAGCACATCCACGCCGGTATTAGGCAGGGCCGCCATCATCGCTCCGGTAATGTCACCATCTGTAACGAGATGCAGTCGCGCCCCGGCCTGCCGAATTTCACGCACTAACTGACCGTTGCGCGGGCGGTCTAGCACGACTGCCGTTACTTCGCGCACATCAATGTGTTTAGCGGCGGCAATATTCTTAAGGTTCCATTCGGCACTCTGGTCAATATTGATCGCTCCTTTGGCTTCCGGCCCGACCACAATTTTGGACATGTAGCGCATGCCCGCAGGGTTGCGGTACATCGAGTCGGCTTCGGCCAGGGCGATAATCGAAATAGCGTGAGGCAAACCCAGAGCCAGGAGGCGCACTCCATCAATCGCCCGCGCTCCCACGTCCATGCGAGGAGCCTGGCCCGTCCCGACTTTCTGGCCGCTGTACAGGTAAAGAGCCTGGCCTTCCGGCCCTTCGCCAATGGCGATTTCGCCATCAACTTCAACTGCCCGCAGCGATACTTCCATAGCCTGGGCCGCACCTTGCCGCAAAAACTCAGTTTCGCCCCGGCCCATCACCCGCGCCGTGGAAAGCGCGGCGGCTTCGGTGGCGCGAATTAGTTCCAGGGACAGGTTTCGGTCTATCTTTTCGGACATGTTTTTCTCCGTGTCTTTCACAAGGAAAACCACCAACTGGCCTGATTGTGTGCGTTATTATATAGGGAAGTTTTAGTAAAGTAAATTAAAAGGGGCTAGAAAAAGCCCCACGGTACCTGACGGCGCGAGTTTAGACTGGGGAAGGTGGGATTATTGAGCAGATAATCGAGATGTTGCAGGAAAAATTCGACTTCTCGCCGCTCCAGAAGCTCGCTCAGTTGGGCGCGAAGCTGACCGAGGCGAGAACTATCGGTGGCGAGTTCGGCTAAATCTACGCAGATGTCGTTGGGAATAGCTTCACCGGCCCAATCCCAGATAACCGTGCGGAGCTTGGGGACGGAACTAAAGCACAGGCCGTGGTCAATTGCCCAGACATAACCCTCGCTACCCAGAAGACAATGCCCGGCTTTGCGGTCGGCGTTGTTGGTGAGAAAATCGAAGGCCACCATTCGCTTGAGTTCGTGAGCGTGGTCGTCGCGGAACTGGTGGAACTGGCGGCGTTCGTCCACATCTACAAAAAGTTGAACCGTGCCGATACCGTGTGGCCCATCCCGCACAATTACCGGCGGAATAAAATTCCAGCCGAGGGCGCGGCTAACCAGATACGCGCCGTATTCGCGCTTGTAAAGCGTCCCACTGGGAAAATCCCATAGCGGAGCCTCGCCGCGCATCGGCTTGTAGATCACGGCATATTCGCTGTCGTCTTCGGGGTCGCACAGAGGAGCAATAAAGGTATAGTTGCTGCCCCACGGCACGAGCTTGAGGTTACTAAAAGTACCTCGTTGAAGCAGCGTAATAATTTCTTCCTCGCTCCGCTCGAAACGCCAGGCTTTGCTGGCGTCTAAATCTTCTTCTGGCGGCGGTAGCGGGGCGGCTTCTGCGCTTTCCACAATGGTGAGGGAATTAACCCCGTTGGTCGGCTCCTTAGCCGTTGCAGGGTCGAGAGAGGGTGGAGCTTCAACTTCGACAAAATCTATCGTCTGCGCCAGTTCAAAATCCTGAGCCGTTTCCAAGAACTCTTCAAACTCGCGGCGGGCTTCGGCTTCGGCATCCTTCTTACGTTTGGACTTAGCCATTGGTCTTTCTTGCGAACCTCCCTCTAGGTCGTCATATTAGAACCAAATTGTATGTCAGGCCGACCGCCTTTGTCAACGACAGGACGAACAGGACAGGAGGTTTTGGAAGGAGTAGAATTTAGATTTAACCTTTTCGACAAAAGGCCGCCGCGCTCTGACCCCTACCGTTCCCTCTCACTCAGGCACTATACATCTTCATATAGCTATAGTAACAGGCGATAGAGCGGTAAGGAGCATAAGGGGCGGTGAGGCGGGCCAGGTCGTCGCCCGAAAGGTCGGCCCGCCGGTCGAAAGCCGCCGCCAGAGCTTTACGCAGGCCGCCTTCGTCAATAAAAATGTCCTGATGCGGCAACCCGCGCATCGCCACGTACTGTGCAATCCAGGGACCGACGCCGGGCAATTCGTCCAGAACCGCGACCGCTTCTCGACCGGGCAGGGCGCGAAGCCGCTCCCAGTCAAACTTTTGAGGCTCTTGCAGCACCATGTCGGCAATGGCGGGCAGGTAGCGGGCTTTCTGGCGGCTGAACTTCATACCCAGCAAATCGTCCGGCACAATCTCGGCCAGCCGTTCGACCGAAGGCCAGAACTTGTACTGCCGACCCTCGAAAGAGGCCGTGCCGCCATTGTAAAAATCGAGCAACCCCTGCTGTAAGCGGGTCGCCAGGCCGGGATAAATCTGTACCGAAATGACCGTCTTGAGCAAGCCTTCCCAGGGCGAGGCCATATTGGTCGGGCGAAGCGGCCAGTAATGAGCCAGCAAGTCTTCGCCGTATTCATCCACGCTCAACGCCTCGCGCACTCCATCGAAATCGAGTTCCCACCAGAAACGGCGAGTAGCCCAGGTGATCGCCTCGCGCATCTGGTTTTCGGATGCCGGGTCGTCGGCCTCATCGCTGGCCCGCAAGCTCAAAGTAATATCGGAACTGTGTTCGTCCTGGCTGGCCTGGCTCAGACGCAACAGGAAAGCTCGGCCTTCCAACCGAAGCGGACGTTGCAGCCATTCCCGGTCGCCCTCCCCGCCAAACTCGTCCAGCAGATCACGCGCTCCGCTATTGCGCAAGCTATCCAGTTGCTGCCCGAAATCGAAGGCGGGCGTCAGCCGCAACCGGGCCGTCACGCTCGCCTCATCTTTGGGCTGCCGGGTAATCTCCAGAACCTGGGGAGCAAATTTTGCTATTTCGGTCACTTAAAGCCTGTCTAGCCTGGCTCTGCCTAAAACATAGCAGAAGCTTGTAAGAAAAATTCGATCAGATGAGTAATAGACCGCGCAGGTTTTCGTTCCGGGCTTAAATCCGGGCTACGAAGCGGCCAGGGTTGAGTGTACTTTTGGGGTCGAGCTTGGCTTTGACCGAGCGCATCAAATTGATCTCCCCTGCCGAGAGTGCGCCGCCCCAGACATCCGCCAGACGCCGTTTGAACGAAAGCGGCACTCGCTCCGCCGCCACCGCACCGCCTCGCCCTTCGACCCAGGCCGATAACTCGCCCACAAAGCCTAACGCACCGTCTTCGTCCTGGTAGCGGGCGGTCAGCCAACTCAGGCCATGTCCGGCGTGAGCCAGTCCTTCCATTTCGAGCTTATGGAGCGCGGCCAGACCCTGCGCCTGGGTCAGCATTGCGGCACTCTGGTCAGGCAAGGTACTAACTTTCAAAGTCAGGCTGCGCTCATCGGCCTCCTCGCGGTAGCCAAAATCGCTGATGCTGCCCCAGAGTAACTTTTGGGCCGTCAGGTCTCCGGCGTCTTCAGGCTTGCCCCCGGCTTCCTGGCCTAGCCGAACAATATCACGCACCTGCCGTTCGGCAGCCAGGCGAGTATTGCGCACCTGCACAACCAGAGTCGACTCGTACATCGGCAGGCCCAGGGCGGCGGCCCCCCGCCGATCTAACACAGTCAGGGCCGTCGGGAAAGTTCCCGTATCAATCAGCTTGAGGGCGGTCTGACAGGCCGTGGTCAGGCTCTCGAAAGCGATAATCAGGCTGAACTGAGCCGTTGGCAGAGGCATCAACTTGAAATTCATTTCGTGGATCAGCCCTAATGTCCCCAGCGAACCGATAAACAGCTTCATCATGTCGTAACCGGCCACATTCTTGACTACTCGCCCGCCGCCTTTGGCACTCGTACCGTCCGCCAGCACAAACTTGACGCCGATCAACCAGTCGCGGGCCGGGCCGTAGGATAGACGTAGCGGGCCGCTAGAATTGGTGGCAATCGCGCCCCCGACCGTCGCGCCGCGTCCGAGGGCCGGAGATTCGACCGGCAGGAATTGGCCGTGCTGTTCCAGGTGAGCTTGCACATCGGCCAGTTTCGCCCCGGCTTGCACCCCGATCATAAGGTCTGGCGCACTATACTCGAAAATTCCATTCAGCCGCTCGGTGCTTAATACCAGGTCGAGACCGGCGATAGGATTGCCCAACCCGGCCCTGGTTCCACCCCCCCGGATCGCTACCTTCAGCCCGCGCTCGTCCGCATAGCCCAAAACCTCGGCGGCTTCCTGAGCGGTAGCCGGTCGCACCACAACACCGGGCGTCAGGCCATCTACTCCGGCGTCGCCCAACCCGGCAGGATCGTACACCAGGCTCTCGGCTCCTACTCGGTCGGCTAGATCGCTAAATTTCTTCTCAATGGTATTCAACGGCAGCACCTCTTCGTGTGGAACAAATTCGTGTATCACGCCCTACCACTCCGATTATAGCATAATCCTTCCTGGCAGGGCCAGAATACTCGCCTGTTTAGCCGGGCGTAAAGGGTAAAGTACAGCTAGATTAAACCAAAAGGAACAACGCCGACAAACGAAAAATGCGCCGGTCAATTACACGACTGTAATCTGGCGCATTTCCTCGAATTCTAAAGGTATTCCAGGCGTTACACTCAATGTAAGATGTAAGAGCCTTTGAAATTGACCAAAAACTGGGTCTGCCACTGGCTCTGTGACGGTAGAAATAAGGCTTAAATTAAAATTTGCTGCGGCTAGTTGGGGCAAGCTTGTCCAGGCCGAAAAGCTTGCTCAGGCGGTGCTTGACCCTGACCGGGCCGAACCGATGCCACAGGCTTTGCCACCAGTGTTTAGTCGCTGGTAGCGGTACGACCGTAACCGATCCGTCCAGTGGTGGGTCTACGACTTGACCTAACGCGGGTTGGGCGGGAACCGTACTTTTTTCCGGCCCGACAAAAACCGGGGTATAGGCAGGCCGGATTATAGCCGGGTTGTGAGCGGGCAGGGTAGACCGGGCCGTGTAATCATCGTAGGTTAGACGTTGGTAGTTAAAATGTTCCACTCCTTGCACCAATGCCTGGGGCAACATCGTCCAGGAAACCGTGCCTTTCTCGATAAAGAAAGCCTTACCTTTTTCCAGAAGCGGTTCGATTGCGACGCGGTTCTGGTGGTCGCAGGAAATAAACACGACGTTGACCGGCAACTGACGTTGGGTGATCGCCTCTAAAAAGCCGAACAAGCCTACCTCAGTATCGCCTGGCACAGAAAGGTCGCACATTACGGTCAGATGCTTGAAAACCGGGTTAGTAATTATTTGCAAGGCCAGCTTGTACGAAGATGCCACGTAAACCCGGTAGCGTGGCCCTACGGTAGGTTGAGCCTGGGCATCGGGCGGCATTACGTAATGGGTCGCTTCTAAAAGTTCGCCGGAACGATTAAGCTGGTAGAGACGATAATTTAAGCCGGCTTCGTAACAAACGCGGGCAATCGAACGAGCTAACTGCACCCGGATTATCTGACTGTCGTCTATGATTAAATAATGAAAAGTATTTGAAAGTTTTGATGTTTCCCGTAAAAGTGTCTGTGGCGTTGTCATTTTAGCTTACCTGATAATTTTGCTTGATTTTAGTTAACCCAAAAGCTTCGATCTCGAATAGCCTTCATGTTAAATAGTTTTAAGATGGCCCCACTCCCATTTCGGATCGTTCCGTTGGTACTTCGAGTTAAGGATAAAAGCTGTTAAAGCTTTTTTATAATGTGTGTTATATTTCTACACTATATTGGAGGAATAGTCAATATAGGGTGATAAAAGGGGGTGACGTCTGTCATAAAAAAGACCAGTGAATTATGGCTAAATCACTGGCCTTCTTTGATTAATTTACTTGTAGGAGTTAAACCCCAGGACGACGGGCCGCATAGAAGCGGGAGGCGTAGTAATCTTCGCTCAGGCTGTCAATCGTGACGCCGGTAGCTTCGGTTTCGGCGTGAATGAAACGGCCTCCGCCAATGTAAATACCCACGTGTGAGGGGCCGGGCATGTAAGTATTAGCCCAGATTAGGATGTCGCCCGGTTCGAGTGCGTCTGCCGGAACGGGTTTACCCACGCTCAGGTCATCGGCGGCGGTAGAACCAGCCCTTAATCCGTTCTGCGTCAATACCCAGTAGACGAAACCAGAGCAGTCGAACCCACCTGCCGAAGGGCTTTTGCCCGCGTAAATGTAACGCCAACCCAAAAACTGCCTGGCGTAAGTGACGATACGCTGACCAAGCGGCCCATTAGTCGGCGGCGGCGCAAGGGCGGGAACCTTCTTGGGCGCGGGGGCGGGTGCTGCCGCCGCCGGAGCGGGAGCAGGCTTGGCCGGGGCCGGACTGCTGGCAGTTGGGCCTTCGCTTTTTGCCAGGAAACTGGCATCCACATAGCCAATATCGCCTGCCCGGTCTACCCGGTACCATTTGTTGCCCCCGTCGTCTTTGACCGCTCCGCCCAACAACTTCACCACCTGACCTTCATAAACAAAGCCGTTAGGATCGAAGCTACGGGCCGGGCCGGTGCGAAAGCGTACCGGATCGCCGTCGGTGTTGGTAACTTTCATGTAACCGCCACCGCCGCTAGTGACAGTATTTTTAGGGGCACTGGCGACAAAAGCTATCGAGACGTAGCCGGTTTGCCCTTTGTAATCTACCCGGTAGAACGAATTACTCTGCTTATCGGTGAAAGGGCCACCCAACACGGTTATTACCGCTCCTTCAGTCAAGAGAGCCAGCACGGCTGTTCCGGCAGAAGGTTGCTGCCGCATATTCACGCCGTCGCCATCCGTGTTAGTAATCTTGGCTGGTTGACCCACCGGCAAAGATTTAACACCCTTGTTGGCTTTCCCGGCAAAGACCAAATACTGCGTCATTACATAACCGGCTTTGCCGTTGTAATCTACCTTGTAGAAAGAATTACCCTTCGCATCCTTAACCGGACTACCCTTAATCGTTACGAGTTCGTTTTCATCAACAATTTGCAGGCTTTGAGCCGTAGCACTAGGGCTTTCCCGCAAACGGACTCCATCGCCATCGGTACCTGCGACACGGGCCGGAGTTCCGGCAGTCAGGCCGTCTTCGGCCATCGCTGTATAAGTTGGCAACACCAGACTGGCCGACAGGAACAGAACCAGAAAAAGTATCAGCAAAGCACTGAAACGGGTTCTTTTTTGCTTCAATAGTTATCTCCTCAAAGTCAGTCCCGACAAACCTCGCCCGGCTTTGATGAAAACCGGTGGTAGGAGCAGGCCAGAAAATAGCGGCGGCTTCAAAGCAAACCGAAAGGAAGCGGCCCTAAGCTGGCGAGGGACTGACCTATATGGTTATAGTGTTTTACCTTTAAGCTCGTTGAAACTGCTGGAGCTTTGTGGTCAAGCTTGTGTAAGCTGACAACCCACCTTCGTCCGCACTTTATTGTCGGATCGGAATAATCGGATGGTAGCATAGGGTTAAAGGGTTGTCAAACTGTTCTAAGCTCTTAGCAAGCTCATGCGTAGAAGCTGAAAATGAGAAGGAGATTAAATTAGCAGTGAAAATAAGGTTTGTCCACAGATACAGCGAAAACTTTTAGTCACCAACCGCCCCATTAAAAAATGCTCGCCTGATTTTCTCCTTATGCAATTGTACATAGTGTTTTGTAGATAAATTTATTGTGCTTATCTAAATGTGTTATTTAATAGATGTGTTAATTCGGGCTGTATGTTAAAAATGTTGGGTGAGGACATCGGGTCAGGCATTGACCCTCTGAGTAAGGTCTGAGCAATCCAGGCTGGGTTTGAGGCTTATTGCAAAGAACTTACCGCGATTTATACCTGGTATGACACAAGACCTTTGGAATTGCGAAATAATCTTTGAAAGGATCAATATTCTATGACTATGACTAACGAAACTAGACCATTTGATATGGCAAAATTGGAGGCTTTCGTAGGCAAAGCCGTAACCGAGGCTGGAGCTACCCTTAGTTCTTCCCTTGTTTTAATTGGTGATAAGCTGGGATTATATAAAGCCATGGCTGGGTCACAACCTACTACTTCGAGCGAGTTAGCGGCCAAAACTAACACTTCCGAGCGTTATGTGCGGGAATGGCTCCTCAACCAGGCCGCCGGTGGGTTTATTGACTATGATCCTTCTGCCCACCGTTATAGTTTATCCCCGGAGAATGCGCTGGCCTTAACCGACGAGAGTAGTCCCGCTTTTGTTATTGGTTTATTCCAAACAGCCGTTGCTCTTAGCCGGGCAGAAGCCCGGATTACCGAGGCTTTCCGAAGTGGGAAGGGAATGGCCTGGGGTGAACACGACCCCGACCTGTTCCACGGCACTCAACGCGCATTCCGGCCAGGATATACCGCCAACCTGGTAAGTAACTGGTTGCCCGCTTTGGAAGGTGTAACGGCTAAGCTAGAGGCTGGCGCGTTGGTTGCCGATGTAGGCTGTGGAATCGGGATGTCCACCATTCTCATGGCCCAGGCTTACCCACGTTCGCGTTTTATCGGGTTTGATTTCCACGCTCCCTCGATTGAACTGGCCCGCCAGGAGGCGGTTAAAGCCGGGGTAGCAAACCGGGTAACATTCGAGGTGACAAAGGCCACCGAATACCCTGGCGCGAACTATGATCTTATTGCCTTTTTCGACTGCCTGCATGACATGGGAAACCCTATTGAGGTCATTAAACAAGCCCGCAAAGCCATAGCTTCGGATGGTACAGTGTTGTTGGTTGAACCGATGGCCGGGGAGAACGTTGAAGACAACTTTAACCCGGTAGGCCGGTTCTTTTCGGCAGCCTCTACTATGGTCTGTACTCCGAACTCTATTGCCGGTGGCGGCAATCCCAGTTTAGGGGCAGTAGCGACCGAAAAGCAAACCCGCGAAGTAGTGCTGGCGGGTGGTTTCACTCGCTTCCGGCGGGCCATGGATACTCCCCTTAACCGGATGTTTGAAGTCCGGCCCTAGGAGAAATCTTTAGCACCAGGCCCGAAGCCACTTGTGACATTAGTAACCGTTCACGGGGCATCAAAATATTGGGGTTAATTCTCCTGATATACTTGTTTGATCAGACCCCGTAAACGGTTTATCGAAATTGATTAAGCCTTCAGTTTCCCCCTAAACTCTTCCAGGCGGCTCTAAAGCAGGACTGGAAGAGTTTAGGGGGCTTCCATTGTGGAAGCCCTGCTCACGCAGGTTCGGTCAATTTTCCATTCGCATATTCGCATATAATTGGCAGTGAAGAAAAGCGGATCAGTCAGGCTTTGCCTCTGGCCCAAAATTGAATTGCCTATTTTCAAAGTTCAGATTATTCGTATTTTAGAGGAAAATGAAATGGCTAAAATCATCATAAACACTACTGAAGCACCGAAATCGGCTGCCTATAGTCAAGCGGTAAAGTCTGGCGGGTTAGTCTTTGTCGCGGGTCAAGGACCCTTCGATGCCAGGACAGGTGAGGTGGTCGGAACAACCATCCAGGAACAAACGGCTCAATGCTTGAAGAATATCGCAGCTATTCTTCAAGCGGCGAATAGTTCCCTTGAGCAAGCGGTGAGTGCGACCTTCATCTTAGGCGAGGAAAGCGACTACGCTGGTATGAACGAAGAGTGGCAGAAATGGTTTACCGAGAATCCGCCAACCCGCCAGGGAGCAAAACTACCCATCCAGCCGAAAGGAATGAAGATTTCTATCGCGCTCATCGCTGAAGCCTAACATCTCTAACATATACGATCCATTTCGTAGCTAAACAAGCAATCGGTCAAACTTTACCTCAGATTTCTCATGACGGTTCTGTCAGAAATGAAGTAATTGTGGCAGTTCAGCCAGCTTCGCTTCCTCGTGTATCATAACGCCCGTCAAGCCTGGTCTTGCCGGGTCATTTTGCGTGGTGCGTCAAGAAGGATGTGTCACACGTTGCGGGTGTGACGCATCCTGACAGGCTGCACAGTTACAGGCAATTTAGAATAAAAATTAAGGGAAGATCAGGATAATATAAGCTATTGGAGTTGGAGGTAGCTTACGCTTTAGGTAAGGCCGGACATCGGCTCGACCGGGCAAGGCGTAAGCGGGAGCCACACGCTGATCCGGCTACCGGGTCTGAGCGTTGCGGCTGGGTTAGCCGGGCTAATTTCAACCTGACCGCCCAGCAAAGCCGCCCGTTCTTCGATGTCAAACAAGCCCAGGTGTCCTCCCCGGTAAGCTTTGGCCCGTGCCGCCGCCTGATCAAAGCCCCGCCCGTTGTCGCTAACTTGCAAGCGCACACCTTCGTAAGGATGAGCGAGGTCGGGAGAGACCTTTTCCATCCGAATTTCTACCGTGTCGGCTCCGGCGTGTTTAGTGATATTGGTCAGGCTCTCCTGGGTAATGCGGAAAAGACAGGTTTCCAGTTCAGGAGCAAGCCGGTTTTGCTCCTCGAAGCCGTCTACGTTCATCCGAACATCGAGCTTGGCGCGGTCGGCGGCGTTGCGGCTTAGCCAGCGCATAGCCGGTACCAGGCCCAGGTCGTCCAGCATTGTCGGGCGCAAATCGAGAGCCAACTTGCGAAGTTCTTCCAGCGTAGCGATAGCCAGTTCTTTCAAACCCAGCAGTTGCTTTTGCAAAGCTTTATCCGCGCCAGGGGCGGCATTGCGGGCCGCTTCCAGGCCCATAATCATGGCCGTCAGGGATTGGCTGGCCTCGTCGTGCAACTCGCGGGAAATACGTTTGCGCTCGTTCTCCTGCGCGTTGATCACCTGGGCGGTCATAAGCTGCAACTGGCGTTGGTCTTCCTTGATGATGTGAGCGTTTTCTTCCAGCCGGTTGAGCATCTGATTCAGGGCAACGGTAAACTGGCGCACATCCGGGTCGGTTATCCGGCCCAGCGCGGCCCGTGCGCGAGGATTGCCGGTGTGAATCTTCGAGAGAACGCGCTGCAATTCCTCGAAGGGTCGAAAAGCTATTTTCAAGATTACAAAGCTGACCGCCCCACTAAGCAAAACGGCCATCACAATAATGATCGTGAACGTGACCAGATTGAACTTGCCCGCTTCGGCCAGTTGTGCCGTCAGCCAGGAGCCGATTACCGAACCGCCTAGAATGATTACCACATTCGAGATCAGAATCTTTTGCAAAAGGCTTAGCCGGGCTAGCCCGTTCTTGAACCTGCTCGGCCTCGTTAGGGTCGGATGGCTGGCCGAACTAAAGGCCCGATGAGCCGGGAGGGGGTGTGGCATTGCGTGGGCATACGGACTTTTCAACTCTGTCGTCATGGGCGGAGTTCCTTTTGATGGGTTAAGGTCAGGTGTTGCTGAATTAGTCTGGCTGGAAGATTCGACCTGCCCATACTCGTCTAGCAGGCAGGTAAGCTTTTCACTAAGCATATAATGCCGCATTTTGGGCCGGAGGTCGGTAGTTTCTACTACGGTGTGTAAAGTATTAGCCACCGGGTAAACCGGGCCGGTTTGAGGTTCGCCTGGAACTGGGAGAGGGTTTTGAGTGTCCGTTTTGCTTCTAAAAGTCATTGGGCCGGGCCGTACTTTCTGGCTGATTTTGCTACACCGAAATTATACTGCAAAAAATGCGCCCTGAGGCGCACTTGTAGCTCTTTTCACAATAATTTAACTAAACCAGCCTTTTAGCTCAGCCTTACCAGCGATCCGCTACTTCGGGTTGCAGATGAAATTCTTCACCCGCCGGGGTCTGGGTATGATCGGGCATAACTGTCACAACCGATTTGGCACGGGCAGCCTCCGTCAGGTCTTGCAGAGAAGGGTAGCGGGCCAACCACTGAGTATGCAAAACCGTTGGGAAGACAATGTTAAAATCGCCTGCCCGGTAGCGTTCCAGCACCGTGTTTGGGCTAATCCATAAACCGTCGGTAGTCTCGAAATGATCGCTTTCGGCGACCTGGTCGTGGGGTGCCACGGCCAGGAAAAAGCGGGCATCGAAGCGGTAAGGTTCGCTAAGCGGAGTAATCCAGTGCGAAAAATAGATCATAGCATTCATGTCCAGTTGCAACCGCTCGGTCTCTAGCATTGTGATAAAGTCAAGCGTACCGGCTCCCATCGCTTCACGATAAGTCCCAAACCGGGCCGCCGTTGCGTCATCACTTTGCAAATCACGGAGCTGATTGGTGCCTTCTTCGACTGCCAGCAAGACGCCAGCCTCCTCGAAAAGCTCTCGAAAAGCGGCCACGTAAAGCCCGGCTTCCTCGGCTCGGCTCAAGGTCAGGGCGGCCTCAAATGCTCCCTGGCCGGGCGCATCCCGGTAGAGCGGGGCCGGGTCGTCCGAATTATAGCCGTGCAAGCGGGCCAGGGCCGCCGCCGCGCTGTCGCCCTCTTCCAGCCTGCCTCCGGGGAATACGTAGCGGTCGGGCAAAAAACGGCTCTTGGAATGTCGCCGCACCATAAAAAGCTCGTAGCCACCTTCCACGCTGGGCCGCACCACCATTACGGTGGCACTGGCTTTAGGATGAGGAACTGAAACAGAATTTTGCATAAAATGATTTCACTCTCAAAAGTTCTGGACAACCAGGAACATTTAACGCTATAATGATAATAGCAGCATGATTTTAGATCAGTCAATTTTCCAGGGATTAGCTCCAGATCAGCCCTAAGTAATCGTAGAAATGTCAGTTTCTATTTAGTGGTTCTTTCCCTGCAATCAAAAATTCTTTCCCCACAATATCAGGTGTTCTCGTAATATTGTGTTTTCCAAAATGCAAGGTCGTACTCAAGAAACAGGAGGAATGAAGTAATGTCTGGTAACTATAACAATCCAAACCCAAACCCACCTAATCAACCCGGCCCTGGTTATGGCGGCCCACCGCCCGGTCAACCCTACGGTCAACCAGGTCAACCTTATGGGCAGGGTGGCGGTTACGGTGCGCCGCCGCCCGGTTACGGCAACCCGCCGCCCGCTCAACCCTATGGGCAGCCTAACAATCCCGGCTACGCTGGCCCTCCGCCCGCAGGACAACCGCCTTACGGACAGCCCGGCCCTGGCTATGGCGGTCCACCGACCGGTCAGCCTTACGGTCAAACCGGCCCGGTTTACGGCGGCCCTCCGCCCGCCCCGCTCAAACCAGCCAAACGTCGCCTGGGCATCCGAACGATCATCGGACTGGCAGTGGTGGTGCTGGTGTTAGGCGGAGGTCTTCTTTACGCTCTGGGTATCTTGTCAAACGTGAGTGCGCCGGATTATCCCGGTTCGACTAAGGCTACTCTGAGCGATAAGGGTACTTCGACTATTGACAGCCTTTACGAAAAAGGCAAGTCGGACAATAGCGAACGCAAGATATTTCTGACCAGCGACACCCCGGCCAAGGTTTTTGCTTTCTACCAGGATAAGCTTACGAAGGATGGCTGGAAGCTAGACGGAGTAGGAGCGTTGCCCAACACCGAATACCCGGCAGCCCTTTACACCAAAGATAAGAAGATTACTTACGTGATCTGTGACGCCGGTTCACAGGGGCTGGTTAAAGATGCTGGAGACAAAAACTTTATTATCTTGCTCGAAGGCAACAAAGCCTAGTTTAGAACTTGCGGAAACCAAAAAGCTTCGTTTAGCCAGGCTAAACGAAGCTTTTTGGTTGTTCTAAATGCAAATTAAACTAGCCCAGCCAGGGTAGACGCACAACTAAGGTGTTGCCGGTGTGGGAATAAAATTCGATAGAACCGCCAAATTCGGTGATGATCTCGCGGCTGAGCGAAAGACCCAGCGCAAGTTCGCCGGTTCGCCCGTTGATTGCCATCGGATCGAACAGATCGGCGGCCTCGTGTGGAGCCAGAGCGGGTGCATCGTCAGTAAAAAGTACCAGCAGGTCCTGGGCCTCAAGCCGGGTCGTAATTTTCAGGTGTCCACCTTGTGGCATTGCATCCAGAGCGTTTAGCACCAAATTAAGGAAAACCTGTTGTAGCTGATAGTCAATCAGATTAATTGGCGGTAAATCTTCGCTCAGGTGCAGTTCAACTTTCACGGCAGCCTCGTCTAATTGCTTGGTTAGCATACCGAGGACTTCTTGCAAAGTCTGATTAACCTCGGTTGGCCCCTTCTGGCCCGGTTCAGGGCGGTAGAAAGTCCGCATCTGGGCGATAATCCGGCTAATTCGGCAAATCTCGTGGTCGGCGGCTTGCAAATACTCCTGACGCCGGGCGGCAGTCTTACGGGGATCAAGACCCAGTTCGAGGGCGGCCCGTACTGTTTGAAGCGGATTATTAATCTCGTGAGCGACCGAGGAAATGATCCGGCCAATCGAGGCCAGGCGCACCAGGCTTTTGCGTTCGCGCTCTTGAGCGCGGATTTCGTCCAGGCTTCGCAGAGTTGCTAAGGCTCCGGCCAGTCCGCCATCCGGCCCGTACAAAGGTGTCACCTTCACGCCTACCGGCCCGTGCGCTCCATCCTTGCGCTGCATTTCTACTTCTTCTTCGGGGAAACTCTGCCCGTTTAGCAGGCTCTCTCGGAAGAGCGGAGGACGGGCGCACTCTTCACAAAAATCCCAGAGCGAAACCTGACGGATTACTTCGGCACTGCCGTAGCCCAGGATCGCCCCTGCCGCTCGATTGAAAACCATCACCCGCCCACTGCGGTCGGCCACCATCAGGCCGGTCGGTAAATTATCGAAGATGTCGGCCAGGAAACTCCAAAAATGTTCTCCTTTTTGTAAAGAGAGTTCTTGCAGAGCCTGGCTAGCTGGCCTCATTTGAGACTGCGAGCGGGCTTTGGCTTTTGTATGACGACTCAAAGTGAGTGAATAAGTTTGGTTGGTCATTGAAGGTTCCTCAAACAAGAATAAACGCAGCCTCTAACTCATAGCAAAATGCACTTTACTGAATCGGCTCGTTCGCTTCGTTCGCCTCGAAGCTGCCAGTAACATGAAATTAAATGTAGAGTGTGTACTTCACTCGTCCTCATCAGGCTGAGGCGTACAAATAGTCCTTTTGCTAATCTAAGTATACCAAGTTTGAGAGCGATTTTAACGCGAGAAAAAGGTTGTTAAAGTTGAGGTTAAGGAGTGTTTAGGTTAAACTTACCTATCCAGCCTTTACAGAGCAGCGTCAGGCTATTTGAGAGTAGCCCGGCAAGAAAAAGCGGCGGGCCTCTCAGACTGAAAAGCCAACCGCTCTGTGTGATTCACATAAGACTGCTTGTTGGGTTAGAGGCTAATTTCCTGATCCTGGTACTGCAATTCGTAGAGGCGGTAGTAGAAACTACGCTGGGCCAGAAGTTCTTCGTGCGTGCCAGTCTCGACGATCTGACCTTTGTGCAGCACAATGATCCGGTCTACGTGGCGAATTGTGCTGAGGCGGTGGGCAATAATAATGCTGGTGCGGCCCTTCATCAATTTCAAGAGAGCTTCCTGGATCAAAGCTTCATTTTCGGTGTCTACACTACTGGTCGCTTCGTCCAATACCAGCAATACCTGCGGGTTGAAAGCAATCGCACGGGCGAAAGCCAGCAATTGACGCTGCCCGACCGAAAGATTAGCCCCGCGCTCTTTAACCTCATGCTCGTAGCGATCCTCGAAACGCTCGATGAAGTGCGAAGCATTGACAAAGCGGGCGGCGGCTTCTACCCCCTCATCGCTGATCGTTTCGTCTTGCAGCCGAATATTGCTGGCAATCGTCCCGCTAAAAAGCACCGGGTCTTGCAGCACCATCCCGATGTGGCGGCGCAGTTCAGACTGAGGTACTTCGCGTACATCCAGGCCATCCACCAGGATATGACCTTTCTGCACATCGTAGAAACGATTGAGCAAACTTATGATCGAAGATTTACCCGCCCCCGTCGCTCCCACAATAGCCACGCTACTACCGGACGGGATGCGGAACGAAACATCTTTTAGGACCGGTTCATCCTCGATGTAGCTAAAATGGACGTTCTTAAACTCGATTTCGCCCCGGAAAGGTCGCTCGAAATGACGCGGTTGGGCCGGGTCTTCCACTATCGGTTTTTCATCTAAGAGACCGAAAATGCGTTCGCTGGAAGCCATCGCGCCTTGCAAGATATTGTACTTCTCGGCCAAATCTTGAATCGGCTGGAAGGCCCGGTTGATGTACTGGAAAAAAGCCACCAGCACGCCAAAACTGACGGTTCCGGCCAGCACTTCGCGGCTGCCAAACCACAAAATCGCCGCCGTTGCAATAGCTGACAAGAGGCCCACCAAGGGGAAGAAAACTGCAAAGACAATCGCACTGCGGATCGTAGCGTCGAAGTAGCTTCGGTTCAAGCCGTCGAATTGACCGAATGCCCGGCTTTCCCGGTTGAAAAGCTGCACTACTAACATTCCGCTCACGTTTTCTTGCAGGAAAGCGTTGATCCGGGCTAGTCTCTGGCGGATTTGCCGAAAGCTATTTCGCATGTAGGTGCGGAAGAAAAACGAGGTCAGGATGACGAAAGGCAGCACCGCGAACATTACCAGAGCCAGACGCCAATCCAACACCAGCATAATGATCGAAACCGTCACCAGCGATACAATATCACCCAGCATCGCCACTACGCCCTGACTTAAAAGTTCGTTGAGGGCGTCAATATCGCTGGTAAGACGGCTCATGAGTCGCCCGACCGGGTTTTTGTCGAAAAAGGAGAGCGAAAGACGTTGCAAATGGCTGAATACGGCCACCCGCAAATCGTACATCACGCGCTGCCCAACTGATTGCATCAGGTAGGTCTGCCAGTAACGCAAACCAAAACCCACTAGCAATACCGCCAGAAACAGCATACCGATCTCCCACAACTGGTCGGCCCGGCCCTTGCCGATGTACTCGTCAATTGCCAGCTTGGTCAAAAACGGCCCAGCCAGGTCTGCCACCGCAGTTCCCAGCACCAGGGAAAGGGCCAGAAAAATCGGCCCTCGGTAAGGCCGTAAATAAACTAAAAAGCGGCGTACCAGCCGCCCGTCGTAAGCTTTACCTAAAATTTCATCTTGTTCGTCCGGTTTTTCTTTTTTAGGCGAGCTTGTCGTCTTCGTTTTTTGAGATTCTGTCGAGGTTGTTGTAGTAGATGGTTGTAAAGGCTGAGAGTTCCTATTTTCTTTGTCTTTCACGTACCTGCGCCTCCGCTTGGGTGCTATCCGGGCCTGAGCCGGATTAGTGCTAACCTGATTGTATTATAGCACAACCGATTGTGATTTGGATTGCAATTTGATTTTTTTTGGCGGTAAAGTTAATGTTCAGCTCTTCTCAAGCTCTGTTCCTTATCCTAATCCTAAGAGACAAATTTTGGGCAGACCAGGCTCTGAAACTAAAAAGCCTTCCCAATAAAAAGCACTCCGAGTACGAAGTTCAGAGGTCTGTTTCTTACTCGGAGTGCTTTGGAAGACTAAATTTTACTTTTTGGGCCGGGTTAGCTGGCCCAGAGTGTCCCACTGCTCATCGGTTACGCTATCGAGGTTGTTGAACTCGCCCGCGCCATACAGCCATTCGCCGCCGTCAATCGTCACCACTTCGCCATTGATGTAAGCCGCTCCATCCGAAATTAGATAGCTGGCAAGGTTAGTCAGTTCGGACATTTCGCCGTACCGCTTCATGGGTACGCGGTTCAGCCCGGCCTGGGAAAGTTCAGGCGTCGGAGCCAGGCGTTGCCAGGCTCCTTCGGTCGGGAAGGGGCCGGGCGCGATTGCCACCTGGCGGATACCGTATTTAGCCCACTCGACCGCCAGCGAACGGGTCAGAGCCAGCACGCCGCTCTTGGCGACCGCTGACGGCACGACATAGCCCGACCCGGAGCCAGACGACGCGTAGTTCGCCACGATATTGAGCATCGTACCGCCCTGCTTAGCTTCGATCCAGCGTTTGCCGACCGCCAGGGTACAGTAAAACGTACCGTGCAGCACAATACCGAGCACCGCATCTACGGCCCGGTGCGACAGCCGTTCGGTAGGGCTAATGAAATTTCCGGCGGCGTTATTGAGCAACACGTCAATCCGGCCATAGTGAGAAATGACAGCTTCGACCATTGCATCCACCTGAACCGGATCGCGCACGTCGCAGGGAACCGAAAAAGTATCGCCGCCGGTGGCCTCGGCCATTTCCGCCGCACTCTTTTCGATCACTTCCTGGCGTCGGCTGGTGATGGCTAACTTCGCGCCTAATTCTAAAAAGCGCGTACCCATCGCCCGCCCTAACCCGGTTCCTCCGCCAGTGACCAGCACTACTTTGTCTTTTAGCAAGTCATTTTGAAACATAGCTTCATTGCTCCTTTTCCTGGTATTTGAGGTCGGGGTAGGCCCGGCTCTGTTAAAGATAAAGTTTAAGGGTGTCCTGGAACATTATAAAGGCTCAAAGACACCCCTACAACACCGGGCGCAGCTATACCAGAAGGAACCAACCAGCATGTTACACCCTGTCAGGCTTACTTCAGGCTAAGCCGGACTGGAAGCTTGCCAGGCTTTTAGAACCGCCGCTTCGCGGTCGAGCGGTAGGCCGACTTTCAGCCCTGCCCCTGCTGGACGGGTTTCGTGGAGCCAGGCCAGGGTATCCCGGATCGTCTCGGCCACAGGGCGAAAGGTCAGCCCGGCGGCGATAGCCTTCGCACAGTTGATCGCGTGGATCGAAACGAATTCGCCCGTGTCGGGCGTCCACAGAGGTAACTCGTTGCCGCTATCCAGACCCTGAGCCGCCAAAAATTCGTCCGGCACCCAGTTGAAATCGGTCGCGCTGCCGGTGACAGTGCGGCTTTCTTCTAAGAGTTGGCCCCAGGTAAGCCGGTGGGCCGGGCCGGTCGCATTGTAAGCCCCGGTTTGCCGCCGCTCGGCCATCGAGAGCGTCCAGGCCGTCAGGTCGCGGGCATCAATAAACTGGATCGGGCGGTCTGGCTGCCCTGGAGCCAGCATAGAGCCACCCTGAGTCACTCGCCAGGGCCAGTAGGTAAAGCGGTCGGTAAAATCGAAAGGGCCAACGATGTAACCGGGCCGCACCGCCAGTACGCGACCGGGCATAACTTCCTCGGCGGCCTGTTCGCACAATACTTTGAGCGGCCCATAGGATTCGCCGGTTACAGTTTCCTCGCTCGGATCGGCTAGCGTGCCGAGTGGAGCCGTCTCGTCCTGGTCGGGCCGGGCAAAGCTGGCATAAACCGAGACGGAAGAAATGAAAGTATAATGCTCGACGGCCTCGGCCAGTAGTTGAGCCGAGGCCCGCACGACTCGCGGCACATAACCGCACGTATCAATCACCGCGTCCCAGCGTCGCCCGCGCAGGGCCAAAAGGTCACCTTGCCGGTCGCCGCGTAGCTTCTCGACCTGCGGAAAGAGATCGGCGTTATGCTGGCCCCGGTTAAACAGTGTCACCTCATGTCCCCGCCTCAAAGCAAGCTCAACCAGGTGGCGGCCCTGGAAAAGTGTACCACCTAGAATTAGTAATTTCATCGGCTTACTCCTTTGCCTTTACCTTTGCCTTATATTTTCCTAAAGGTACTGACCAATGCCGGTTAATTATAGTTGAAATGGATGAAGCGCATGGTGTTGGCGGCCTCCTGACCATTTTTGATCTCTACGTCGAGGGTGCTACGCCAGCGGCGGATCAAATTCTGAGGATCGTCGGGTAGTTTGAGCGGTTGGCTATTCGGGCGGCTTTGCCCGGTGGCGTTTTCTTCGCTCAGGGTCAGGTGGTAGCGCACCAGATTGCCCCCTTCATCGCGCAGCCCGCGCACCTGCTCCACAAAAGCCAGGTGGCTGTTCCATTCTACAATATCACCCGGTCGAGGGATTTTATCCACCCCGATGATCGGCCCACCTGGATTAGCCCGGCCCCAGTTTTCGGCTCGGCTGGCCCACCGCCCGGCATTGCCCCACTCGCCAAAAGGCACTTTGCGGTCGTTCAGGTCAATCCGCCCATTGCTGGCTAGTTTAACCGCTTCAGCGGCGTACCAGGTACAGTCGCTCAAAGTCGCCCGGCGGTATCCCCAGCGGTCATAGCGGTTTTCGGCATAATCGCCCAGATCAGGCGCAGCCCGCACTTTTTCACCGACCCAGAAGCTTTGGAGCCACTGCTGATCCTGGCCGATGCGTTCAGTCAGCTTTTGCCATAGTGCGTTCAGATCGGTTTCGCTCTGAGCTAGCTTTTGCCGGGCTTCCTCGCTGACGATTACTTCGGGCAGGCTGTTAACCCGTTTGAGCATTTCAAGGCCGAGCCTATGCCCTTTTAGAACTTCCAGGTCGTGGCGAAAGCTATCTAACTCGCCTTGAACTTCTTTATTCGGGTCTAAGGCGGGAACTTCGCTAGCCCTCACCGCCCCTGGCGGCAAGAATAAACTGGCTACCAGCCAGGACAACCAGGCCATTTGCACCAGGATTTGAAGCCGAATTTTAACAGGTTTGAGGAGAACTATTGTTGGAGAAAAAAATCCGCACAAAAAAGTAAGGGTAGACGTAGGTTGCAACGTAGTACAAAGACTCCTGTTCTAACTTGCGCCAGCTTTTCACACCAGGAATGCCCAGAGGAGGATTGCTCGGCCCGGCAGTCGGATAGATTATAAAATAAAAAATATGCGGATACTTTTTATTCTTTTTGCTTCTTTAGAGAAATTCGCACTTTCATTGTGACGAATTATACAGATAAAGCCGGGCTTGTCAAATTCGCCATTGACAGCCCGCCCAGGTTTTGCTATACTCGCATATAGTAAATACAGCTAAGCAATTATAGAAAGGCTGGCTGAACTGAACTTTTACAAAGAACGAGTCTTAATTTAGACTTTTGTAAGGAGATAACCACCTGTGATACTCTTCATCATACTACCTCTCTAGCAGGTCTGCCCCTATTTCTAATCGGTTTGCAAGCATTTTGCATTGATTCGACTGGCTCTGGCTGACTCACCGGCCAACCGTCTTGAGCCTTTGCGCCGATTATTCCCTGGCCCACCGCTCAGGGAACTCTTCTTCGTTTCTCCGCCAATTTCCTGGTTTTTAGTAAAGAAGAGCAGAACTCCTGGCAGCCCTGCAACCCGCACTGTCGAGGAATATTTTTGTCCGGCTCTGGCTTTGCCTTGCCCGGTTTCCTTGACAGCCCCAAATTTTATTAAAACATAAGGCTTTGTAGAGGAAAAAGGAACTTTTGTGAAACTTCCACTTCGCCAGTATTGGCTTCTTTTATCGGATTATTTGCGCCCGCAACGCTGGCGGGTCGCGCTGCTGGCCGGACTGCTTTTCAGCACGATTGGCTTGCAGTTGCTAAACCCGCAGGTCTTGCGCTCGTTTATTGATACCGCCACGAGCGGGGGTTCGCTGGAAACTCTGCTGGGTGTGTCCGGCCTGTTTATCGGTATGGCCCTGGTCAGCCAGCTTATAGCGGTACTGACAACCTACACCAGCGAAAACGTCGGCTGGACGGCCACTAACGCCCTGCGTAACGATCTGGCGGCCCACTGCTTGCGGTTGGACATGCCTTTCCACAACCTTCATACGCCGGGCGAACTGATCGAGCGCATTGATGGCGATATAACCGCCCTGGCCCAGTTCTTCTCGCAATTAGTGCTGCGTGTGCTAGGCAGTCTGCTCCTGATGCTAGGTGTGCTGGTCGTGCTATATCTGGAAGATTGGCGGGTAGGGTTGATCATGACGCTCTTTACCCTGGCTGCGACCACCCTGCTAATCAAAATACGGGGTCGGGGGGTTGCTTCTTCGGAGGAAGAGCGCGAGAGTAACGCCCGGCTATATGGCTTCTTAGAAGAACGCCTGGCCGGAATCGAAGATATTCGAGCCAATGGCGCAAAGTCTTATGTGATGCGTCGCTACTTCGAGACTACCCGCCATCTGTTTCTCGCTACTCGCAAAGCCTTTATGAAGGTCAGCAACATGTGGGTGGCCTTTGATTACCTGTTTGCCATTGGTTATATCATCGTTTTTATGCTGGGAGCCTACCTCTACACGAACGGAAGCATTACGCTGGGGACAGCTTTCCTGTTCTTCCAGTACCTGGAAATGTTACGCAACCCGCTCGATCAGCTAACCCGGCAACTTCCGCAACTCCAAAAAGCGACCGCCGGGATTAGGCGCATCCAGGAATTGCGCGAGGTGCAGCCGACGATCCACGACGGGAAGGGGCCGAAGTTGCCCGGCGGGGCGTTGAGCCTGGAATTTGAAGGCGTCTCGTTCAGCTACGACCCGACCGAACGGGACGCCCGCTTGACCCTCAAAAATGTGTCTTTCCGGCTCGAACCGGGCAAAGTGCTGGGTTTGCTGGGGCGAACGGGAAGCGGCACGACGACCACCACGCGGCTGATTTTCCGGCTCTACGAACCAACGCTAGGGACGATCCGGGTTGGCGGGCAGGACATCCAGGATAGCCGCCTGGAAGATTTACGCCACCGCGTCGGCATGGTCACGCAGGAGGTGCAACTCTTCCACGCTAGCGTTCGGGACAACCTGACGCTCTTCCGGCACGACATCGAGGACGAGCGTATCCTGGCGGTGATCCGACAGCTAGGACTGGCGGATTGGTTCGACGGCTTGCCGGACGGCCTGGATAGCGAACTCAAGTCGGAAGGGGCCGGTCTTTCGGCAGGGGAAGCGCAGTTGCTGGCCTTTGCCCGCGTCTTTTTGGAAGAACCCGGCCTGGTCGTAATGGACGAAGCTTCGTCCCGGCTCGACCCGGCCACCGAGCATCAAATCGAAGAAGCGGTGGACACCCTCTTGCGTAGTCGCACCGGCTTGATCATCGCGCATCGGCTGGCGACTGTCCAGCGGGCCGACTACATCATGATTTTGGAAGATGGCCGGGTGGTCGAATACGGCTCCCGCGCAGAACTTGCCAGCAACCCGGCTTCGCGCTTTTACGCCCTTTTGCGGACGGGTCTGGAGGAGAGCCTGGTATGAAAGCGAAAATAGAAGTAGAAGCGGAAACAGAAGTGGGAACGGAAGCAAAAGTGAAAGTAACAACCTGGAAGTTCATCTGTAAGCTACTGGCTTACCGGCCCTGGTTATTCTTGATTAATTTCCTGACCTTTACAGTCGTCCACGCCAGTCCAATTCTGACCGGGCTACTCATCCGCGAGTTTTTCAACACTTTGAGCAGCCAGGCCCAGGTAGGTCTGAACATGTGGACGCTGGCCGGAGGGCTGCTGGCAATCGCGGCAACCCGCGTGGGTTTCATGACCTGGGGTTCATACATCTGGGCAACTTATTATCAGATTATCGAAACGCTGCTACGCCGCAACGTCTTGAATTATATTTTAGAATTGCCGGGAGCTTCGGCCCTGCGCGACTCGGCGGGCGAAGGGGTCAACCGTTTCCGGGATGACGTGCAAGAAGTGGTCGAATACATCGAACGCTTTGTGGATAGTGGCGGCGTCTTCCTCTACGTCGCGGCGGCCCTGGCCGTGATGATAGCAATCAACCCGCTGATCACATTAGCGGTCTTCGTGCCGCTGCTGGCAATCCTGGCTCTGGTGAAAGCTTCGGATAGCCGGATCAAACGTTACCGGCGGGCCAGGCGCGAAGCTACCGGGCAGGTTACAAACTTTATCGGTGAAACTTTTGGGGCGGTACAGGCGATCAAGGTGGCCGGAGCCGAAAGGTCGGTGGTAAGCCAGTTTGAACGCCTGAACGAAACCCGCCGCAAAGCCGCCCTGAAAGACAGCCTGATGACCGAATTCATGGAGTCGATCAACCTGAATATTGTGAACCTGGGGATGGGCTTAATCCTGCTACTGGCGGCCCAATCCATTCAATCGGGTAGCTTTAAGGTCGGCGACTTTGCTCTTTTCGTGAGCTTCCTGCCGCGCATCACCGATTTCATGTTCTTCTTTGGCGATATGCTGACCCGGCACAAGCGCAGCAGTGTTTCGTTCGAGCGATTGGCCCAGATGTTACAGACTACCCCGCCGGAGGTAATGGTCGAACACGCTCCGGTCTACCTCAAGGGCGACTTTCCGGCGGTGAACTATCCGGCCCGGCAGGAAACCGACCGATTGGTGACGTTAGACCTGCGCGGCCTGACTTATCTCTATCCGGGTAGCGGTCGGGGGGTCGAGGGGATAGATTTAAGGCTCGAAAGGGGAGCCTTCGTAGTCGTGACCGGGCGAGTTGGCGCAGGCAAAACCACTCTTTTGCGGACTTTGCAAGGTTTGCTCCCGGCTCAGGCGGGCGAAATTCGCTGGAACGGCCAGGTCGTGGCCGCGCCGGACGCTTTCTTTGGGCCGCCGCACAGTGCTTACACGCCCCAGGTTCCGCGTCTGTTCAGCGACAGTCTGCGCGACAACATTATGATGGGCTTGCCGGACGACCCGGCCCGACTAGCTCAGGCTTTGCGCCTGAGCGTGTTGGAACACGATGTAGCGGCTCTCGAAAAAGGGCTGGATACCGTCGTCGGGCCGCGAGGCGTCAAGCTTTCGGGCGGGCAAATCCAGCGCGGAGCCGCCGCCCGCATGTTCGTGCGGGAACCGGAACTGTTGATCTTCGATGACCTGTCGAGCGCACTCGATGTGGACACCGAGCGAGATCTGTGGGAGCGTATTTTCGAGCAACGGGCCGACGCGACCTGTCTGGTCGTTTCGCACCGCCGGGCCGCTTTGCGCCGGGCCGACCACATCGTTGTCCTCAAAGACGGCCAGATCGAAAGTCAGGGACGGCTGGAAGAGCTACTGGTATCGTCCGAGGAGATGCAAAAGCTCTGGCGGGGCGATTTTGAACTCCTCAAAGGTAGCAATCTCTAGCTTCAGGACTGACCAAAGCTAAGGCCAGGAGATTGCACGTCTTTTAGCTGCGGCGGAGCCGAGGCACGATGAAACTAACCGTCGTACCTCGGCTCGGTTCGCTTTCGACCGCCAGCCGATAATCTTCGCCAAAGAGCTTTTGCAACCGCTCCTGAATGTTGCCCAACGCCATCCCCAGACCCTTAGTCTTGGAGGCTCCACCTTCCAACAAGCGCGGGACCGCCTCCGCTTCGATCCCGATACCATCGTCCGAAACCTGGATCAGCACCTCGCCGTAATCCACCGTGCTGGTTTTAACTCGCACCGTCCCGCCGCCGATTTTAGGAGCCAGGCCATGGTTGATCGCATTCTCGACCAGAGGTTGAACAGTCAGCACCGGCAACACCACGCCCTCCGTGCCGGGAGCGATCTCGTACTCGACGGCCAGTTGTTTGCCAAAGCGCACTTTCTCGAAGCGCACGTAATGTTCGACGTAATCAAGTTCTTCCGCCAACGTTACAAACTCGCCGTGATGCTTGAGAGTGCGCCGGAAGAATGAGGCGAAATCTACAATTAGTTCGCGGGCCTGGTCTGCGTCCAGGCGCACCAGGGCGGCGATGCTATTGAGGGTATTGAAGAGAAAATGAGGCGAAATCTGGGCGCGGAGGGCGCGTAACTCGGCTTCGGCCAGTTGCCCGGCAGAACCGCGCAACCGCCCGATCTCAAGATGGGTGTTGGCTTCGGTAGCAATCCAGCGGGCCAGGTCTAGATCAGTGCTGGAAAGGGGGTACAAACTGGAAGCATAGACCACCAGTACCCCGATTACTTCTTCTTCGTTCTCAAGCGGGAGGGCCGCCAGCCAGTTAAGCCGGGTTTCGTCTTCTTCGGTAGGCGTCCAGCACTGGCTGAGCGATTTGAGATCGCTTTCGCTCCGGCAAGTCTGAAGTTTGCCGGTATCGAGGGCCAGTTGCACCGCCGGGCAAATCCGGTCCTGGTGAGGCGGTTCGCCATCGTGGGAAGGGCCGACGAAAGCCAGGGTCGTTTGCCAGTTAGAAACCGCCACGCCCGCCACGTTAGCCGAAGCATAGACGGTGCGGGCCAGGTTGAGCGCGGCGGCAGGGGTCAGGCCGTTGCGAAAGAGGCGGCAAGCTGCCCCGATCTTTTGCAGGCTTTCGACCGCCTGACTTTTCCAGACCGTGCGGGGCGGCGGAAAAAAACTCGATATATTTAATTCGGGCGGCCAATCGGCGGGATTTGTCACGCTCCTGCTCCTGCTGGGTAATTTCAAAATTAGGCGTAACTATTGCTCAAGGGGAAAGGTCTGACGGAATTGTTACAGTGGGTGCCTGGGTTTACAGCCAGATTATTGCCAGTAGCAACTAATATTATAACAGGGGGAAAAGCAAAAGGGAAAACCAGTGGTTTTCCCTTTTAACTTACATCTTTACTACCTGACCGCCAGGCCAGGTAAGCCGTTACCCGCCTGGATTAGGTGCGTTGTTCTTGAATGTACTCTACTGCATCGCTGACCGTCACGATTTTCTCGGCCACTTCGTCAGGTACCTGGATGCCAAATTTCTCCTCAATCTCCATAATTAATTCTACCAGGTCGAGAGAGTCTGCATTGAGGTCTTCGACGAAGGAGGCTTCCATCGTAACTTCTTCGGGGTCAACCGCAAGCTGTTCGACTATAATTTCCTTCAGATCGCTGAAAATTGCTTCGTTGGCTGCTGCCATTGTTTCACCTCCTCCCTCGCCGCAAGGCGAAAAGATTCTAAAGTCGGGTCAACTGCCCCCTCTTTGATAGTTCTGAGTTTAAGTTCCGGGTTCTGAATATATCTCAGCTTGCCTTTGCACTCGCCTCAGCGTTTCCAAAATATATAAAAATTCGTTCGGTCTGTTCGTAACAAATCCGATGAGCAGCACAGCTCAGGCCGGCTTTTCCTCCGAGCCTTTGGGATGCTGAACCACGATTGCGCCCAGCACGCCATTTACAAAGCGACTACTGCTGTCGCTACCAAAATTTTTAGCTAATTCGATGGCTTCGTTAATAGCAGCTTTGGTTGGTACGTCATTATTAAATAGAATCTCGAAAATTGCAAGCCGCAATATATTCTTGTCTACCTTTGCCATTTGATCCATCGGCCAGGAAGGAGCAGCGGCAGAGATCAGCTCATCCAGTTCGTCCCGGCGACCGATTACCCCTTCGACCAGGGTTCGGGCGAAACGGGCCGTTTCGGGCGAAAGAATATCGGTTTTGATGTGCCGGGTCAGCACCGCTTGCGGCTCGTGATTGACGGCATCGCTCTCGAAAAGGGTCTGGAGAGCTACACCACGGGCCTGGCGGCGTTGTAAACCAAGCTTATTTTTGGGTTTGGAAGGCCCGCCCTGTACCCCTTCCAGGTCAAACCATTCGTCCGGTTCTTCTGGCCCGACTTCGACCCGAACCAGGGCTTCTTCTTCTTTACCGTTGTTGCCTAACACTCTACTCTACGTTCTGAATATACACGTTGATTTGCTCTACTGGCATACCGACAATCTTGCGGATAGCCGCGGAGACATCGCCCTGAACTTGTTTCCCCACCTGCGCTATATTAGCGTCCTTGCTTACGATTATGTAAAGCTCAGCGTAGACTTTACTCTCGCGCACTTCAATTTTTACGCCATCTCCATGGTCACGGCTGAAAATACGGCTCAGGCTAGGGCTGGTGCTGGGTAAATCGCCCATCCGCAAAACACCCGGCACATCCAGGGTCGCCGAATGTACAATAGTCGCCAGCACGCCCGGTGCAATCCGCACCGTGCCGAGCTTTTTCGATTTCTGAGCGTTGGGGTTGTTGATACTTGCTGTCATTTCATCCAGTGCGGGTACCGAGTGCTGAATAAGAATTAACTTTACCGACAATATTCTCTAAAAATTACGACTTTTCGCTTGTAGTGACGACCTCCGCCGTTTTCGACCAGAACGGCTAAAGTCGTCACTACAGAACCAGTTTGAAGCAAAAGTTTTAAAGCTAAAAATTCAGGCCAAACCCGGTATCACGCACCCGGTACTGCTAGAGGTGCCAGGTCGTCATTTTCCTCTCGACAAAATCAAGGGCGGCTTTACCCTCGCGGTACTCCGAATCGGCCAGCAGAAATTGCTGAAACGGAATAGTCGTCTTGACGCCGCTTACGACTGTTTCGTGCAAGGCACGTTCCATCCGGGCCACGGCTTCTTCACGCGTGTCGCCGTAAGTAATCACCTTTGCCAGAAGACTATCGTAGTAAGGCGGGGTGGTGTAGCCACTGTACAAATGAGTGTCAACCCGCACACCGATACCGCCGGGCGGCACGAACAGGTCAATCGTCCCGGCATCAGGCCGGAAATTATTAGCCGGGTCTTCCGCATTCACACGACACTCAATCGAATGCCCTCGTATTCTAACGTCTTTTTGAGTGAGCGTCAAGCGTTCCCCAGCCGCCAACCGTATCTGCCATTTGACCAGATCGAGGCCAGTTACTTGCTCGGTGACCGGGTGTTCGACCTGAATACGGGTATTCATCTCCATAAAGTAGAAATTGCCTTCGGGGTCGAGCAAGAACTCGATTGTTCCGGCACTGCTGTAACCGATTGCCTTCGCGCCTTGCACCGCCGCCGCCCCGATCCGTTGCCGCAAATCCTCGCTCAAGTTAGGCGCAGGCGATTCTTCCATAATCTTCTGATAGCGACGCTGGATCGAACAATCGCGTTCGCCCAGATAGATGATATTGCCGTAGTTATCGCCCAGAAGTTGAATTTCGATATGGCGCGGCTTTGGCACGAATTTTTCGAGGTAGAGTTCCGGGCTAGCGAAAGCTTTATCCGCCTCGGCCCGTGCCAGAGGATAATTTCTTTCCAGGCTGGCTTCGCTTTCGATCACCCGAATACCGCGCCCACCGCCACCCGCCAACGCCTTGAGCATGACCGGATAGCCAATAGCGAGAGCCTCTTTCTTGGCGTGTTCCAGGTTCGTCAGGACGCCCTGCACTCCCGGCACAATCGGCAGTCCGGCTTCGGCCATCGTCTTGCGGGCGACGGCCTTATCGCCCATCTTCTCGATTACATCCGGGCGCGGGCCGATCCAGGTCAGGCCGACCTTCTCGCAAATCTCGGCCACATACGGATTTTCGCTCAGGAAACCGTAACCGGGATGTAGCGCGTCCGCCCCGGTAATGAGGGCCGCAGTGATGATGGCGGGAGTATTGAGGTAACTCTTGCCGCTCGGCGCAGGGCCGACACAAACCGCTTCGTCGGCAAAACGCACCGCCAGCGAGTCGCGGTCGGCTTCGCTATAAGCTACGACCGTAGCAACACCCAGGTCCCGGCAGGCCCGCACCACGCGCAGGGCAATTTCGCCTCGATTAGCAATTAAGACTTTTTTAAACATAACTACATCATCACCATTCCACCGTCTACCGCCAGCACCTGCCCGGTAATATACGAAGCGGCCTCGCTTGCCAGAAACGCGATAGCTTCGGCCACGTCTTCGGGTTTGCCAAAGCGTTCGAGCGGGATTTGAGCCAGAGCTTTGCTTTTGAACTCGTCGGCCAGCCCGCTAGTCATATCGGTCTCGATGAAACCAGGCGCGACCGCATTGACCGTGATCGAGCGGCTACCGACCTCGCGGGCGAGTGATTTGGTAAAGCCGATCAGCCCGGCTTTGGCCGCACTGTAGTTGGCCTGCCCGCCACTGCCAGCCTGACCCGAAATCGAACTGATATTGATAATCCGGCCTCCCTTAGCTTTGAGCATCGGGCGGATCGCCGCTTTGCTACACAGGTAAGCTCCTTTGAGGTTAGTATCCAGCACAACATCCCAATCGTTCTCGCTCATGCGCATAATCAAAGTGTCGCGGGTAATTCCGGCGTTATTGACCAGAATATCGAGCCGCCCGAAAGCTTTTACGGTTTCTTCGATCAAGCGTTGGGCCTCTGCTGCGAGGGAGACATCCGCCCCGTTAGCGACCGCTTTGCCACCCTTTGCCGTGATCGCCGCGACCACTGCCTCGGCTTCTGCGCTGTTCTTGTTGAAATTGACCACGACCGTCGCGCCGCGCTCGGCCAGTAAGAGTGCTGCCGCCCGGCCTATTCCCCGCGACCCACCCGTAACTACCGCTACCTTCCCCTCAAGGCTCATTCTACTCTCCGTTTTTGCTGATCCATATCTAAATTATTTCAGGGTGTTTCGAGCAACAAAAGTTATAAGCTTTTGATTGCTCAAAGCATACTTGGTTTTAGCCTGGCGGTCAATTTGAAGAGGTTTCGTCATCGGCAGGGGAAAGCTGAGATAGCCTGGCTGCCAGAGCTAGATTTTCCAGGTGGTTGAGGAAAGACAGGAGGCCCGGCGGGTCGGTGGTAGCTTCCGTGCAATGGATCGTATGCTGCCGCTTTCCGTCTCGGACCGTAACCGTGTACTCGCGCATATCGGCGGCCCCAAGAGGAATCGAACCTAACCGGACGGGCAGATTGAAAAAATCCAGCGCAGCCACTTCCGCTTTTAGCGCGTCGGCTTCGTCGGCATTCAGGCATTCACTATCAATAGCCATCGGCGCGTTCAGGCCGGGAAAATACGCCAGGCCACCACTACTCTTAAATTCAATCTGCATAATGCCTCATTGAGCAGAGCAAACCTATTAAACTGACCTCAAAGAAAGGTAGATAGCTTTCCTGATTCAAGCCCGGACTAGCTACCAGAAACTTTAATGCCTACCTCGTTCCAGGCTTCTACCACCGCCTGTTTTTCGGCACTGTGGACACCGTAGAGATTACCGGCATTGACGACCGTGCGCCCGGCCCAGGCTCTAAACCCGGTCGTTGACCGAATGCGCTGGTCTCGCAACGTCTCGTACCAGATGCGTCCGGCTTTCTCCCAGGCGAAACCGCCGAGCTTGGTCGCTAACAAATAAAAAGCGTGGTTTGGAATGCCTGAATTAGTATGCACTCCGCCGTTATCCTGGGCCGTCTGGACAAAATCCTTCATGTGGCCGGGTTGAGGGTCTTTGCCCAGGAGAGGGTCGTCGAAGGCGGTTCCCGGTTCCTTCAACGATCTCAACGCCGTCCCTTTCACAGTCGGCCCTAACACCCCTTCCCCGATCATCCAGTCGGATTTGTCGGCAGTTTGCTTGAGTTTGTACTGCTTGACCAGAATCCCGAAAACATCGGCGATAGACTCGTTCAAAGCCCCGGCCTGATAAAGATAAACCAGCCGCGCTTCGTCGGCAATGACACCGTGGGTCAGTTCGTGACCGATTACATCCACAGCCGCAGTATAATTTACGAAAATCCGCCCATCGCCATCGCCAAAGAGCATAAACTCGCCGTTCCAGTAAGCATTTTTATGTCGTTCGCCAAAATGCACCACCGCCCGGAGCGGCAAGCCATCGTCATCCAGCGACTCGCGGCGGTAGACTTCGTTGTAGAATTCATAGATCAAGCCCAGAGCCTCAAAAGCCTGGTCTACCGCCGGGTCGCCGGTGGGTGGATCGCCTTCACTCCGCACGACCGTTCCCGGCAAATCAAATTTATTTTTAACATCAAAAATAGCCCGCTGGTTGCCGTTAGAAGCCGCCACCATCGAGGTACTTCGCCCACCGGCCTGCATTTCGGCACTGATCGCCCGCATCGAACGGACGGTACTGTCTACAGACATCGTTTCGAGAGCCAGGGTACGCTCTTGCGGCGTACCCTTCTCAACGATGTTGCGGAGCATATAGGGTGGTACAAGGCATTGAAGGGAATGGCGATGACCTTTAAAAGTCGGCATAAATTGCTCCTTTACCACATCAAAGCGGAACGAGAGACAAACCCTTTTGCGCCGTCCAGGTCTTCAAAATAGGCCCAGGTATCGTCCATCCGTTTGAGGCGGTCATCCCAGATTACCTCACCCTTAGCCTCGCCGCTAACTTTGAACTGCTTGTCGGCACCGGGTGCTTTTTTGATAGACGGTTCGTAACTACGGCCAGGGCCGGGTCGCACCATTGCCACGGTCGGCACACTCGCCATGTACTCAACTTTGGTAAGGCTGAACCCGCCCAAATCGCTCATCAGCCGCGCCCAGGGGAAACCAGTGCCGGGGCAGAAACCGCGATTTTTGGGCTGAATCTGGTTATGTCCGATAATGTAGTCGCGGGTCGCCGGAATGTTGTAAGTTAAAAGCAACCAGCGATGCAGAGCCAGGGTTGCCTGATACATCGCTTCGGGAAACGGCCCGCCTGAATTTCCGGCGTGTTCGATTGAAATAGTCATCAGGTTTGGGTTAGCCCGTTTGTCCAGCGCGTCGGCCAGCCAGGGGACGCTTCGATCAGGGCTTTCGTAAACCCGCTTTACCTGACCACCGCCCACCGGCACGTCAATATAAGGTCTGCCGTCGTTTTCATAGGCCAGACCGTTGCCCCAGGCCATCTGGTCTAGGTCTACCCACTGAAAGATCGTGCCATCCGAACCTACCCCGAAGTGAGTGCTGGCCGTACCCGCCGCCATAAATTCGCTGTTAGAACTTTGCAGGGTACCTTGCATGATATGGTCAACGATAGCGACGGGTTTGTAATTGCCTCGGCTGTTGAAGTTAGGCGATTGCTTGAAAGTCATGGCCGGTTTGTTCGGAGCGGCTATCAGCGAGGCCATAAACATTTGCGGGCCGGGCGTAGCGGTGGCCGATAGCCCTCTGCGCCGCGAAGGTTTCTTGAGGATGGAGGGGAGGGTTGGGTGGAGATCGAAAAGAGTATGATGCTTATCGCCGTGCAGGGTGACTTTACGGCTCGTGTGGGGCGGTAAAATAAGCTCGGCTATTAGGGAGGGAACCGTTTGCTGCGGCGGTACATCGCCTTTAAAAGAGTCGCTTCCAGCAGTAAAAGGGGCTTGTTCGGTCTCTTCAGAGCTACCGTCCGCCACAACAGGCGAAGCCGGGGCAGCTTTTTTAGGAAGAGGGGTGCTAGAAGCTTTTTTGGTTGCCATAACGCTTCCTTTCTCCATTGCTATCTCAAATGTTTGATCGGTCTACCACAATCTAGCTTTGGCAGGAGCCTTTACTGATTATATACATAAACGCGCCGAGATGTAAAATTACGATAGCAAAATGTTATAATGCCCGCCAAGTATAAAAGGAGGCGGTCTTGGGAATTTCTTCTCGTTCGCAGGGGGATGCGGACGTGCTGGTGGTCGGGGGCGGGGCGGCGGGTACCAGCGCGGCAATCAATCTGGCCCGGCTCGGACGACAGGTTATTTTGCTGGAAAGCCGCCCGGTGCGCCCGCCGCAACTGAGCGATTTGCATAGTGGCGAAGTCCTTTCGCCTGGTTCCCAGCAGGAACTCGCCCGGCTTGGCCTCGATACCGGGCCGACTCCTGAGCCAGGTGCTGCCGGTGATTTCCTGAATTGCTGGAAGCTGCAAGGTTGGGATAGCATGCGGCAGCACTGGCCGGGCGGCGGCACGACCTGGGATAAGTTACCTTCCGGGCTGGCTTACTGGCAGATCAACCGGGGCCACTTCTACCGCTCACTACAAGACCTGGCCCAGGCCAGCGGTGTCCAGGTGCGTACCGGTTGGCGAGTGATTGACACCTTGCGAACGGCGGATGGCTCCTTCCAGGGAGTGCTGGCCCGCCCTACGCAACCCCGACCCGGCGAGGTTGGCGCGGAACCGGAGTATCTGCGGCTACGTGCGCCGGTGGTAATTGATGCCGGGGGGCGCAATTCGGTCATTCTAGCCCGGCTTGGTTTAAAGCAGGCCGAGCCAGAGTTTGGCCGCGCCGCCTACATCTTCTTCTTTAGCGAGTTGGGGCCGAAAGCCGTCGAAGCGGGCGTCTGGCAACAGTTCTGGCTGCCCAATGCCACGACGCTGCGCGGCAGCCAGCTTGCCCCCCAACTTTACCGCTATTCCTTCGAGATGAGCCTGGCTCAACGTGAACGCTGGCAACGGCGGTGGGGCCGACTGGCCCCGCACGAACTCTTTTTGCAGGTATTGGCGGAAGAACTGCCGCAGTGGGCCGCCCATTTTCGGGATGGAACCCGTCTGCCGCACATGCTGGCCTTCGCCCCGATTGGCTTCCGCGTCCGCACGATCACCCACGACGGCCTGTTGATGGTGGGCGACGCGGCGGGCTATTTAGACCCTTCGACCGGGCAAGGGCTGGAATTTGCTCTGCGGATGGGCCGTTTAGCCGCCCACAGTGTAGCCCTGGCCTTCGAGCGCAACTCGTTCGAGCGCAGAGCTTTCGACCGCTACCTGGCCGGGCGCGAAGCCGAAGTGCAACCGCTCGTGCGGAACCTGCGTCGCTTTTTGCGCGTCACCCGCCAGAGTTGGGTACTGGATTCGGTCGGCAAAGTCGGGCCGGTACGCCGGGCAGTTGTGCGAAACCTGGTTTCACCCCGGCCCGCCCAGGCTGAGTAAGAAAGAACTAAAAAGGCGACCTGGATAAAAATCCAGGTCGCCTTTTAATCTTCTGAAAACAAACGCTTTACTTCTTGCGGCTCACCAGATATAACAGTCCACCAAAAACCAGATTGCTCCAATAGGAGATTACCCGGTCGAGGATTACTACCGACCCGGCCAGGTTTTTGTTCAGGCCGAACAGGGTCAGCAGCACTACGAGGGTTCCTTCGACCGCGCCCAACCCTGCCGGAGTAAGCGGGATGGTACTGAGAAGCGAACTTGCCAGAGCGCAGAAAAGGATCACTGGCAGAGCCAGTCCGGTCAGATGCAAAGCCTGGATCACCAGGTACAACCGCACCGCCTCGCACAGCCAGACCAGCACCGTCAGGCCATATAGCTTGAGCCGGATGTCGCGCCGGAAAGTGTTGAGCGTGCCTTCGCGGAAGCGGCGAAACAGCGGGTCGTAACGGGGAGGCAGGCGGCGGGCAATCTGGTCGCCCCAGAAGCGGAGCGCAACCAATCCTGCCAGGATCGCCACCAGCAGACCCAGACCCAGCCCACCGATCAAGATGAGACTCGACGAGCCGCCTTGCAGCCCGCTAAAAGCCACCAGCCCACTAAAACCCAGCAACACCACCAGCACCAGCACTTCGGCCAGCCGTTCGCCCAGTAGCGTACCCAGGGTACGGCTCAGACTGGCCCGGCTGTTTTTCTTCAAAAGGTAAGCCCGGTAAACGTCGCCTAGCTTGGCCGGGACGAGGCAATTGACGAACCAGGCCAGATAGGTAATCTCGACCAGACCGTTTAGCCCCAGCAGGCGTACTCCCTCTTCCTGCTCGAACCCGGCACCGCGCAGCAAGAGTTGCCAGCGCAAGCCTCGAATCCAGAAAGCTCCGTAGTAAATGCCGAAAGCCAGGGCCAGATAGAACAGGTTCGCCCCGGCAATGTTGGTAGCAATTGCGCCCAGATCGAGCTTGACCGTTAGAAAGAAAATTATGAGGACAACGGCACTAACTCCAAACCCGGCCAGCGTCTTAATATCCAGAAGACGCGACCGCAACGAAACCAGAGGCGGGCTGCTTTCTTCAGGGCGCAGTTCGACTGGCGGGCCATCGGTAACGGCCAGGCCAAATTCTTTCATATTTGTTGCCATTTGCGCCGCCTCTACTGCGTCAGCACAACCGAATGGTCGCGCCGGTCTGCTTTGGGAAGCGTTTCAAGCAGGTCTGTAGGCATATTAGCGACCCGGCCTTCACCCAGCCAGAAAGTACGCCGCATCCGCCACAGGCCGCGCAAGTCTTCCGCCACCGTCTTGGCGATTTTTACGCGTGAGTCCAGGTCTTCTACCCAGCGCACCGGCACTTCGTAGACCGCCAGGCCGTTGTGTTCCGCCAGGAGCAAAAGTTCGGTGTCGAAAAACCATTCGTTATTTTTAACCAGGGGCAGCAGGAGGCGAGCCGTGCTGGTGCGGATTGCTTTGAAGCCGCATTGCGCATCGCTAAAATGGTTAAAGAAAGTTCCTTTGATCAATAAGTTGTAGCAACGTGAGATAATTTCACGCTTGGGCTGGCGGGCCACCATCGCACCGTGAGCCAGACGACTTCCTATCGAAATCTCACTCTGCCCACTGATGATCGGAGCGACCAGGGGCAGCAACCCTTCCAGCCCGGTCGAAAGGTCTACATCCATGTAGCAGGCTACTTCGGCTTCGCTTTCCAGCCAGGTCTGGCGCAAGGCCCGACCCCGGCCTTTACGGTCGAGGTGAACCGCTCTGACGCCCGGCACGTTTGCCATCAAATCCTGGGCTATCGTCCAGGTCTGGTCGGTGCTGGCGTTATCGGCAATCGTAATACGCCAGGTATAGGGGAAATTTTCCAGTAGATAAGCCCGTAATTTGTGGACGCTATCGGCCAGGGCTACCTGCTCGTTATAAACCGGAATTACTATATCAACTAATATTTTATCAAGTGTACCGCTCATAATATCTCGCCTTTCGTACTCGCAAGACCTAATTGTTCTCGTAGGCCAGAGAAAGCAAAACCGCCCTGTGTTACTTTCCTTAGCCCAACCGCCAATAAATTAAATAGAAGGATAATGATGCCACCAACCGTCAGGTCTAAATGTTTCAATCAAAGGTGTAGTTTAGTTTCCCGGTTTTTATTAGCGTATTGCTAATGAACTACACCTTTATTAAAACAATTGCGGCTCCTTTTCGTTAGGGCCACACCGCCCTATTTCCCGACTGCGCCAGAACAGTCGTACAAAGTCTGGCCCATCCCGCCTGCACCCATCGCAGGCACACTGCTTCCACCGTCAGAAGGTGGTGAGCCACCGCCTGGGAAGCCGCCGGGAAAAGGATTAGTTTGCGCCGACGCATCCTGCCACAACTCGGAATTTACCGTCGTACAGGTTTGCTTGACCCAACTCGTTAGCTGAGTGTTGTTTCCTCCGTTCGCTCCGCCTCCGCCACCGCCGAACTCGAAGCCAGAAAGCAGGAAATAGCGAACCGTATTGTTAGCAATCTTTTCTTTAAGACCATCTAGCGTCAGCACCAGGTCGCTCCCGATAAACCCGCCCAGAGCCATTACCGGCAAACCGCTCTCGATGATGATCGAAGAAGCACCCTGGCTGCTAGAAGTCACCAAAATATAAACGCTGCCCTGGCGATGCTCTTCGAGATACTTCACCAGTTTAGCGGTAGCTGCCCCGCCGATATTGCCGCTACCCGGCATCCTCATACCGGAGGAGGTAGTTTCGACCAGTTGCGGCCCGGCGGTTGGCAAAACGCTGTTACCTTGCGCCACTACCGGGGTTAAGGCCCAGGCCGTTGGACTGGCAAGCAAAGCCGCCATTACTATTCCGACCAGACCGAGTTGCCAGGCGGGACGGTTAAACTGGCGCACCACGCGTGCCACCATCAGGCCGAACGCCGCCAGCAGACCCGGCCCAATCGCCAGGAGCAACCAGTTCCGCCAGTCCGGGTAATTGGATAGGAAAACCAGTTGCACGGCTACCGTGGCGACTAAAGCTAACGGCAGAAGCCAGGCTCGCCACCCGCCCTGGCGGTAATCTCGCCACATCGTTACCAACCCGATCCCGACCAGAGCAGCAATTTGCGGCGCGAGCATGCTCAGGTAGTAAGCGTGGAAGAAGCCCGAAAAACTAAATACAATCGCCTGCGTACCCAGCCATACTCCCCATAGCACCAGACTTTGCCCGGTGCGGTTCAGGGGCAACCGCCAACCTTTGCGCCAGGCGGCAGCAAAGAGGCCAAACAAAGCCAGCACCAGGAACCAACTGGCCTGACCAGCCAGTTCTTTGGAGAAAAGCCGCAGAACACCGGCCTGACCGATTTCTTCCACGCCACCCGGCCCACCGCCCGCGAAATTAGCCGGAAGCTCGACCCCGGCAGGCAGGTTGGCCGGACGAGCATTGTCGCCCAGCGAATTGCCTTCGATCCGGCCCAGCCCGTTGTAGTTGATGATCAAGTCCAGCATACTGTTCTGGCTGCTACTACCGACGTAAGGCCGTTGAGAGGCTGGAGTCAGGTCTACCGCTACGGCCCAGGCGAACGACACCACCAGGATTACGACCGTGAGAGCAGTCAGGTGCAGCAAACGCCGCTTCCAGGACAGCAACCGCGGCGCACCCAGCAAATAAAGCAGGTAGAGCGCAGGCAAAATCATGTAAGCCTGTAGCATCTTGACGTTGAAGCCCAGCCCAACCATCAAACCGCTTACCAAAAGCCAGCGCAGGCTTCCACGTTCGGTTGCAACGATTCCGGCCCAGGCTGCCAGCAGCAAGAACAGCACTACGTAAGCATCCAGGTTGTTGCTGCGCTGTATGGCGACGCTTACTGGAGTAAGGGCCAGCACCAGAGCCGCAATAAGACCGGCTACCCGCCCAAAGCTGCGCCCTACCAGGTGATACAACACCGCCACCGAAGCTATCCCGGCCAAAGCTTGCGGTACCAGCAGACTGAGGCCGCTATAGCCAAAAATGGCGGCACTGGCCGTTTGAATCCATAGGCCCAGGGGCGGCTTGTCCACCGAAACGAAGCCACCTGGATCGAACGAAACGAAAAAGAAATTATGCCAGCTACCTAGCATACTCTTGACGGCGGCGGCATAATAATCGTTACCGTAACCGTTCTGGCTCAAGCCCCACAAGTTCAAAATAGCTGCCAGTGCTAATATGCTCGTCAACGCGCTCAAGTGCCACGACCATTTCAGACGTTGGCTGGAATCTTTCGAGAGACTTTCCCGGTCTCTTGCTAAAGTTGCCATTAATTTTTCTTTCTTTATACTTACGCTTTAAGCATCTCATTAGGATTAATAATATTTCACTAAATAGAAACCTTTTTCCTTTAGCAAGAAAATGGTAACAAAGAAATGATCAGTTTGTGTTAGGTCAGGCATAAGAAATTGAAAAGGTTTTCACAAGAAACCTTGCTTTCTAGTTATTGACAAAGCTCTGGAGTGTGATATTATTTAGACGGCTAAACAATCAGGAGGGGTACGTGAAGCACTTAGAAGGTACAGTCGGCGCGGTGCTGGTACAGATTTGCCGGGCGCATCGCCAAAAAGCTCAACTCAAACTAGGCGAACTAGGTTTGTACACCGGACAGGAAATGATCCTGTTAAAACTGGGTGATACAGATGGTTTGAACCAATCACAGTTAGTTGAAACTCTCTGTGTCGAACCGCCGACTGTCACCAAAATGCTCAACCGTATGGTTGCCAGCGGCCTGGTTGAGCGACAGCAAGACCTTCAAGATGCCCGCATCCAACGAGTTTATCTAACTGAGCAGGGCCGGGCCTTGCAAGAACCAATATTACAAGTCTGGCGCGAACTGGAAGAAGAAACTCTGATCGGGCTAAACGAAGCCGAACGCTTACTCTTGCGACGATTGCTTTTACAAGTACAGACTAATTTAGTCTAAAATAATTAAAACTCTCTCGCTGTTGCAATCTGGCAGCGAGAATATTTTTAGAAGTTTACTTAGCCGTCTAATATATAAATGTTTATACAGGAGGTATCTCTATGGCTTCCAACTCGCAAAGCCGCTCTTTGCCTGAAAAGGTCGCAACTGGCAAGTTGCTCCGGGCCGGTATCATCGCCGCACTAGGTGCAGTGATCGTCAATTCCTTGATTTTCGTCTTCACCACGGGCGTGTTCAAGCTCAATATCGTGCTGCCGACTGACGGTAGTGCTTTATCGCTGCCACCAATTATTTTTACCAGTGTGCTGGGGGTAGTAGGGGCCGGGGTAGTCTACTACGCGCTGGGCCGCTTCACCAGCCGTCCCGTAACGATCTTTTGGATTGTCGGCGTAGTTTTCCTGATAGTCTCGTTCCTGCCCAACCTATTTGCCAGCATCAACACCGAGAGTAAACTGACTCTTAGCCTGATGCACGTTGTCGTAGCCGCCTTCAGCCTCGTTCTTTTCACGACTGTCGCCCGCGAGAAGTAGGTTTAAGCAAAAAACGCAAAAGAGATAATTTCAACATCGAAACTAGCCCTTTTGCGTTTTTTGCTTTATAAATTAGAGATTTTAGCTAATGATCGGCCAGCACCGTAGCATGCCAAATAAAGCCGTAGAGAGTGAGAGCTAACAGGCCGACGTCTCGGATACTGAGGTGAAGGGCCAGCCAACCTTGATTGGCCCCACTGCCACCCATCCGGCCCAGGTCGAATTGCAGTAAATAGAGGGTCAGTACCAGCAC
>JBBRBE010000011.1:0-63661 GCA_038206175.1 Chloroflexia bacterium
ATTTACTAGACGTTCGACCGCCCAGGAATGAATTCCGGGCTAAATTACCAAAATCGGTTGAAACCGATTGCGGAGACCTCAAAATAAGCTTCTTGCTGTCGGTTTGAACCGACATCCATAACTCAGCCTGGAATTCATTCCAGGGCGGTCGGGCCGTCCGCCGTTTTTAGGCGTCAAGGCCGGGGCTTACAACCCGAAACTAGGCTTTACAAAGCCGTTTTGGTACTTGACAAGCTCATCCAAACCTTAACTTGTAGCCTCTGCTCTAAGCCCTTGAGCAGGTTCTTGAAAACCGGGTAGCCGCCTTGGTGTTGCGATGGGTTTGAACTAAAATATCTAAAACGACCCCTTCCTGGTCCACCACCCGCCATAAATAGCACAGTTTCCCCTTGATTTTAAACACAACTTCATCCAGGTGCCATTTATCGCCAGGACGGGCTCGGCGGCGTTTTAAGGCACAAGCGTAAGCCTGTCCGAATTTGAGGCGCCCCTGCCCCATAGTTTCGTAAGTTACTTTAATACCCCGCCGGGCCAGCCTCATTTCGACTTCTCCAAAGCTGAGAGTGAAATAGAAATAGAGCCAGACTGCTTCTTCAATTATCCGGGTAGGGTAAAGATGACCTTTGTAAGAAGGGACCATCTTTATTTTCTGGGGTTGGGTTGATTTGGTTTTCAGTAGGATACTCTGCTCTCATTGCACCTAAAGTTTATTTTAATTAGGCAGCACTATCTCACATTTTGCTCTCGACCGCCGACTTAACCTGACAATACCGGCCCAAGAGTTTCTAATTGTTGAAAACCGGTATTAAATAGTGAAACTACCATCAGTTCTGCAGCTTTATCAACCTGACCACTCTATTTTCTTATATAGCTCATCAGATATTAAATCAGAAAAACTAATTCAGGATTGAGCCTTCTCCACCGTACACAAAATTCAAATCAGGCTCAATTTGACCGAGCCAAAGCTCACAGAATAACAATTTTGGATCAAAGGTAGCCTCAATTTTGCTTCAACTAAATTTGTGTACGGTAGGGAATTTTGAGCCTAGAAGCATCGTCGGACTCTATTTTATTTTCAGATGATCTATATATTAAGCTGCCAGATCGTTTTTACTACTCCTGAGCATCAAATCTGAAAAAGAGTCGAGTAGTTTCAGTAGCAGCCCTGGCTATTTCTTCCTCAGCTGTATTCCGAGATTGGGCAACCGTTCTTAATACATATGTTAAGTATGCCGGTTCGTTCCGTCCCTCTACTGGTTTTGGCTGGATGTTTCTGGGAGTTAGAAACGGGGCATCGGTTTCCAGCATCAGCCTATCCAATGGAATGTGTTTTACCACCTCTCGCAGGTGAATCCCTCGCCGTTCATCGCAGATCCAGCCGGTTATTCCTATATGCAAATCCAGCTCCAGATAAGTTTTGAGTTCTGAAAATGTACCGGTAAAACAATGCACTACTCCTCCCACCAGTTTGTCTCTATAAGCCCTAATAATTTCGACGAAACGAGTGTGTGCATCACGTTCGTGCAGAAACACCGGCAGCTTTAATTCGCAAGCCAACGCAAGTTGGGCTTCAAACCACTCCTCCTGAACCGGTCTTGGTGAGAAATCCCGGTTGAAATCCAACCCGCATTCCCCGATGGCTACCACTTTTGGAGATTGTGCCAGCATTCTCAAAGTTCCGAGAGTTTGAACATCCCCTTGCCGGGCATTGTGCGGGTGAATACCGGCAGTGCAATAAATGTCACCCTTTAATTCTTTAGACAGGGCCAGCACTGCCTGGGTGCTCTTCAAATTTGTGCCGGTTAGTATCAGCGTTTTCACACCGCTGGTGCTGGCTCGTCGGACCACCTCTGCCCGGTCCCGGTCGAAGGAGCGGTGGTCTAAATTTACGCCTATATCTATGAGTTCGTAACTCATCTCTTTTCTGTCTTTCTACAAATTCTTTGTACAAAACTTGCCATGCGAGGTTAAGGTCATTCCTTCGGTGGACCACGCGCAAAGTCTGCAAATGGGGGGGTCCAGAGAAGTAAAGACCGGAAGACCCGGCGGTACTCGGCAGTTAATGGCTCGGTACAGGCGGAAGTTTCGCCCATATCGTCGTCCGGTTCAAAGAAAAGCGCGTAGCGGATACCGCTAATTCTGATTCGGCTTAGCTGGTCCAACAAATGCAATCTGGAGGCTACCGACAACACCACCAGGTTACTGGGAGGGCCAGGCTGTTCAAAGCGGTTTCCGGCTTCCAAACAGGCGTGTCCGCTTTGAACAAGCTGATCGACCAGCGGTATGTCTGTCCTTACCAGCACATATGTATAGAATTTACCACCCGGCAAGGTCTCAGGCACTGACCTTACCTCACTCATTAAAAGTCCTGGTAGTCGGTAATTCCCGGTAAGCCTCAAATGGAAATTTTCTGCTGGTAAATTCCCTGGGCTGATAAGTATAATAATTAAATACTGGCAGTAATTCCCTGACTTGTTGAAGCATGACTGGGGTCACTAACTCGGCGAAAGGAGCCAGTAAAGCTTCTTCACAACTCTGAGTGTGCAAAGTTCTGAGGGCCTTAAACAGACCCCAACCACCAAAAGCACCATTCTCAAGCTTACGCTCGGAGGTGATTGGAGTGAAAGCCTTACGCCAGTCCTTACCTCGTAACGTCAGATACACCAAATAATGGGCTGCCGTCAGGTCGTGACGCTGCTCGGAATTGTGCAGAGCTTTCCAGCCTGCTTTAAGGGTTTTGTAACTTTCGGCTTCGGAAAAGAATTGGGCTGTAATAGCCCTTGGTAAGGTGTTCATCGGGTATATCTCCTTAATGATTGTGTAAGTGTTTTGACACAATGCCCTGAAGAAGGACAACTTAAAGAAGGATATAACCCTGGGGGTGATCTGGCCTGGTGAAAGCGTACCTATGTCATCTTAAAACATCTCCAATCCGGCTACTGATGCGCCATACGAGAATCGAACTCGTTACAGACGATTTTAGAGATCGCTGCCCATCCAACGAGCATATGGCGCGAAACTAAAACTACTCGTCGCTTATAATCCTACCGTTACAATTTCCTTCTGTCAAGTCTCATTTTTCGGGTTGTGTCAAATCTCGATTCGCGGACAATTGAGGGTGGCGAGAAGGTGCCTCAGCCGGGCCTTGTAGATACCCACGGCTAGCTGAAAAATGAATTGCCCCTTTCAAAGTGAGGGTTATCCTCGTTTTAGATGTCCAGCTTATTTCTTATAGCCAGCTTTAATCTAAACCTTAAACTATTAACAGAACCAGAAATTGATTTAAAGCCTTTGCAAGATTAGTTTCGCACGTCATCAGCTTCTTGGCTATTCGCACGATAAGTAAGTAGTATGGGCTGACCATCATCTTGAGAGTTTTGTATAGAGGTGCAATTTCAGGCCATACTATTGGATAAAACTTTACGATTGGGATGTGACAGTGAAGCACTGAATTTGCTTCTAAATTTTGCCACCGTACAGTTTTTAGGTAGGAGATAGGAGGGTAAGGTTGCCAGGAAGAGTAAACTTTCAAGGTAAGTCTAGCAAACAAACTAAGAAAGGAACTCGAATGACTGACAACCTTAGAAATTACAATATCATGCGGCAGGGGCTACACCAACTCTATCCCAAAAGACTTACGGCTAGTCAAGTGCGAATGCTTAGAACTTTATGCCTCATCATTCACGCTTTGATGGCAAGCTCGCACTGCCACCTGTCCCAAATCGCCCGTAAAATGCCGAGTGAATACGGAGGCAAACTTGAAAGCCGCACGAAGCAAGTCGCCCGCCTTTTGGCAAATAAGAAGCTGACTACCGAGACTTTCTGGCTACCCTACGCTCAGCCCCTCCTGGCAGCCCTGACCCACAATGAAAACCGGGTTTTGAAGATCAGCCTAGACGGTAGCACAATCGGGCAGGGTTGTATGACTTTAAGGGCAAGTGTGGTTTATGCCGGTCGCGCCCTACCGATTGGCTGGCCAGTAGTAGAGGGTAAGAAAGGCCATTTGTCCCAGGAGCAACATTTGGAGCTAGTTCAAAGTATTTATCAACTCATTGGCCCGACCGCCAAAATGCCGATGTTAGGGGACGGGGAGTTTGACGGCACCCTTTTACTGGCACGTCTTCAGTCATATGGCTGGGAGTATGTCGTTCGCACGGCTAAGAACGCCATTGTTTACGACGGGGGCGACGCTTGCATCTAGCCGCTTTGGAAGTCACACCGGGCGAAATCAAGAGCGTGAGCCAGGCCGAGTTTACCCTTGAGAAATACGGGCCAGTGTTAGCGGTGGGAGTGTGGGAACGAGGTTATGACAAACTGCTTTTTTTATCTCAAACCTGAGTGAGCCGTATGGGGCGGCTTTTGAGTACAAACGCCGGTTTCGTACCTGCTGTTTTTTGTCGGATAGCAAAACCAGGGGTTTTAAGCTGGACAAAAGCCATTTAAGCGACCCCGACCGGCTGAACCGGCTGCTCATAGGAGCGGTGCTAGCTTAGTGGTGGCTGATTTATTTGGGCGTGACGGGTCGCACGAAAGACTGGGACAAGTTCGTGCATCGAGGCGACCGCACCGACCTGAGCTTCTTTCAGCTAGGCTGGCACATTTAGAGGAGTTTTTAAGGTGCAAGCGTGAGATACCTTTTGGCCTGGCTTTGCTACCACACGCCCTCTTCTAAATAATGTACGGTGGCAAACGCTAAACTAAAAAGGGCGGCTAATCTCTCTGCGATATTAGCCGCCCTTTTTTGCGCCACCTAAAACTCGTTTATCAGCCCTTCCAGCAGATAGCCTGTCACAAGGTCGCGCTTACCTTTGAGCGCGACCGGAGCCATTTCGCAGGCGCGAATCTGGTGCTGCATCCGGCGGTAGATCTCGCTGCTTATGACGATCTGGCCGCGCTGGGCGACCTGTTCTAATCGCTGGGCCAGGTTCACCTGATCGCCGATGACGGTATAATCCATCAACCGCTCGGTTCCGATATTGCCGACCACTACCTCGCCAAAGTTGATCCCGATGCCCAGGCCGAGAGCTTGTTGGGCCGGGTTTGTCCACTGGCGGCTCATTTCCTCGAAAACGCGTTGCATCTCGACTGCCGTTCGCAGGCAGCGTTCCAGGTCGTCGCCGTAAGAGAGCGGTGCGCCGTAAAAAGCCAGGATGCAGTCGCCCACGTATTTATCGAAAGTTCCTTTATGCTTGAAAACCACCTCGGTTATATGCTGAAAACACTCGTTTAACACCTCAACTACTCGTTCCGCCTCGGTTACTTCGGAAAAAGCGGTAAAGCCCCGTATGTCGGCGAACAGGATCGCTACTTCGCGCTTTTCACCACCCAGCTTGAGACGTTTTTCGGGGTCTTCCAGGATCGTCGTGACGATTTCCTCGCTCATGTAGCGATTGAGGAGGCGGAAAAGCAGCCGCCGTTTTTGCTCTACCTCGTTATGCAAAGACCGGATACGCAAGAGCGACCGAATACGGGCTTTGAGTTCGAGCCGATTAAAAGGTTTGGTCAGAAAATCGTCCGCGCCGACATCCAGGCCGCGCAACTTGTCTTCTAGCTGGTCGAGAGCCGTCACCAGCACAATCGGAATCAACTGGGTAGACTCGTCATTCTTGAGGCGGGAACAAACCTCAAACCCGTTCATACCCGGCATCATCACGTCCAGCAAAATTAAGTCCGGCTCGTCCTCACCCACCTTGCGCAGGGCTTCTTCCCCGTTGTAAGCCATCGCAACCTCGTAACCGTCCGCCGAAAGCAAGGCTTCCAAAAGTTCGACGTTTGCCACGATGTCATCTACTACCAGAATACGAGCGACTTTACGTTGACCGTCTCGACCATAGCGCACCCCGACCGAATTTTTAGTGGCCGCGTCGAGTTTGACCAGAGGATTCATTTTAAACTGTACTCCCTGCCTCGTTCAGTTGAAGATTGAAAATTGAAAATTGAAATTGAAAATTGAAAATTACATTTTAGTTTTTGTTGACGGCCAGTTGTAAAAACTGAGCAATTTGTGTTGGAAACTGGCGGGTATCAATCGGTTTCGAGATATAGCCGTTGCAGCCCGCTTCCAGCACTTTAGTTTCGTCGCCCTTCATCGCATGGGCGGTCAGAGCCACAATGATTATATGGGCCAGGCTCGCATCCTGGCGCAAAAGCCGCGTCGCGGTCAGGCCATCCATACCGGGCAGTTGAATATCCATCAGCACCAGGTGAGGTCGGCAGGCCCGTACCACCTCGATCCCTTCCAGGGCCGTGGCAGCCTCGTAGACGGTGTAACCACTGGCCTCTAACAAATCGCGGGCCAGTTCCATATTTAACGGGTTATCTTCGATTATCAGTATTTCACTTGCCATAAACTACCCTGGAATAAAGGATAAAACATCAGGAAGAATAAAAGATAAAAAATGAGCTTAAACCAGTCTACCCTCTATAAACGCCTGATCCGACTACTTTGTCACACTTTTCCTTCGTTTAGAAGCTTTTATCTTTAGCCTTCATCTTTCAGCCGACTGACCGCTTCCAGCAGTTGTTGGCCAGGCGCATCTCCTTTTTGCAAGACAGCCTCGGCTTCGTACAGGGCCGCTCGTTCAGTCGGATTGAGGTCTTTGGCGGTAAAAACAAAAACCGGCACGTGCAGGGTGTTCAGGTTTTGACGCAGGCGGCGCAAAACGGCAAACCCATCCAGGCCCGGCATCATCAGGTCGAGTACCACCAGGTCGGGCGGGTTTCGCTGAGCAATCGCCCAGCCACTTTCGCCACTTTCCGCCGTCACCACCTGCATTCCGGCTCCGATCAAAGCATGGCCGATCAGTTCCCGGTCGTGTGGATTGTCGTCAATGACCAGAGCGTGCAGAGGTTGACCTGTCATCGGCAGACCCAGACTTACCACTTTTTCGGCTCCCTCGGCAGAAGCGGCGGCTAACTCTAATTCCTTCAACTTGGTAAGCAACGCCTCTTTGCGCACCGGCTTGACAAAGCAAGCCACCGCGCCCAGGGCAAAACTGGAGTCGTAATTGTCCAGCATCGAAACGACCATCACCGGAATATCCTGCGTGGCAGGGTCGGCCTTGAGGTCGCGCAAAACGTCCCAGCCGCTTTTATGCGGCAGCACGATATCCAGCGTAATCACCGACGGCTTTAACAGGCGGGCTTGCTGGACGGCTCCCTCGCCACTATTGCGGCGGACGACCCGGTAGCCCGCTCCTTCCATGTAGAGTTGGAGTAGCTCGGCGGATTGATCCTCGTCCTCGATCACCAGAGCCAGCCGTTCTTCCGACCCGGCGGCTTCATCGGCCAGAGCCTCGGCGGAACCGGCTTGAGGGCGGGATAAAGGTTCGAGCGGAATTTCCAGGGTAAAAGTGCTACCCTGCCCGACCACGCTCTTTACCTGGATCGAACCGCCGTGCAACTGAGCCAGCCTGCGGCTAAGAGCCAGACCTAAGCCAGTTCCTTGCTGCCGCTTCGATAGCGTTGAGTCGACCATCTGAAATTCTTCAAAAATACGCTCCTGGTCTTCCAGCCTGATCCCGATGCCCGTATCGCTCACGCCCAGTTCCAACCATTCGGCTCCCTCGCGTCGGGTCGGGGTCACGCTCACCTCGACCTGGCCGCCGTCAGGGGTGAATTTGATCGCATTCGAGAGCAGATTGTAAAGTATCTGGCGCAGACGGCCCCGGTCGGCCCGTATTTCTAATTCGCTGATGTTCGACAAGCCATTCAGCCGACTTGCCAGCCCAATATTCTTCTTGGAAGCTAACGGCGCAACGACTCCAAACACGTCGTTTAGAATATCCCGCACGGCAAACCGATCCATTTGCAGTTCCATTTTCCCGGCTTCGACTTTTGCCAGGTCCAGTACGTCGTTGACCAGAGCCAGCAGGTGCTTACCACTGGTGAGAATGTTCTCGACGTAGCGGTTTTGCTTGAAGTTGAGCGGCCCAAAAGTCTGGTCTTGCAAAATCTCGCTGAACCCGATGATAGCGTTGAGCGGAGTACGAAGTTCGTGGCTCATATTCGCCAGAAATTCACTTTTGTGGCGAGTCGCTTCCTCTAGCTGAGTGTTGGCCCGGCGCATTTCTTCCAGCGTCACTTTCAGGGCCGTTTCCATCGACTGACGGCGGGTAATATCGCGCACCAGGCCGATGTTCAGCACCGGCAGATTATTCTCGTAATAGTTGCGCCCGTTAATTTCAACCGGAATACGCCGCCCATCTTTGGTTTGCAGCGAGGTCACGAACGGTGTCCGCGTCTGACTTTGCATCTGCCGGGCAAACCGCGTAACCGCTTCCACGTGTTCTTCGGGCGGCAGTAAATCCAGAAAATTACGCCCGATTACTTCTTCTGGCTCAAAGCCTAGTAAAGAATAAAGATTATTGCTGATAAAAGTAATATTGCCGCCAAAATCCAGGGCGTAAATGATGTCGCCGGAATTTTCGATCAAGGTACGATACTGGCGCAACTCGTTTTCAAGTAGAGTTTTCTGGCGCAAGAGAGTTTGCACTGCGCTATTTTCGGCCTCCACCCGCTTTTCGGGCAAGGGTTCTTCCGAGAGCGCGGCCTCGTCTTCACTCGACGGAGAGGCAAACACCGAAGAAGCCAAAAAAGCTTTCAGGCCGCGGTCGGCTAACAGCCGCAAAACTTCCTCAATTGGAGCCGGGTTATCCTCAAAAAAGTCTTCTACTATAATTATACGACGACCCATCGTTTACCTGTCTCTTTTGAGATAATTTAGATAGTTGGCCTATGAAACATCCTGATGCCCTTCGGCGGCGCAACCGGGCAACCCACCCCACCTGTTTATTTCGACCGTTATTTAGACTGGATACGATTAATTGTACCATACCCCATTCAAAATTAGCATTGTACTTTAGCCCTAAAAAAATCAAGCCGTGCCAGACTCACAATAGCCCCGGTCAGCGCGATTAGATAGAAAAATCTATCGCGCTGACCGGTATGTGGTGGCTTACCTGGCTCCAACCGGGACATTAAAAAAGCGGTCCCGGTAATTGCCGTAGACCGCTTCAAGTGGGTAAACGCTAAAGCCTTCTTCGATGCCGTAGCGTACCTCCTCGAAATCGGCCTGGAAACCGTCCTGGCTTAGATCGAAATCAAACGTTTCGACCCGCAAGCCCTCCTCGTCCAGCGTCACCAATCGGTAGCTCTGACAAACCAGAGGCGCACCCGCTTGCAAATAATACCACCCGGCCTCGTCCGGCCCGGCCATACTGTTGGTATGATTGTGGCCGCACACATACAAGCCTTGTCCGCGCTGCAACCGGGCGAACCGCTCCTGGACGGCCTGACTATTTTCGATGTTGAGCCATTTATCGCTGCTGCGGTCGGTAGTGCCAAATAGCGGATGATGACCCAGCACCACCAGATAAGGCGGTGCGTCGGCCCGGTTAAATTCTTCGACCTGAGCCTGGAGCCAATCTAACTGAGCCTCGGAGACAAAACCGCTCCAATTGACACTGCTCATTTGCGGTCGGGCGGTATCGAGCAGAACAAAACGGGCCGGGCCAGCCTCGAAACTGGTGTACAGTTCGTCGTCTGCGGCGGCGGAAGAATGCCCACCGAGGAAAAAAGGGGCCAGCGCAGTCTTAGGCAAAGTGTCGGTATCGTGGTTGCCGGTAGTACGGATCAGGGCTAGCCCGTTTTGCTCGGCTACAGCCGTCTGGCCGGACAGTTCGGGCAAGAGGCCGCGCTGGGTAGTATCCCCGATAGCAAAGACCAGATCGGCCTGATGAGCCGCCACCTGGCGGAACATTTCGCCAAACAAACGGTCGCGCCGGGTCGCCAGGGTCGGGTCGCTATAGCTTGCGTAATGCAAATCTCCCAACACAATAAAGCGCATAAAAGATGCTTTTCCTTTCTTTCTACATTCTACATTTTATTAAATTGGTTTTAAAAGAGCTAAAGGGCAACCCGCAAATGTTCCACCAGCAACCGACTGACCGTTTGCGGAGCTTCTTCGGGCGCCCAATGTCCGGTGCCTTTCAACTCGAAGGAACGATAGTATCCCCGGCAGTAGTCGGCGGTGTAACGCCAGACTGCTTTCGAGAACGCCTGGTCGGAGTCGCCGTAGATCAGGGCCACCGGCATATCGAGAGGCCGGTCGAGGTCGAAGCTATTTTTAGGCCGAGAACTTCCCGGCAAAGGACTGCCAAAAATGTTGGCGTTGGCCCGGTAATAGTTGATCCCGGCTTCTAATTGGCCTGGTTCGGCCAGCATATCGCGGTAAATCCGCAGGTCGGTGGGGCTGAAAGCATTCTTACGCACCGCCGTCCCAAAAATCAGCTGGACGAATTGCTCTACAAAAGCCTGGCCCAATCGTTCCGGCAAAACCGGCATCTGGAAAAACCCGATGTAAAGACTACGGGCAAGCTGCTCGGGGTTGCGGAAGTTAAGAGCTTGCCGGAAAGCCGCCGGATACGGCACGTCAATCGCGGCCAGGCGCGAAACCTGGTCGGGCTGATTGGCGGCCCACAGCCAGGCTATGGCGGCTCCCCAATCGTGTCCCACCAGATTAGCCCGTTGCCATCCAAAAGCCTTGTAAAAAGCTCCTACATCCGATAGGAGGTTTTCCATGCGGTAAGCTTCGCGTTCTTTGGGGCGGTCGGACAGGTGATAGCCGCGCAGGTCGGGGGCGATCACCCGGAAGCCCGCCTCAGCCAGGGCCGGTATCTGGTTCCGCCACATGTAGCTATACTGGGGAAAGCCGTGCAACAGCAGGACAGGTTCACCGTCGTGCGGCCCTGCCGCCAGGTAGTGCAAATTCAGGTTCCCGTTTGCCACGCTGCCTTCTTCAAATACTGCGGGGTTTAGTGCGTCCAAAATCATCTCCCGTCGCTTGTTTATCGCTTGTTCTATTTTTAACCAGCCTACCGCAGCATTATAACGGCTGGAAGCAACAGCGTAAATCTTAGAAGCCCGCTTTGTCCTCTGAAAGGATTAGCGATGTCACTGACAAATGGCCTGATCGTAGGTTATAATGTGGGGCGCAAAGAGGGCGCAAAGATAGCTGGAACGGTTTGGGATTGGAATTGGGATGGAAGCTTAGTGGATCAGACTATCAACGAATTACGGTACGGCGGGCCACAGGTACGCAGTCGGGCCGCCCAAAATATGGCTCTTGCCAATAACCCCCAGGTAACGCCTTACTTAATCGAAGCCCTGAACGATGAAGACCCGGAGGTGCGGGTGGCGGCAGCCCGCGCCCTCAACACCTACCGCGACCCACGGGCAGTACCGCACTTGCTGGCGATGGTACGGGATAAAAACTTTGCCGTGGCGGAAGCCGCCGCTACCACACTGGGGTTGATCGGCGATACGGTAGCGGTAAAGCCTTTGCTGGAACTGGTCGAGCGGGCTAAACGTTTCGGGCCGAACCTGGCGGTGCAACACGCCGCCGTCGTGCAAGCGTTGGTAGCGTTGGGCCGCTTGCGCGATCCGCAGGGAACCGATACCCTGGTGCGGATGCTGCGGCGCGGTTACAAAGATTCGATGAGCGACTGGCATTCGCAGGTACGGCAGGCTGCCGCCCTCGGCCTGGGCCTGTTCGATCAACCGGCAGGCGTCACGGCTCTGATTGATATGCTGAACGACAATGAACGCCCGGAAGTGCGCGGCTCGGTGACGACTGCCCTGGCAACCCTGCGCAGTCCGCATAGTTTCAAGGCGATGGTCTCGAACCTGAGTTTTGCGCCCTTCGAGAACACCGAAAAGTTGTGGCGGCGGCAGGAAGGCATCACGATTGCCCTCGGTCAGCGCGGCGACCGGGCGGCGGTGCCTTACCTGTTGCCCCTGGCAAGCAGCCCTTACCCGGAAGTGCGGATCGCCCTGGCCGAAGCTCTCGTGCGCCTGGGCGAAACCGAAAGAGGCGACGCTCTGATCCCGCTTCTGCGCGACCGCAGCCCGGAAGTGCGCCACGCGGCGGCTCAGGCTCTCGGTATGCTGGGCATCCAGGCGGCGGTCGTACCACTCAGCGCGGTGGTAGTTGACCCCGACCGGCGGGTGGCCGGGGCCGCCCAGAACGCTCTCGACAATATCAAAGCTCTACCCTCGGCCACGGAGGGCAACAAAGCTTACCTACCGGCAGGCCAGCCCGAACCCGATCCAAACACCTAAAACAAACTTCAGGATCAGCTTTTAATGTCAATTTCTGCCACGCAGCCCGGCCCGGTTCAGCTCAAACTTAATTCCTTGCAAAGGGTGCAGTTGGGCTTGATTTTTGCCGCTTATCTTTTGCTGGGCGCAAATAGCGGCGGCTTCGGCATCATTCTGCCCTCCTTTGGTGCTTTTTATAACCTCGACAAAGGCGCGACCGGGTTGGTGTTCCTGGCCGGAACCGGCGGGTTCGTGCTGGCCGCTTTTGTTAGCGGCTGGCTCTCGGAATACCTCGGTTTGCGTAACTTTTTGCTGGTGGGTCTGCTCCTTTTTAGCCTGGCGTGTCTGGCACTGGGTTTGCAACCACTGCTGGGAGTGGTTTTGCTGGCCCGGTTGGTTTTAGGCTTGTCGGTCGCTATTTTAGAGATGGGCGGCAATTTCTTTGTCACCGCCCTGCCCCACAACACGGGTTTGTTCAACTACCTGCACGCTTTCTTTGGGGCCGGGGCTTTGCTTGGGCCGTTAGTGGCGACGACGGTGTTGCAACTCGCCTGGGGCTGGAATAACCTTTTTATGCTCTGGTTGGGCCTCGGCCTGGTTTTAGGTCTCGGTCTGGCTCTGACTTTTAGCAACTCTAGCTCCGCTCCAAAGCCGTCCCCGTCCCTGGCTACGACGGCCCAGGACGACCAGGCTCGCCTAAAAGCCCAGAAAAAAGACAACTCTATCCTGGTCGTATTAAAAATCCCGGCGGTCTGGTTAGCGGCGGTTTTCTTGCTGGTGTACGTGGGAGTGGAAAGCAGCGTGGGAAGCTGGGGTTATACTTTCTTAACCGAAGGGCAGCATTATTCGCCAGTGCTGGCGGGCTGGCTGGTTAGCACCTACTGGCTGGGCCTGACTTTAAGCCGCTTGCTTTTGGGCGGCATTATCGGGCGGTTGGGCCTGGCCCAACACGACCGGGCGATTGTGCTGGGCTGTTGCGCCGGTTCTCTGGCCGGAGCGGGGTTGCTCTCCGTGGTGGTAGGCCAGGAGTTCGTCAGCGGATTTGGTCTGCTACTGGTTGGTTTTTGCTTTGGCCCGATCTACCCGACCACGCTGGCGGTGGTTGCCCGCCTGGTTGTCCCGGCCCATGTGCCAAACGCAATTGCCCTGATCACAGGCTTGAGTGTGGGCGGGTTAGCGGTGTTTCCCTGGTTGGCTGGTAATCTATTGCAGTTATGGGGTTCAGCCGTCCTTTTTCCTTTCGTAATTGTTTTATGCGTCCTGATGTCAGGCTGTGGAATACTTTTATTTCGCCTGGATAAAACCCCAAACGCCTCCGAAAGCCTGACCTGAAATTCCAGACTTATTTAACCAGACCAAAAAGAGACCACTAAGCCGGTCTCTTTTTGGTCTGGTTAAATAACCCGGTTACTTGAGCCGCTTGATGATGTGCCAGCCGTAGGGACTGGTGCGCGGGTCGAAATCGGCCACGCCGTAATCGCCAACGTTCAGAACAAACCCGACATTGCCAAACGCGCCAACCATCTGGTTGCGCGGGTATTCACCCTGCGCTGAACTCACCCCCAGGTTGGACATGCCGTAGATGCCAGGAGGTGAGTCGTCGGTATGCTGGCGCACCAGGTCGTCGAAATTCGCCCCGCCCTGAGCCTGTTTGAGCAGGTCGTAGGCCACAGTGCGGGCTTCTTCTTGAGTACGCTTGATCGGTTTACCCGGCACGCTACCGCTAAAGCCGATCAAGATATGCTGCACCTGAATATGTTCAGGTTCGTTGTTCGCCATGAAAAATCCTTTCTTATGGGTTAAATTAAGACGGACGGCTATTCCGCCCTTTGAGACCGGCCCAACCATCTTTAACCAGGTTGCCGGGCAAAGCTCCCAGAGACTTGAGAATATTGGGTTTGCGCGGACGCCGGGCAAAGGGAATAACTTCCAGTTCGAGATCGTACCGCTCGGCTCCTTCTTGTAAAACCGTCATAATCTCTTCCGGGGTACGCCGTTCCCGGATAGTCAAAAAATCAAGGTGGCCCAGGTACGTCACCGACAAACCCCAGCTTTCTTGCCGCACGACCACATCGAGGTCGGCAGTTTTGAGCAGGCGATGGTTCCAGGCAAAAGCTACTTTGTTATGCTCGAAAACCTGGCCGGGCCAGGGTTGGAGCGGAGTCGGGGTGATCCAGGTAATATTTTCGAGGTCTACGTTCTGGAAAAATACCAGGTCTTCCAGGCGGGCGCGGTCGAGGCCGAGTTGAGCCATCGTCCAGAAGAAATCCTGGCGTTTGCCAGGTTGCTCTTCGGTGTCAATGGCCGACGATAAGAGAATAGGCACATTGTAAATATCGTGCAGCTTGCTAAAGCGCACCGCGCCATCTTGCGGCCACAGACGCGTCCAAAGCTGGCTGATATTCAGGGTATAACCTGGGGGTGTAACCCCGGACAGAAAATCCAACTGCAAATCCCGCCAGACATCTCGGTTGAGGGAATACGGCTCGGTCAGTTCAAATTCGAGCATATTCTGGCCGACATTCGCCTCGGCGGAGGTGTTGGGCGGCGGTCGTTCGCCCCAGTAAACCGTCCACAGGCGGCGGTTACGCTCGTAGGGATGCCAGGACATAGCTAAACCTCTCTATTTTGGTCAGTGCTGCCGTCAAGCTGATTATACTCTTTTTAGCCCGGCTTTCAAAATTAGAAAAGTCTTTTGGAAAAACCTTGAATTTACTCGCATAATTTTTACACTCAGTTTACATAGATTTTACAATGGGATGATACTCTAGGAATGTCAGCATAGAACCAAACCCAAGCTGACATTCTCTACTTACAATATCTACTTATCCTCAAAACTCCAATTTAAGAGTTCCAGAGCCGCCTCACTCCGATACAGGCGGCTCTTCATTTTATACAAATTATCCAAGACTTTTTTCCTCTTTAGCCTCAAGTCGCCGGGCTGAAACAAAACCGGCCTGGCCAGGGTCTTATCCTGGGGAAGCCCGCAGTTATATTGTGGCTTAGACTATGCAGTATCAACCCCTGATAGCCCGGATCAAATGAGGCAAGCCCAGCCCAGGCCGAGGAGTTGGGCCATGTGTGCAAGCTCACAAAGCCGGGCAATTTCTGAAACTTTGTATGTTATAATTTCGTAGGTGTATTAGCTGACTAAGCTAATCGGGAGCAACACGGCTCTGGAAAATAAAACTTCAGGCCCGTGCAGAAGGAATTTTGCCGCGATGGATCAAGATAATCGCGCCGAACGCGATCAGCAGCTTAGAGAGCCTGAACCGGACAGCCTTCCGGCGGACGATAGTGCAGACTTGCCCGATCAGGGCGAGTTAGAGTTAGAAGGGGAGGGGGAAATGACCAGTGCGGTAATGGCCGTTCGTGGCTCTTTCCTGGCGACTCAACCGACCAAAGAGACGGCGGTTAACAGCGATAACATGGTTGACCGTCAGGCGATGGAAGCTATTGCGGCGCGGGCCGAAGCCAACCACGAAGAAGAGGCAATTGTAGCGCGAGTGCTGGCCGGGGATACCGAAGCATTTGCCGAACTGATTGACCGCTACAAAGTGGCCGTCTACAACCTGTGTGCGAGGATGCTGCACGACCAGACCGAAGCCGAAGACGCGGCCCAGGAAGTGTTCGTGCGAGCCTACACTCAGCTTCACAGCTATACCCCAGGCCGACGCTTTTCAACCTGGATTTTGTCTATCGCCAGCCACTATTGTATTGACCTGTTGCGACGCCGTAAGCCTTCGGTAGACCTGGATAGCATTGCTTTTTGGAAGCAAAGCGACCAACCAGAGCCGGAAGAACGCGCTCTCTCGACCGAAACCCGTGACGAGGTGCGCGACCTTCTAACTAAACTGCCGGACAAGTACCGGGGTGTGACAGTCTTGCGCTACTGGCAAGACCTTTCGTATGAAGAGATCGCCGCCTCTACCGGCCTATCGGTGGCGACGGTCAAGACGCGCTTGTTCCGCGCCCGCGAACTTCTGGCGAAAGAACTCGAAAAGCAACGTCGCAACGGAAATCAAACTGAAACAGAAGATATAGCGAGTCGACCTCGAACGAGAGGTTTGATCCGTAAGAATAAAACGGTGAATGGTAATGCCAAGTAGTGATAGAGCGAGGGGAAAGCGCAATGTTCTGCCGTGAAGTGAGAAGCGCAGTCTCCCCCTACCTGGATGGGGAACTTAGTCGAGAAGAAGCCCGCCGCTTCGAGGAACATCTGAGCGGTTGCGCCGATTGCCAGCATGAACTGGACCTGGTCAAAGCAATTCCAGCCGCTTTACAAACCCATCGGATGCTGGCGCCCCGGCCAGAATTTACCCGGCTAGTGATGCAACAAATTATCGTGCGCCAACAGCTTGGCACCACAACTGTGGAGAGCCGCACTAGCAGCCTTTCTTTTATCTCGATGAGTAGCGAGGCCGCTCTCGAAGAGGATAACGACGACCTCGAAAATGATGAGGACGAGGACGAAACCTCGGACGAGCAAGGCCAAGAAACCGCCGACAAGACCAGCCAGGCTAAAATTGTCCGGCTAGCCGACCGCGCTCCGCGTCTGATGGCGGCCCGGCGGGTTAAAACCCCGGCAGATTACGTCTTACGTTTTTCGGCAGTCGCAGCAGCCCTGGTGCTGATGGTCGGCCTGGGTGCTTATGTAGTAGCTCAAACCCCTGGTGAAGGAAGCGAGGCTCCTACCGCCGCCGTAGTCGGTGCGATCAAAAGCTTTGCCGACTCGCTCCGGGCCGCTCTCAACAGCCCGCTTGAACTGGTTATCGGGGTGGCAGTCGCGGCAATCGTGTTAATCGCGGTGTGGTATCTGGTGCGGGCTTTACGAGCTAATCAGCACGAACCGGCGTCCCGCTTCGACCGCCCGACCCAACCGCGCCGTTGAAACCTTTTGTCCCGCCTTTCACCAACGAGCCTGACCTGCGCGAGGTTCTGGCGATTCAGCCGCTCGAACCGTCCGCCACCGCTCGGATCAGGTTGGAAGAAGTCGAAAAGGTCTATCCAATGGGCAAACGCCAGTATCAGGCTTTGCGCGGGATTGATCTCAAAATCGAGCCGGGCGAGTTCGTGGCTATTGTCGGGCCGAGTGGTAGCGGCAAGAGTACCATTCTCAACATGATCACCGGGATTGATCGCCCGACGGCTGGGGCGGTGTGGGTCGGGGATACCAGGCTGGACAAGCAGAGCGAAAACCGGCTGGCAAAATGGCGCGGCCAGCATATCGGCATCGTCTTTCAATTCTTTCAACTCCTGCCCACTCTGACCGCCCTGGAAAATGTAACCTTACCTCTGCACTTGCGGGGTGGGCAGGCTCGCTGGCAGGGCCAGGCCCGCCGCCAGCAGGCTCTGGCAAATCTGGAACTGGTCGGGTTGCGCGATCACGCTTCCCATCTTCCCCGCGAACTTTCGGGTGGCGAACAGCAAAGAGTCGCCATTGCCCGCGCTCTTTCCAACGATCCACCCATCATTGTGGCCGATGAGCCGACCGGCAATCTCGATACCGCCACGGGCGAATTAATTTTTGACATCTTCCGCCGCCTCTCTGACGAAGGCAAAACGGTTATCTACGTCACCCACGACAACGCCCTGGCAGCCCAGGCCCGCCGCCTGATCGGTGTGCGCGATGGCCTGATTGTTGAGGACAGCCAGGTTCCAGCCCCTTCTAATTCCTGAATACCTTTAATCTTTAGTCGAGGCGGTAAGCTGCGCTAGCAACTGACGGGCCTGTTCCGCCCCTGGTTCGTCCCGGCCCTGGCTCAAGTCAAGCACAGTCTGAAAATCCCGCGCCGCGTCATCCAATCGTTTAAGGCGGCGCAAAACTTCGCCCCGGTTGAAATAAGCGTCCGGGTCTGCCGGGGCGAGACGGATTGCCTCGCTGTAGTCTTCCACAGCCAGGTAATACTGGCGGCGTTTTCGGTATGAATTAGCCCGGTTGAAGTAAGCTACCGAGTCAGTCGAGTCTCGTTCGATGGCCCGGCAATAATCGGCCAGGGCGCGGTCGTAGTGGCCTTTGGCGGCATAAGCACTCCCCCGGTTGATCAAAGCCCCGGCGTGGCCGGGATCGAGAGTGAGCGCACGATTGTAAGCACTGATCGCCCGCTCGAAAGCTCTGTTGCCATAGTGCCGGTTGCCCTGCCGGTAGTAGCGGGTGATGTTCAAGGCTGCTTCGTCCTGGGCCAGATCGCCCGGTTCGGAAAGGTGTTCCAGCACACGTCTGGCCTCGGCGAGGCGGTCGGGGTCGCCACTGGCCGAAGCCTGGGCTACAAGTTCCTCGGCCACGGCCCGCGCCTTTTCGTTATCGCCTTGCCGCCGGTAAAGTTGCACCAGGTCAGCCAGAAAAGCGGCTTCCTCGGCCTTCTGGCCGGTCTGTCGGCTCAGGCTTAAACCTTCCTGGGCGACGACAAGCCCCGCCTCGAAATCATTTAGCTCGGTGCAAATGTGGCTGATCTGGCCCAGGATAATCGTTTCACTGGCCTGGTCATCATCCGTCTCGCGCAGGAGGCGCAAGCACCGCCGGTAATAATCCAGGGCCGCAGGATATTGGCCTTCGTCCTGGTGGAGTTGCCCAAGCTGGCTCAAAAAGCGAATACTCAGCCCGTAAAGACGTTGGCCTTCGCTCAGTTGTAAGCCTTGCCGGTAAAGAGCGAAAGCCTCTTCCAATTTAGCTCCCAGTTCGGCTACCACCGCTTGCTGATAGAGTGCTTCGGCCTGGGTTACGAATAAGCCGTAAAGGGCCGAGAGGACATCGGCCCGCTCGAAAGCCAGGCGAGCTTCATCCAGTCGGCGGGCGTGCCGGTAGGCCCGGCCTAGCTTGAGCAAACTTTCAGCCTGAAATTCCGGCACTTGAAACTGTGCGCCCAGGCTCAGGCAGCGTTCGTAAGTCTGGGCCGCGCCGGGCCAGTCGCCTATCTCCACCAGACTATCGGCCAGAAAATTGGTGAGGGACATTTCGAGAGCATCTCGCCGCCTTTGCCATTTGGGATCGAGCGGTAAATCTACTGCCTCGTCGGTTGCGGCTAGCCTTTCGAGCAACTGGCGGCAATGCTCCGACGCGTCTTCCGGTTCGGTAATCAAACGCAGGCGTAATTCGCCCAGGTCCTGTTCCAGGTCTTTGAGAGCCTGGCGGCGTCGGTCTAACTTCTTGCTCCTACCTTCACTCAAATGTGTCAACCGGGCTGCACTTCCGGCAAAATCCCCGTCCCCCGACCATTCTGGCATTTCTATCACCTTGTATTGGGCTAACTATTGATATGAATTATAGCAATACCATTTCCGCCTATTATAACATAAAGGTAAATTACCGCCAGGTTTAGCCCTTTCCGCCCGCCCTTCACTTCCACTTTTTAGCAAAGCCTCTTATCAAAAAAGAGCCTGACGCAAACTAAAAGAGCAACCGGGGTTGCTCTTTCAATAAAAGGGCTGTCGGCACATTCCAGGTTTAAAAGACCGGGGTTTGGCTCTGACTTAGCGGTCGAGACTGGCGAACAGGCCGAGAATATGCTCCACTACTTCGTTGGGTTCCATTGCGTCGGTGCGGACAATAATCGCATCCAGGGCCGGACGCATGGGCGACTCGTCACGAGTGCTATCCAGTTCGTCGCGGCGTTCGAGGTCGTCCTGCACATTCTGAGGTGTCAGGTCGGTAACGTGGCGAAGCGAGTTGTAGCGGCGGTTGACCCGCTCTTGCAGGCTCACGCTGAGGAAGATTTTAAGATCGGCCTGGGGTAGCACGACGGTGCCAATATCGCGTCCGGCCAGCACCACTCCACCCGGTTCGGCCACCTGGCGTTGAATCTTGCGGACAAGCGCACGTACTTCACCAAAGGCGGCTACAATCGGAACCGAACGGTTAATTTCAGGATTGTGAAGATTTAGCTGAGAAAGTTCGTGGCCGTTGATAATAATTTCGGGGCGATGGGTCTGGGGGAGAAGTTGGACTTCGATTGGAATAGAATAAGCCAGGTCGGTAACAGCTTGCTGGTTGGTAGGATCGATGCCGTTAGCCAGTACCTCTGCGGCGATTAAACGATAAATCTTACCCGAATCAACAAAAGTATAATCGAGTCGAGCGGCTAACATACTGCCGATAGTGCTTTTTCCGCTTCCTGCTGGCCCATCCATCGCTATAGTTCTTGGAAATGTCATATTCAGTTTGTTCTACCCTCTCAGCTTTCAACCTGGCAGCCAGAATTCGGTGCAATTATACCCTTGCCTGACCGCATTTGTAAAGGCGACTTGATTCCTTTTGTACAGGGCGTGCAAAGTGGCTTTGACCACTTTTGGTGATTGACCACATCGGCCCGGTAGATTATCATGAGCGGGGAAGTAATCAAAGTAATTTAGCTGGAAAGTAAATTTAAATGGATCATAATAAACCGGCCAATCCGTATTACGCACCTGCCGATGGCTCACGGCCCGGCGAATATATCGCGCCACCTGTCGCGCCCCGGCGTAATACGCTGGCCCTGGTTTTGGGCGGTATTGGTATCTTCATTCTGGCTTTTGTAATGGGTATTTTCTTCACGATTATAATGCAAACTCGCTACCTGGGCGATACACCCCTGGCTTTCATCCAGAAACCGATCCTCGACCTGAGCGGCATACCTTCGGACGCGCACAAGGAATGGCTGGCCTTGCAACAAAGTTTCGGGCTGGCCGATAAGTATTTTTATGATCAGAAGAAAATTAACCACAAAGAGATGATTTACCATGCCGCAGAAGCCGCAGTCGAGAGTCTGGGCGACCGCTTTACGGCTTACAATCGCCCTGTAACCGCCAAAGCCAACAGCGATTTTATCAAAGGAGTTTACGTGGGTGTCGGAATCGTCCCGGAAATTCGAGATGGCGTGTACGTGGTCAATCGCTTGATTGATGATAGCCCGGTCGCCCGCGCCGGGGTCAAAGAAAACGATTTGTTGGTGGCGATTGACGGAGAACGCTTGCCAGATAAAATCGTGGAGGTCGAGCCAATCACCAAGAAGTTGCAGGGTGAGGTCGGTACCAAAATCAAGCTTACTTTCCGCCGCCCTTCGGATAACAACCGGGAAACCGAATACGAACTAACCCGCACTCAGCTTATCCGGCCTTCGGTAGATGCCCGGCTACTGCCCAATAATATTGTTTACATCGAGATGAAAACCGTCTTTGGGGAAAATACCATGAAGGAGTTCGACCAAAAGGTTGGCTCGCTGGCGAAGGATAACCCGGCAGGGTACATTCTGGATATGCGCGATAACGGCGGCGGTTCGGTCGAGACGGCCCGGCAACTGCTCGGTCGCTTCCTGGAAAATGGGGTGGCTTACTACGAGGACGCTCCCGCCGTCAACAAGCACATGCTACCGGTGGAGGTTGCCAATAACGGCAGCCTGAAACTTTTTGATAAATCACTGGTGGTGCTGGTTAACGGTAATTCGGCCAGCGCGACCGAGATTACTGCCGCCGCTCTGCACGACCGTCAGAGAGCCAAGATTATTGGCGAAAAGACTTACGGCAAAGGCTCGGCCCAGTACGTGCTGCCCCTGGAAGGCGATTCGGCTCTGCGGGTGACTTTCGAGCATTGGTTCACCCCCAACAAAGTCAACCTCTACGACTCGAAAGGTATTCAGCCGGACATTCAGGTAGTACCGACCGAAGACGAGCGCAAGCAAGGCAAAGACCCGCAGTTAGACCGGGCGGTGCAGGAACTTCTCAACAAATCTTAACCAGGAATAAGGAACTTTTCAAACCCGGCTCCTCAGCACGCCCAATTCGCTGATGATCTGGCGCAGGTCGGGGCGGTCGAACTGGCTTTCGCCCACATAGCAATACCGCACGATGCCTTCCTCGTCAATGATCAGGGTGCTGGGGTAAGCGATCCGAAAACCTTCGAGTGAAAGCCGCTGGAAAACCCCAAACTGCTTGACTACCTCGCGGTCGGGGTCGGGTAGGAGTGGAAAGGGTAGCGGATTGCGGGCCAGGAAATCTTCGGTGGTGCGGCTGTCTTGCCCTACAATGCCGACGACCGCAGCAAGCGGCTCGATCCGTTTCCACTCCGCCGCGACGCTTTCCATCTGTTTCCGACAATTCGGACACCACGTGCCTCGGAAGAAAAAGAGTAATAGTACCCTTCCCCGGTATTCAGCCTGCCCGAAGCGTCGCCCATCTACCGCCCGAAGTTGCCACAACGGTGCTACAGACCCTATTTCAAGTCCTTTATCCTTTAAGCTCATCCCTTGCCCCTATTTTCTCCGATTTTTGCAGGTTTGAGTCAAATTGTAGCAGTCCCGTGAAGTTTAGTATACTCGTTTAGTATTAACCTTTGATTACAGATGAAATTTAGCCACATTCACCCCAGACTATTGCTTGTTTATTGGCAATAACCCCGCATAACTGCGCATCGCCAGCGCGAAGCTTGCTTTGAAAGATCGAGCTTTAGCTTTTAAGGCAGGCTTTTTTTACCAAAATTTAACTCATAATTCCTTGCAGTAACGTTACAGACGAGTTATAATACGGAATAGAGGATAGTACGAGTTTTAGGATAATCCTGGTTAAGGCAATAGTATGAGCAAACGGAGCGGTGAAAATTCGGTGAACCCGGAAGGTTTGAAAGAAGAAATATTACAGTTAGATCGGCAGGTGCAACGCTTTCTGCGGGCCGGATGGCCTTCGTCGTGGCTGAACCTGAACTTGCCGCTTGGCTCGACGCGGGCACTTCTGGTGATTGAAGCGGGCCGGGCCACTACGCCGCGCCGGGTAGCCGAAGTGCTGGGAGTCGGGCGCACGACCGTGACAGGTTTGCTTGACCGGCTAGAAGCGGAAGGCTTGCTGCTGCGGGCGATTGACCCGGCAGACAAGCGTTCGTTTACTCTGAGCCTGACCCCGAAGGGCCGCGAACTGGTGGAACAGATTGACCGGATGCGCCGGGAGCAACTGGAACGAGCCTTATTACAACTCGATCCGGTGGCCCTGGCCGCCCTCCATCACGGCCTGGCCGCGTTGACCGAAGCAATGGAGGCGCAAGCCGCCCAGGAACAAGTAAAAGAACCGTTGGTAGCCCTGGCTGCCTCCGGGGTGGGCAAGGACTAATTATCAAAATGGCAATCCCTATAGTAAATCGTGACAATGAAATTATCGTCGCCGACGCGCTCCAGCCCGAAAGCGAGCAAGAGCGCGGCCTAATGCTAGGGCTGCGGGGCCACCTGGCGCGCTCAGGCCGGGCCTTGCAGCACCGCAACTACCGCCTGTTCTGGTTTGGGCAGCTTATTTCGCTGATCGGCACCTGGATGCAAAGCCTGGCTCAGGCCTGGCTGGTGCTGAGCCTCAGCAACGGCAACCCCTTCGCGCTCGGTCTGGTAACGGCCCTGCAATTTCTGCCCAGCACGTTACTCTCTCTCTTTAGCGGCGCAATGGCCGACCGCTACTCCAAACGCCGCACCCTGATTATCACCCAGGCCAGCGCGATGACCCTGGCGGCAGTGCTGGGCTTGCTGACTACAACTGGCCTGGTACAAATCTGGCAAATCTACATTTGCGCCTTCCTGCTGGGAACCGTCAATGCCTTCGATATGCCCACGCGTCAATCGTTTGTATCCGAAATGGTGAACCGGGAAAACCTCCTGAATGCGGTTGCCCTCAACTCCACGATTTTCAATGCCGCCCGCGTGGTAGGCCCGGCGGTCGCCGGTCTATTAATCGGTCTGGGCGAACGCATTTTTAATTCGACCCAGGCCGGGGCCGCTTTCGCAATCTGGCTCAACGCTTTCAGCTACATTGCGGTATTGATCGGCCTGTTGAAAATGCGCCCTGCCGAGCTTTTCAGTCCGGTTAACAAGCCGCCCACTGGCTCGGTACTCAAGAGCATCAAGGAAGGCTTGAGCTATATTGTGGCTACTCCCGCCGTGCTGACTCTGATCTGGGTGGTCGGCATGATGGGAACTTTCGGCTTCAATTTTAACGTCTGGATTCCAGTGCTGACAAAAGAACGGCTCGGCGCAGGGGCGGAAGGCTTCGGCGTACTGATGGCCGGGCTAGGCATCGGGGCCTTAGCGTCCTCTCTAAGCCTGACCCTTACCCGCCGCAAACCCAGCCTCCGGCGCATCCAGATCGCGCTGCTGTTTTTTGGTCTGTTCGAGGCAGGCGTGGCTCTTTCCGGCCTTTTCTGGTTGAGCTTCGTCTTGATGATCGGCACGGGCCTGGCAATGATCCAGGTTGGGGCCGCTTCTAATTCTTATGTGCAGATGACGACGCCCGACAACATGCGGGGCCGGGTGATGGGCGTTTACCTGTTCGTCTTTGTCGGCACAACTCCACTCGGTAGCCTGTTTATGGGCTGGCTGGCCGCCCTGGGCGGAACGCCGTTTGCGATGTTCACCGGAGCCGTGCTGAGTGCCTCGGCAGTGCCGACCGCCTGGCTTTTTCGTCAGTGGCTACACCGCCGTCACGCTCACACTGACGCGCTGGCCTCGGAAACGGCCCTGAATTAACCCGGCTAAAGTTCTTTCAAAACCTTACAAGAATAGGATAAAGCCTGGCTAAATAGGAGCGTCAAGAGGCAGTTTCGGCCTTTTTGCCGCGTCGCTAAAATCCTGACATTAACTGTCAGGATTTCGTGTTATATTGGTACTAATTCTGTTCTTGTTTCTATCGCATTTTTGGCTGTAAGCTATAAAGCAGGGAGAACTTATGCGGGCAGACCGGCTTCTTTCGATCTTATTGATGCTACAGACGGGCGGGCGGATCACCGCTCAGGAGTTGGCCGAACGGCTGGAAGTGTCGGGGCGGACGATTTACCGCGATCTGGACGCCCTCAGTGCGGCGGGTATTCCGGTGTACGCCGAGCGTGGGCCGGGTGGCGGTTGCGCTCTTTTAGAAGATTATAAAACCGACCTGACCGGCCTGAACGAAGCTGAAATTCGCACCCTGTTTATGTCCGGGGCGGCAGGGCCGTTGGCCGACCTGGGGCTTGGCCGCGCCCTGGAAGACGCCTTGCTCAAGCTACTCGCGTCGCTACCTTCCGCCACTCGGCGCGACGCCGAACGCGCTCGGCAACGCCTCCACCTGGACGCTGCCGGATGGAACCGGCCCGAAGAAGCAGTTCCACACCTGCGGACGATCCAGGAAGCGGTCTGGCAGGATCGCCAGCTATGCCTGGTCTACCGCCGGGGCGACGCGGCCCAGGCCGTCGAGCGACTGGTGGAACCCTACGGGTTGGTGGCAAAGGCGACCGTGTGGTATCTGGTGGGAGCCAGCGAGGGCGAGGTGCGGGTCTTTCGGGTTTCGCGCATGGCCGACGCCCGCCTAACCGACACAACCTTTAGCCGCCCCAAAGATTTCGACCTGGCGGCCTACTGGACAGAGTGGTGCAGCCAGTTCAAAGCCGGCCTGCCGCGCTACCCGGTCACGCTCCGCGTCTCGCCCGAAGGAACCAATTTGCTGCCCCACGCCCTGGGCGAAGGAGTGCGGGCGATCATTGAACGGGCCGGGTCAGCCGACACCGCAGGCTGGCGCACGCTATCGCTGCATTTTGAAAGCCTCGAAAACGCCCGCAGCCGTTTGCTGGGCCTGGGTACAACCGTCGAAGTGATCGAACCAGCCGAACTACGCGAGAGCTTTCTAACCCTAACCCGTGAACTGGCCGCGTTCTACGCCCAACCATTACCGATTGCCGCCACGAGTGCAGCCAGTGGCAGCGATTAGCCCCTGACATTCGCTTCTATACTCTCCCATAAGAATCTAAATAATGTGAGCCAATGTAGTCCGTACTACTGTCACAGGGCTGTTCCAGGCCGATAATATAACGTGAGATCATCCCAAGCTAGTTTGATATACCAAAACGATAAGCTCGTATGCTTAGAAATTTGTTTGATTGGCGCACGCTATTGCAGGCCGCGCCTGGGAGAGTAATTTATGCGACTTAATTTGATTTGGCCGCAGTGCGAGTCGCTGGTCTGGCGGATGCAACCCAAACATCTGACCACTTACCCGGTTAGCCTGACTCTGATCGCCGCCCTGACCCCGGAAAACTGGGAGATTAACATTATTGACGAGCGGATGGGCGAGACTATCAACTATGACGAAAAAGTAGACCTGGTGGGGATTGCCCTTCGCACCCTGACGGCTCCGCGGGCCTACGCAATCGCCAAAGAATACCGCAAACGAGGGGTCAAGGTTGTGCTGGGCGGGCCGCACGTATCGGTGCTGCCAAGTGAAGCTTCTTTGCACGCCGACGCCATTCTGCTGGGCGAGGCCGAGCCGGTTTGGGGCCAGTTGATCAAGGATTTCGAGGCCGGGCAACTCAAACGCTACTATAAATCGGCCAACCTGCCGCCGCTGGGCAACCACCCGATCCCGCGCTACGATCTGATCAAATCACACAACTACGCCCCTATGATCCAGATCGAGTCGAGCCGAGGCTGCCCCCTGACTTGCTCGTACTGCTCGGTTCCCGACCTCTACGGCAAAAGCTACCGCGAACGCCCGGTATCGCAAATTGTCGAAGAAATTCAACACTTCAAGGAGTTGATCTTCGATAGTGCGCCGCCACCAGTGGGAATGCCGCCCGGCCACAAGCGTAAACTCCACATTGCTTTCGTAGACGATAATATCTGGCCGCGCCGCAAGCATACGAAGGAACTACTGGAAGCCTTGATCCCGCTCGACATTGAATGGAGCGCACAGGGTTCGATCACGGCTTTGCGCGACCCTGAATTTTTGTCTATGGCGAAAGCCAGCGGTTGTCAATTGATGGGGATCGGCCTGGAAAGTATCAACCAGGAGAGCCTTCTGGAAGTCAACAAGAAGGTCAACCAGGTAGACCAGTTCGCCGAAACGCTCCAGATGATCCACGACCACGGCATCGGCGTGCAAGGTTATTTCATGTTTGGCTTCGACCACGATAAACCGGACGGCTTCGAGAAAACCGCTCAGTTTATCATCGAGAACCACATCGAGATGCCGGTCTTCTTTATCTGCACGCCCTACCCCGGCACAAGCTATTACAACCAGCTTAACAGCCAGGGCCGCATTTTCAATCGTAACTGGGCGCGTTACGATGCGCATAACCTCGTCATCAACATGCGCGGGATGAGCAACGAAGAGCTTAAAGAAGGCTTCCTCTACATGCACGAACGAGTTTACTCGCAGGAAGCGATCAAAGAACGACTGGCTCATCGCGGGCCAGGGCCGGATTTCTTCTTCTTTGCCAACCAGCACCTCAACCAGTTCGGCAAGGAATTGCGCCCGTACTGGCAGGAGCAGGAAGAAAAAGACCGGCAGTTGGCGGCAGTCACGGTCGGAACGGGTGCGGCTCGTACCTTTACGGTAACAGCCCGGCCTAATCTACCCTCTGCGCCTCTAGCAGCCAACGCGAACAACTAACCTTTCGAGCCTATTTTTGATAGAGGCGATCCCAGGGGATCGCCTCTATTACTTTTTATACACCTGTGGCCTAAGGGAAAGAAAAATTCAAGTCTTGGCAGTGAGAACGCCAGCACCAGGATAAATGTCGCCGGGCGGTTGCAAAGTCGGGTTCTGACTTTTTCTTCCTCGCCCGGTTTCGCCCTGTCTCGCCCTGATAAATGTCACAGGGGGAATACAAAGTCGGGTTGTCATTCTGAGCGTAGCGAAGAATCTTCTTGATTTACCTCGATCTTGCTTAGTCAAGAAGATTCTTCGCTTAGATCGAAGGTATTCAAGACCTACTTTAGCGTCGCTCAGAATGACATGGCGAGACCGGGCGAGAACGGACAGGCCAGAACCCAACTTTGCAACCGCCCTGATGCTTTCGGCAGGGCGAAACATTAGCCGAGAAGAACTTTGCATTCCCCCTGATAAATGTCATCGGTCGCTTTACACTCGGTTAAGGCTGTGTTAAAATCCGCTAAGGTTTGTGCGAGGTTGCACATAGTACCTGTGTGCGTTCGTGGAGGAACAAAAGATAATCGAACAAAGCTTTGAGACTGGCCCGGTATTTCAAGTACGCCGGGTAGCCGGTCGGTTCAACTGTTCCGGGTAGTTTTCTCTGGGTACTCCCAACCTCCAACCTTTTGCTTCTTACCCCGCTCACGCTTTGTACAAGTTTGCCTGGCTCTGCCGGGTACGTTCAGGCTGACTCCTGGCCTGCACTGACGGACAATAAGCTTGGAGCAAAGTGGACCAGCTGAACCGGATTAGATCGAAGCGAAGCGGATTGAATTGAAGCGAAGCGAAACGAAGCGGATTGAATTGAAGCGAAACGAACGGATTTATTAATTATCAGGCCAAATCGCGTATTTGGCCTTAAATGCAGTTTATAACTTTGGGCTAAGTAATCTAAAGTAACCTTATAACTAGGAGGAACCCTCTATGGTCGGTGCATGGCTCGGAGTAATCTATGGAGCCGGGCTGATCGGTGTCCTGTTCTCGCTGTTCCTGGCCCGCCAGGTTTTGGCCGGGGATAAAGGAACACCGGAGATGCAGAACATTGCCAGCAAAATCTATCAGGGTGCGATGGCTTTCTTGCGCCGCCAGTATTCCACTATTGCGGTGCTGGCCCTGGTTGCAGCCGTATTATTGGGCGTGTTGTTGTCGTTTTTACCGCAAAGTATCAAAAGCACGGTGACAATTAACGGCCCGGAACTCGGTATTAAAACTTCTATCGCCTTCCTGGTCGGGGCGATTTGCTCCGCCATTTCTGGCTTTGTCGGTATGTTCGTAGCGATCCAGGCTAACTTGCGAACGGCTGCCGCCGCCCGCGTCAGTCTGGCGGCGGCTCTGCGCTCGTCCTTGCGGGGCGGAGCCGTTTCGGGCTTTCTGGTAGTGGCCCTCAGCCTCCTGGGTCTGACTACGATTTTCCTGGCTTACGGTGGCGGCGAACTGCTGGCCGACCGGCCTAACGCCCAGACCGTCAATAACGTAATTGCTTCGATTGTCGGTTTCGGCTTTGGAGCCAGCTTTGTTGCTCTCTTCGCCCAGCTTGGCGGCGGTATTTACACCAAAGCCGCCGATGTAGGGGCCGACCTGGTAGGTAAAGTCGAAGCGGGTATCCCCGAAGACGACCCGCGCAACCCGGCGGTGATCGCCGACCTGGTGGGCGACAACGTGGGCGACTGCGCCGGACGCGGAGCCGACCTGTTCGAGTCTACTGCCGCCGAAAACCTGGGCGCGATGATCCTGGGCGTGGCTCTCTTCCGCGTCACCGGCCAGGCCGCCTATATTCTGTTCCCGCTGGTCGTCCTCAGCTTTGGCGTGATCGCTTCGCTGGTGGGAGTGCTGGCGGTTCGCAGCAGCAATCGCCCGCACGACCCGATGAGTGACCTCAACCTGGGCTATTACGTCACGGCGGCACTTTCGGCGGTGGCGATGTTCGGCACATCTTACTGGATGCTCCAGACCGATAAATACAGCGATGCCGGGTGGAAATTCGGCCTGTGCGGTCTGATCGGGATCGTGACGAGCATAGCTTTCGTGTTTATCACCCAGTATTACACCTCTGGCTCCTGGCGGCCCGTCCGCGAAATTGCCCGTTCCAGTCGCACCGGGCCAGCCACGGTTATTATCAGTGGTACGGCGGTCGGCTTCGAGACTACCGCTTTTCCAACGCTAGTGATCGGGGCTGCGCTGCTTGGCTCATTCGGCCTGGGCCGCACGATTACCGGGATTGACCCGGCCACCGCCTTCGAGTTTGGCATTTTCGGCACGGCGGTGGCTACGATGGGCATGCTGATGAGCGCAGCGTACATTCTGGCAATGGATACTTTCGGCCCGATTACCGACAATGCCGGTGGTATCGTCGAAATGAGTAATGCGCCGGAGAGTGTGCGGGACGTGACCGATGTTCTGGACGCCGTGGGCAACACTACCAAAGCTCTGACCAAAGGCTACGCCGTGGGTTCGGCAGCCCTGGCCGCTTTCCTACTTTTCTCGGCCTACGTCCAGGAAGCCGGATTGGTCAAGAACGTGCGCGAGGTGACGCGGGCGGCGGACGGAACGCTATTGCCTTCGCAGAATGTAGGCGAAACGGTTTCGATTGTCAATATTTTCGACCCGGCAGTGTTTGTCGGCGGCTTCATCGGGGCCATGCTGGTCTTCCTCTTTAGCTCGTTCGCAATCCGGGCCGTCGGCCAGGCCGCCCAGAGTATGATCGAGGAAGTACGGCGACAATTCCGGTCCGACCCCGGCATCATGAAAGGCACCAGTGAGCCGGATTACGCCCGCTGCGTGGATATTGCAACGCAGGGAGCTTTGCGGCAGATGATTGTGCCGGGAGTGCTGGCTATCGCTACGCCGGTACTGGTCGGCCTGATTTTGCGGGCGCAAGCGGTGGCGGGTCTGCTAATTGTCGGTACAATTACTGGCGTTTTGATGGCGAATTATCTCAATAACTCCGGCGGAGCCTGGGATAACGCCAAGAAGTGGATCGAGGCGGGCAACTTGAAGGACGAAACCGGCAAGGTGCTGGCGAAGCGCAGCGAACCCCACGCTGCCGCCGTCGTCGGCGATACCGTCGGCGACCCATTCAAGGATACCGCCGGACCTGCTCTGCACGTTTTGATCAAGCTGCTGGCGACCATCACGCTCGTGCTGGTTCCGCTCTTTATCTAAAAGCTTCCAGGCAGGCTAAAACCCAAAAAGCTCGACCGAACGCCGGTCGAGCTTTTTACTTGTCCCAAACCCAACTCTAAACTTGCCGTCCGGCCCAGTGCGCTTGACAGCCCGCTGCTACCCGGCATAATATGAACTAAAGTTAGAACGTGGCATAGCTTTTGGAATGAGCGAAACCAGGACCGAGACCGAAATTATGATAGAAACTTACAATGAAGTGTTCCTCTCCTACCACCCACTGGAACGCCCGGCCCTGGTAAAGCCGGAAACTACCTCCGAAGAAATCCCGGCAACCCGGCCCGATTTGCGAACCTACCGTTCTTGCGCGATCTTGATCGGCCCGCACGACCTGAGCGACCCGGATTGGGCCACTCGTCCATACCTGGCAGAAGCCCTGACGCGGGCGCAACGCGACCAGAGGTTTGGCCTGTTCGCCCGCGACCGAGCTTTCCAACTCTACCTGGTACTGTTGCCCGGTTTACCTGATCCCTTCGACCCTGATCTTCTCCCGCCCGGCTTGCAAAACCTGCCCTGGCTCGATTTGAGAGCTACCGCTACCGGGCCGAGGACACAGGACGAAATCCAAAAACTTCTGCTAAATTCGCCTCATCCTGCGGCCCTGGCTTTGAAAGCGGCTCTCGACGAAGGCTCTGCTACTTCCAACGCCGCCTTTCCCGGCCTGCTGCCGTTCGAGGAAAACCAGGCACATCTGCTGCAAGGACGGGAAGCGGCAATCCAACGGCTGCGGGAAAAACTCAAGGCGACTCGCTTATTGGCGGTGGTGGGCGGGATAGGAAGCGGTAAATCTTCGCTGGTGCGGGCCGGACTGGTGCCAGCGTTGCGCCAGGCCACCCCCGACACGTTTGTTACGCTGTTTCGACCGGGCGACCGACCCCTGACGACTCTGGCCGGGTTGCTGGCCCGTCGTTTCGACCTGCCAGTACCAGCTTTGCGTAGCCGCCTGCAAACCGATCCACACACCTTGAGCCAGCTTACAGGCCGGGAAGGAGGCAGCACCGGGCCGAACCTGTGGATTGTTGACCAATTAGAGGATATTTTCCGGCCCGGCCTCGATCTCGCCGAACGCGACAGTTTCCTGGCCGCTCTTTTACACGCCGCCGATACACCCACCGGCAATAATACGGTCGTCCTGACTTTGCCGACCGACCGCCTGACCGATTGCGCCGTTCACACAGGGTTGGCACAGGCTCTGGCTTCTGCGACCTGTCGTTACGAGGTTGGGCTGCCAGAGGACTGGGCGGGCCTGATCGAAGGGCAGTGCCGGGCTGCCGGGCTAACGCTTGAACCGGACTTACTCGGCACGCTGCTGGACGACCTGGCCGAACTGAAGCCTCAAATGCAAGCTTTGCGGCTGCCGCTCCTTCAATATAGCCTGTGGGAACTTTATCAGACCCGCCAGGAGGACCGCCTGACCGGGAGAGCGTACCAGGAGTGCGGCGGACTGGCCCAGGCTTTACCCGGTCGAGCCGAAAAAACTTTCCAGGCTTTGACCCCCGCCCAGCAAGAACTTACCCGGCGGTTATTTTTAGAGGAGTGGGCAGGAGATTCAAGCGTCCAGAAGCAAAAGTTACCTATTAACGCACCGTCTACCACCCTTAGTAACGGGGAACAGGGATTAGAAAGAGATGAGGCCGACGGAGAGGAAGAAAGCCTGGCTGCTTTCAACGCGTCAGCTTTCGAGGCTAATGAGCGAACTTTGGCCCCTTCATCCAGGCTCGCGTCTGTCCTGCGGCCTGTAACCCCTCTCATTCGTCCGCCCCAACCCGGCCCTGGGCCGATTCTGGCCGTCTTCTCTGCCGCCAACCTACTTCAAAAACCGGCCAGTGGTTCCGCCGTTCCTTACTCTCCGGCTTCGCTACGGTTGGGTTGGCCGCGCCTGGCCGAATGGCATCGCCAGAACGAGGCCGACCGCGCCGTAGCGGAGCGGTTGACCGCTGCCGCCCGCGCCTGGCAGGACGAAAACCAGGCTCCAGGTCGGCTTTACGCCGGGTTCGATCTGGCTCAGGCCCAGGACAGTGCCGCCCGGATCGTGCCTGCACCTGGCTTGCTCGAAAACGAGTTTTTGCGGCAAAGCAAGCAGGCTGATAGCCGACCTGAACGCGCTATCTTGCTGACCCTGGCTCTGGTATTGGCCGTCGTCAGCCTGATCGCCTTTTTCGCCCTGGTGCAACTTGGCCGGGTCAGTAGCGAACGCGATAAGGCCCGCGACGACTTAGCAACCGCCCGCGCTTTACCAGGTCTCAGTAATCTTAGTATTGAGTCCGGCTTTGATAGCACCAGTAGAGGATTACCTACTCCCCTCTTGGTATGGAGAAGAATTGAGCCAACGGTGCTAACCTGGCCCGCAGGCGAGGCTAGCCAACCCTCCGGCCTCCGAAACAGGCCAGTTTACCCGCCGACAACCCAGGCAGAGGCAAGAATTGGAGGGTACATCGGGCGAAACAGCGACAGCCAGCTTAGCACGCCTACGGCTTCGGCCTCCCCTATGCCCACCCCTTGAAACGGGCTAACGACCGGAAAGGGCGCGTTCTCGGCTGCGCTGCATGTCGTACTTGACGCTGTAAGAGGCGGAAGCACCCTGGAAGAAAAGAACCAGGGCTACGATTTCGAGGAGATTGAATGGCAGGAGTTGGTCGAAGCTGAGCGGCCCCAACCGTACCACAAAGGTAAAAGAGGCTACTAAATCAGCCAGCAAGATCAGGCCCGTGCCGAACATAACCGGCAGCGCGTCGGTGGCGCGGTCGCGGTCGCGGGCGAAAAGCGAACTGTAGAACAGGAAAACCAGCACCGAGCAAACCGCATCGTAGATCAAAACCGGCACAAACGAGGCTACCGCCAGCACCCCGATAGCAAAAACAAGATAGACCACCCAGACGAGCGGAGCAAAACTACGGGCCACTGCTTCCGGCACGGCCCGGTAGAGTGTATTGAGGGTCAGGAAAGTGAAAGACAGACCGGCCAGCAGATTGACCGCTTTCCACAAAGGCTCTCGCGTGTCGGTGATATTGAGGATACTGGCCGTGGCCGAGCATACACTGGTAAGTGCCAGACCGCCAAAAATTAGCGGCCAGACCCAGGCACGCCAGGCCGGTTTAAGCCGCCGGGCGGCGGCACTGGCCGCCGGAATAATCAGAAACAAAAGCACGGCGGCTTCCAGTGCCAAGAAATACCCGCTAATGTAAGTCGAAGCTTGGTCGGTCATAAAGCTTTCCTGGTAGTAGCGATTAGAAACCGGCGGTTAAAAACTAGATCGCCTGGGCAATATATTGGACTTCTAGCTGAAGGTCGGTTGCTAACCGCCCGGTCTACACATTCAAAATACGCGGCTTGTACCGAATATTCCATTCGTAATTGTCGTAACTGACGTTCTTAGCCAGGCGACCGGGTACGCCGGTGAGCTTGATCAGGCCGGTAATCGTTAGTGCTTCGCTGCGGCCTATCGAAATAGCCGTACCAAGGCTAAACGGTTGGTAGGGCCGGGTGCGAATACCGCGCTCCTCGTCCCACAAACTTTCGGCCAGGTAATGCCCCTGCCGCTCGGCGTACTGGCCGGTCCACGGTACGGCCCGCCCCGTCCGGCTATCCGGCACGGTCGCGGCATCGCCCAGGACGTAAACTTCGGGAAATTGCTTCGAGCGCAGATACTCGTCGGTGGCGATCCGGCCATCCTTGCCCACCTCGAAGCCACTTTCGGCCAGGATCGGCGGAGCCACGATTCCTCCGGCCCAGCAAAAGACTTTACCGCGCACCATCTTATCGCCCTTGAGATAAATCGTTCCCGGCTCCACTCGCTCGATAAAAGCCCCGGTAGCGACCACGACTCCCCGCGACCGCAATTCGCCGCGCACATAATCGCCATATTGCCGACTCAGGCCGGGTAAGAGGTGGTCGGCAGCTTCCAGCAGCACGACGCGAAAGCTATTGGTCGGTACTTTATAGCGGTTCGACAGGTCGTTACAAAAATCAATCATTTCTCCGGCCAGTTCCGAACCGGTCAGGCCACCGCCACCGATTACGAATGTCAATCGTTCGTCGTGAGGCACGAGGGGCGCAGCGTCCGGGTCGGCGGCTTCTTTGAAAGCGTCAATCACGGCTTTGCGAAATCGCACGGCATCCTCAAGTTCTTTCATCGGGAAAGAGTGTTCGCGCAAGCCCGGAATGTTGCGGTAAGCCGTCTCGCTACCAATCGCCACCACCAGTCGGTCATAAGAAAAGGTTCCCTGGCTGGTTTCAACCTGTTTAGTGTGAGGGTCAATCTTCTGGATATGGGCCTGGATAAATTTAATCCCGCGCCCTTGCAAAAGCTCGGTGAACGGAATCCGCACTCGTTCCGCCGGGATCGAATTCGCCGCAACTTCGTGTACACGCACCTGGATCAGATGATAATCGCGCTGGTCAACGATAGTAATTTCCCATTTGCTGCGACCTCGGCCCAGGGCATCCAACTTTTGAGCCACGGCCAGTCCGCCGTAGCCACCGCCTAAAATCAACAATTTGGGCATCCATCCGCCTCTTTCTAGCCGCTACCGGCGGCAACCGTCCTGGCTCAACTCCCTAAAGCATTTCGCTTCATCACCTGCACCTATATTTTACGCCGGGGCTGCTGAAAGGTTTGGTTAGATTAGCATATACAAATGATTACGATCAGGTTTTATCTCTTTGCTTACTCGCTCTAAGTTGGTATTATTATAACATATTTGGCTTTCGGCGATGTTCAGATTGCTCTCAAAAATACCAGGAAAAGGCTAGAAAAGGCTAAAAAAGAGGTCGTAGCAGTCGCTACAGACAGCCGCCCCTCTCGAAACATACAATAGAGCAGTAGCTCCCCTGTGGTGTGGCGATTAGCATGCTTCTTCTTTTACGTTAGTGGTATAATGAGCTTGACTGTGTAGGCCAATAAACGGGCGACAATACAGAAAGAGATACTTCTATGGGCTTGAAAAAATATTACAATCACTACGGCGGAACCGATTTCCGGCTCCTGGCCTATGTTAAGAAAAAAACGCGCTACACTATTGACGAAAACAAATGCATTGGCTGCACCAATTGCATTGACGTCTGCCCGACCCTGCCTAAATCTATCTTCGAGAGTAACATCATGGCGACGGCCAGCTACCCTGAAGAAGTTTATGTCTACGCGATAGACCAGAACAAATGCACCGGCTGTGCGCGTTGCGCGAACGTCTGTCCGGCAGAACCCGATACAATCTATCGTTCCCCTATCGGCTACACTCGCCCGGCAGTCGGGCGGCGGGGTGAAGAAAGTATTATCGGTAATGCACCGGAAGTGGACATTCCAGGCGCGAACGATCTGCCCCGTGTGCCGGTTTACTACACCCAGAAATGATCTAGCGGATAGCCGGTTGCTAATGCTAATTGCTGCCTAGAGGGAGCTTGCCACAATGGGAAACAAATTCGAGGTCGCCGAGGGCGACAATCTCTGGATGAAGAAAAACGTCAACTGCCAGTTCAACTGCCCGGTTGACACCAACGTGCCAGAGTACATAGATAAAATCAGCCAGGGTAAATACGGCGAGGCTTACGACATCAACCGGCACTCGAACCTGCTGGTGGGCGTGATGGGCCGCATCTGCACCGCTCCCTGCCAGGATATTTGTCGCCGTTGCCTTATTGATGAGCCAATCGGTATCCGCGACCTGAAACGGGTGGCCGCCGATTTTGGCTTCAACGATGCGACCAAGCTGCATAAAACTACCGGAACCCTCGGTACGAAGATTGCCATCGTCGGCGGCGGGCCGACCGGCCTGGTGGCCGCTCGTGACCTGGCCGAGGTCGGGCATGACGTGATGATTTACGAGGCTCTGGAAAAGCTGGGCGGCCAGATCTGGGTCGGCATCCCAGACTACCGCATGCCCCGCGAGATTATCTCGGCTGAGATCGAAGCAAACGTGCTGGCTCTAGGTGTCGAATATAAACTCAACACCTATATCGGGCGCGACGTCATGTTGAGCGACCTTTTGAACGAGTACGACGCCGTGCTGATGGCAGCAGGCACTTACAAAGAAAAACCGCTCGGAATTGAGGGCGAAAAGCACGAGCGTGTCGTGCCGGGCCTTCAGTTTATGATGGATTACAACCGGGGTGTCCGAAACGACATCGGTAGCCGGGTGGCTGTTCTCGGCGGCGGCTTTACGGCGGTAGACTGCGTGCGCTCGGCGGTACGGCAGGGAGCCAAAAAAGTCAGTATGCTCTACCGGCGCACCCTGGAAGAAATGAGCGCGACCGAAGAAGAAATCGGCCTGATGGAGCCGGAAGGCATCGAGATTAAAACCCTCGTTTCACCCAATAAAGTCGTCCTCAACGCAGACGGTTCGCTTAAAGGCATCGAAATGACCCGCAACAAGCTGGGCGACCCGGATAGTAGCGGACGGCGCAAAGCAGTACCGATCAAGGGTAGCGAGTACGTTTACGAGTGCGATACGATTGTAGTTGCTTTCGGCCAGGATATTGATTTTAGCTGGTGCGCCGACCTGATGGGACCAAAACGTAACGTGCGCTATCCTGAAATGCAGTTGCAAAAAGGCGGCTGGGGGCCAGAGCGCGACCGCAAAACCTTCATGACCAGCGTACCAAGCCTCTTTATCGCCGGGGATTTTTATAACGGCGCAAGCGACGTGGTACACGCGATGGGCGAAGGCCACAAAGTGTCCGTAGCGATTGATCGCTTCCTCAAAAGCGACCGGGTGCTGGAGCCAAACCTCGAACTTATCCCGATCAAACGGCCTGTCTTTGCTACCGGCTACGACGGCAAACATCGCAATCACCAACCGCTTTTGCCGGTCTCGCAGCGCAAGAAAAACCCCTACGAAGAGGTTGAGCTTGGCCTGAGCCGGGAGCAGGGTAAAGACGAAGCCTCGCGCTGTCTCCTGTGCCAGAACAACATCAATATTGATCCGAATCTGTGTATCCTGTGCGGCCTATGCGTGGAAGCCTGCCCTTACGACGTGCTGTACATGATTCCAGCCCAGGACCTCGACGGCAATAAGCCGGAAGTGTTGCCGGAGGTAGGCCGGGAAATGCAGACCGAGTATAGCGGGATGCTGCTGGACGAGAAACGCTGCATTCGGTGTGGTCTGTGCGTGGATGCCTGCCCGACTTACGCGATTGACTTTATCAAAATCGTGGACACCAACGCCAGTTATGCTCCACTGGTAGATATGTCGCCTCGCTAGGATTACTTCAAAGGTAATTCAAACCTAACCAGAAGTAATTCAGGCGTAAAAAGAGGGAAGCAAAGTTTGCTTCCCTCTTTTTTGTTCCTCAATTTTGTTCCTCAAAACCGACTTTTTTGGTTGGCCGAAAGGGATTGACATTCCGCCCTTTCTTACTTTACCATAGACCCAGTTATCCGAGACGGGCGAGTTGAGAATTAGAGCAAAGCGAGGAGAAACGGCGAACATGCCTACTACCAACCCTGACGTGTGGGCCATTATCCTGGCCGGTGGGCCGGGCGAACGCTTGAATGTACTTTCGGAACACCGGGCAATCCCGGCAGTCCCTTTTGCCGGAAAGTACCGCATCATAGATTTTGTACTGAGCAACTGCGTCAATTCGGGCCTGGATAACCTGATGGTACTAACCCAGTACCAACCTCTTTCGCTCCATCAGCATATCGGGAACGGCAAGCCCTGGGACCTTGACCGGCTACGGGGTGGTGTGCGGGTAGTTGCTCCTTACCAGGGCCGCAAAGAAGCCGGATGGGATCGCGGCACGGCGCATGCGGTCTACCAGAATCTCGAAGAAATTTACGACCTCGATACCGACCTCGTGCTGATCCTGGGAGGCGACCACATCTACAAAATGGATTACCGCCCTTTGATTGATTTCCACCTCCAGAACAAAGCCGATGTAACGGTCGGGATCATTCGCGCTCCGTTGGAAGATGCTCACCGCTTCGGGATCGTCGGGGTGGATGATGCGGGCCGGGTCACGACTTTCGAGGAAAAACCGACCCATCCGACCGATAACCTGGTCTCGATGGGCATCTACGTCTTTAACAAAAACGTCCTGACCGACCGCCTCCTGGACGATGCCGCCACGCCCAACAGCCAGCACGATTTCGGGCGCAATGTCATCCCGCAAATGCTGGCGGCAGGCGATCAGGTCTGGGCTTATCTTTTCGAGGGTTATTGGGAGGACATTGGCACGGTCGAAGCCTACTGGCAGGCCAATATGGGTTTGCTGGACGATCAACCGGCCCTCGACCTGTACGAGCGAAGTTGGGTAGTTTACACCCGCAGCGAAGAACGCGCCCCTGCAACGGTCGGAGCCAACGCCCAGCTTGAACAAAGCCTTATTTCCCACGGTTGCCAGATCAATGGGCAGGTGATCCATAGCGTGCTTTCACCCGGTGTAGTAGTCGAAGAAGGAGCGGTCGTGCGCGACTCGATTATCCTGACCGATACGGTGATCGGACGCAATTCGCGGGTCGAGCGAGTGGTAATTGATAAAGAAGTAGTGATCGATCCGGATAGCCAGATCGGGCAGGGCGACGACCTCACTCCCAACCGGGCCGAACCCGAACGCCTCAGTAGCGGCGTTACTTTGATTGGTAAACGCGCCCACCTGCCCGCCGGAATTACCGTCGGGCGCAACTGCAAAATCGGCCCCGACGTCAAGCCGGAAGATTTTAGCGGACTCAATCTCGCCAGTGGCGAAACGGTCGAGGCGAAAGGCCGGGCCGGTTAGCTCAGCCAGAGCTAGGGTAAAGATTAAAATATTATGACGATAGACCACCCGACCCACATAACTCAACGGGCCTCCGGCTGTTTGTTTGGACTGGCTTTAGGCGATGCGCTTGCAGCTCCCACCGAGTTTTTGAGTGTGGCGCAAATTCTCCACACCTATCCTCCTGCTGGCCCTCAGCAACTCGCCGGTAATCCCGCCCTGGTGACGGATGATACCCAGATGATGCTGGCGGTAGGCGAAGCCCTGCTTCAGGCTCCCCAACCTTTCCGGGCCGATAGCCTGGAAGGGCCGCTCCGCACGGCCTTTGTCGAGTGGCTGAGAAGTCCCGACAACAACCGCGCACCGGGTATAAGCTGTCTGAGGGCTTGTGAAAAACTGGCCGTGGGCCTACCCTGGTATGACGCTACCACTATTTCTTCCAAAGGCTGCGGAGCTAATATGCGCGTAGCCCCGGTGGGTCTGCTACCGGCGGGGACGGGTAAAGAGGGGGTGAGCCAGGCCGAGCGCGGGGCAATCGCTCAATTCCAGGCGGCCCTTACGCATGGTCACGCTACCGCCCTGGCCGCCTCTGATCTAACGAGCCGAACTATCGCTTATCTGGTTGCGGGCGGAACTTTGGCGGATTTGCTGGAATTTTTACGAGAGTACGTCTCGGAGCAAAAGAGGGTCTATCACAGCGAATGGTTGGGAAGTCTCTGGCAACGGCCAGGGGTCAGCAGCCCGGAAGAGTTTATCGAGCAAGGCTGGGAAGAATGCCTGGGAGTGCTGAACCGGCTAGAAACCGCCCTCGCTCCCGCGCAAATACAGGCTAATCGAAAGCTCGATCCCTGTCTTTTAACCGGGGCAGGCTGGATCGCCGAGGAAGCTTTTGCTACCGGCTTACTTTGTTTTTTGCTCTTCCCGGACGACCCGGTAGCGGCCCTGCGGCGGGCCGCCCTTAGTAGCGGTGACTCTGACTCTATCGCGTGCCTTAGCGGTGCTTTTGCCGGGGCCTATCACGGTCGGGCAGCCTGGCCGACCGAGTGGCTAGAGCGCATCGAGTACAAGAGTCGGATCGAGGCTCTGGCAGCGAAGTGGGATTAGGCCAGCCGATCCTTTACGCTTTAGAACTCGGTCGCCCCGATGTCAATCCGCCCGCCCTTGATCCGCGGGTAGCCAGAACCGCGCTGGTCGAGGACGTGCGGCCCGGCATAAGCAGGATCGCCCGTATCGCGGGCCGGGCTGTCACTCAGCAGCAGGTGGGTCTGCGTCAGGCCACCGTTGTTGCCCAGCGGGGCCAGGCGAGCATCGAGGAGCGCAGCGTCCGTGCCGAACTGATCGCCCGTAGTGGGGGTGATCAGTGCGCCGTCGGTGGTTCCGATCAGGTTGTAGCCCAGCGAAATAATGCCGTATTCTATATCTTTGCCAGTGGCTTCGATGCTGGAAGCAGAGTTAGCGGCCACGATAGTGCTGTAAAGAGTTAAGGTTGCCGCCGACTCGAAATTTTCGTTGCCAATTCCACCGCCAGTGCCTCCCGTAGACGTGTTGTAAGCAACTGTCGAGTTAGACACTTTAGCGGTGGAATAGTTGGCGATACCGCCACCGGCGTAACCGGAAGTGTTGCCTGAAATAGTCGAATTCGTAACATTGAGCAAATCCCCAAAATTACTAATACCTCCGCCGTCGTAGGTAGCACTATTGCCGGAAATGGTCGAGTTAGCAATATTGACTGTGCCAGCGTAGGAGCCAACGCCACCGCCACTACCAGACGAAGTATTGCCGGAAATGGTCGAGCTTGCGATATTGAGCGTGCCGCCTTCGGCTCCAATCGTACCAAGCTCACCCGTATTATTGCCGGTTGCTACGGAGTTAAACAGGTTGGTGGTATTGAAGTTATCTACGACCGCTCCCACGCCCGGATTATCAAAACTCGTGAAAGTCAGGTTAGCCAGGGTAAGAATACCGTCCGAAGTAAAAGCCCGGTAGCCGCTACCGGAAGCGGCCAGGGTTAACAGGGAAGGATCACCCGGCCCTTGCAAAGTGATATTGGTCGTGACGTCGGCCAGTTGCGACCCCACCGTAACCGTAGCCGGGAGCGGTAATCTAAACTTGATCACATCCGCCCCGGCCCCTTTGCTGCAATCGGGGAAGGTCTGCGCGTCGGCTTCGGCATTGCTGATCGCCTCGCGCAAGGAGCATTGCCCGTTGGTAGTAGTTTCGTCCGCCAGGGTCGTTACAGTCAGGCCCAGGCTAAGTTCGGAAATAAAAGCATCGCAGTCGGTGGTGGCAAAAGGCGGAACAAGGTAGCCGTTACCACCAATCGTAGGCGAGCGTCCGGTGCTTGTTCCACCCAGGCCGAGTCCGGTACCGGCAAAAGAGCCAGTGGAGCTACAGGTGAAGCCGGTTACATACACACTCTCGCTGATCGGGCTGACATAGACGTTGGTGGCGCGGTCGGCTCCGTTGCCACCTACCAGGGTGCTGTAATCCAGGGCCGAGCCAGTGCGGTCGAGGGCGGTTACAAAGCCATCGTAAATACCGCCACCGTAGGCGGCCCCGCTCGTAGTTGGAAAGCTGGTCGCGTTGGTATTACCGACGACATAGACCGTACCACTGGGCGAGACATCCATACCTTCGGCGTTGGTATCTTCCGGGCCGGAAGCCGTGCCGCCCAGGTAGGTAAAGTACGAGTCGGTTACGCTATTACCTAGCCGCAGGTCGCTACCGCTCAGGATAAAGCGGGCGACAAAAGCCTGGCTGTTACCGGCTTTAGTAGCCTGGAAAGCCCCCGGTGTAGCAAGGCCGTCCGACGCTGTGCGACCTGCAACGTACACTCCGCCGCCGACGCCAGTATTAACCAGGCCAATGCCTGCTCCCTCATCGTCTCCCGCCCCGCCCAGGTAAGTGCTGTATTGCAAAACCCCGCTCGGATTATAGCAGGCGACAAAAACATCTTCGCCGCCGCCGTTAGTTCCCTGATAGGCCGTGCCAGCCGTCGGAAAGTCCGTCGAGAAAGTGTTGCCCGTTACGTAAGCGTTGCCGTTACTATCGGCCACCACATCATAGGCCAGGTCATAATCGGCCCCGCCCTGATAGGTCGAATAAGCCAGGGTGGGCGTAGCAGAAGGGTTCGCAAAACGAACTACGACGGCATCCAACCCTCCGGCATAGGTCGGTTGCTGTGCGCCACCGCTAACGGGAAACCTGGTCAGGCTTGGCCCGCTAACCGACTCGCTATAGCCTGCCAGATAAATCGAACTGGCATCTACGTAAGCTCCCACAAACTCATCCGTACCCGCCCCGCCCATGAAAGTCGAGTAGCCCAGCGTGCCAGTATTAACATTCAGGCGAGTCCAAAAAGCCTCGTAGCCACCGCTCGAAGTGGTAGCGTAAGCCCCGGCAGTGGTAGGAAAGGCCGGTGAAGTTGCCAGAGTCAGCCCGTCGCTGGCGGTACCGCCCACCACAAATAGGTTAGATTGGGAAGGATCGAGCATAATAGCGTAAGGATTATCTTCGTCGCCGCCAGCCAGATAGCTGATCCAGGCTACCGTGCTGCCGGTCGGGTCTACCTTCATCACAAACATATCGCCGGTAGTAGAACCGGGCATGGAATAAGTAATGCCGGTGACGTAGATATTACCGGCGGCATCCGCCGTGCTGGACACCCGGAAAGAGCCGTCCGATTTATTCCCTCCGATGTAACGAGAATAGTTCAGAGTTGGGTCAATCACCAGAGGCCGCCCGGTATTGTAAGCTCCCACTTTGAAGCTTACCCTGTTACCGTTTAGCACAAAGCGGACAGGCACCTCGACTCGCTGGTTACGCCCGGTTCTGGAACTGACTATCTGGTAGGCGACGGGAGCTTTTTGCACAAGCTCGGTTCCGTTGATTTTAATTACCAGTTCACCTTTAGCATTGAGGACGAGGCTGGAGGCTCCCTCGATATTGAAAGCAATCGCCGCCGGATTAGCTCCCGGCGCGACTTCGTAATCATACTCTAACTGGTCTTGCGAGTTGCCATAGTAGACCAGATTAATGCCATTGTAGAGGTTATTATAGGTGACACGGGCGTAAGTGCTGATGCCGGTCAGCCATTTCGAGGGCGTATTACCCGAAAAGTAGTTAAGTTTAGTCGCCAGTGGTTTGTCTGCCGAAAGGAGGACTTTATCGGAAACTCCCAGCAGATTTAACTTCAGGCTGGCCGACGAAACTTTCTGGCCGGTTCCACGCTCTGCGCGGCGAAGACATTTAGGGGATTTAAGTTGTCCAGCGCAACCGGTCGTGGGTGGTTTGACCAGATCAAGTTTGAGGCTGGTGGGCAATAAAGACACCGTATAGCCCTGACCGTGCGCGATATAACGGATCGCCTGATCGTAATGGCCGGTATTCTGCTCGAAGCCAAGCGGCTGCTTTTGGAAGGCTGAAGTAACGGTTCGAGGGGCGGGCTTCTTACCGGGCCGGGATTTACCGGGTATAGCGGGAGAACCTGCCTTAGCGGGTACGGTTGGCTGGTCAGCGGCATCTGCCGTAGGAGCTTCAAGGGAAAAAGCAGCACACACGAAGGCAACGAGGGTGAATGCAACCAGTGCCAGATGCAACCTGCGCAGGTGGCGTGGCCGGACGATAGCGGGTCCGCGCATTACTTAACTCCTTAGCTGAAACGAGCTAAAACTTAGCTGATCTATTACGACGGATGAGTTCTTAGAATGCTAATGCAAATATTTATTTTTACTTCTCAAATTGGATGAAATACTTTACCAAAAATTAACAGAGTGGCTGCCTAAAATTTTCGGTCTAATCTAACTATAATATATTTACAACTATCTGTCAAGCGTATTTGAATTGAGTATAATTATATTATTAATATGTTAGATATGTGCTTTTCCGATGAGCCAGAATCAGCGGCGTCTCGATCCGCTATTATTGCCTTAACTTATCTTTACAATAAAAATATTCTATTATAACAATTTTTGTGTTATAATATCGCTGAAAGCTGCTCTGTGCTTATTTTTGTCTTACCACAATATCATTCAAATCGTTCGTGCAAAGTATAGAAGGGTAAATCGGATGCACAGTGGCCGGTTGCTCACCAGATATTCAAGAAGAAGGAGATTTAGCGATGCCTCATAAAATAACTGAAACTGCCCACGATGAGATCGAGTTCGATCTGGTTACACACCACGGCGAACCGATGAAGGCAAGCTTCGATGGCTCCCGGTCGCAGCGTTACATGGGCGCAATGGAAGATAACGTTACAAACGTCAATACGCTTGTAGCCTTGCCCCTTAGCCTGACCGAAGACCACGACGATCATCACGGCATCAATACGCACCGCGAACTTACTCCCGGCTAAGACTAGAAGGAACCAAAGATGTTTCCAAATAATCCGAAATAAAAAGGCGTAAGCAACTACGCCTTTTTTGCTGTCCTTTTTATTTTCAAGACCGAAGATAGACGATTGAATTATCTCCAACTTTTTGTCATAATGGGCGTACTCTAAATAGCTGCCGGGCAAAGCAGGATAGTGTCCGCAGGAGTCTATATCGGCGTTCAGACAAGATAAGAATTAAGGAGGTAAGAGCTAAATGGCTCAGGAAACAACCCCCGCCCACGTCCCGGCCCCGCCCAGACAGGCCGTTAATCCTCTAACCAGTCTCATTACAGACTCCTCGATTTTTGAAAAGATTATTTACGCTATGCTAGTCTTTATCCCGTTAGCATTCGTAGCCGAATTTGCCGGATTCGATCCGACCCTGGTTTTCTTTTTCTCCTGCCTGGCAATCACTCCCCTGGCGAAAATAATGGGGACTGCCACCGAAGAACTGGCGGTCAAAACCGGGCAGGGGATCGGCGGTTTTCTCAACGCTACCTTTGGAAACGCAGTCGAGCTAATCATTGCGATTGCGGCCTTGATCAAGGCCAAAGATAATCCCGCCCTGATCGAAGTGGTCGAGGCCAGCATCACCGGCTCGATTATCGGCAATCTGTTGTTCGTTTTGGGCCTGGCAATCTTTGTGGGAGGCTGGAAGCGCAAAACCCAGACTTTTAACCGGGTCGGCACGAGCGCGGCTACCACTTTCCTGACCCTCGCCGCTATCGGGCTGGTAATGCCCGCGATCTTCTCGCTGACCCTTACCGCGCCAGTCAACGACGCCGAGAGGACTAGCCAGCGCAATCTGCTGGAAAATTTAAGCCTGGGAGTAGCGGCGGTGCTGATCGTTTCCTACGCCGCCCAGTTGTACTTTACCCTTCGCACTCACAGCGATCTGGTCAGCCCGGAAGGTGCGGCGGCGGAACACGAGGAAGGCCACGGCTGGAGTGCGCGAGGAAGCATTATGATGCTGCTCGGCGCGACGGTGCTGGTCGGCTTTATGGCTGAATTTTTGGTCGGAAGTGTCGAGTCGCTGACTAAAAGCTTTGGCTGGACTGAACTCTTTGTCGGGGTAATCTTGATCGCGTTGATCGGCAATGCGGCGGAACACTTGACCGCAGTGATCGTGGCGATGAAGAACAAGATGGACCTGGCGATTGGTATCGCTGTCGGCAGCAGCGCCCAGATCGCTGCGTTTGTCGCCCCAATGCTGGTCTTTGTGGGCTTTTTTATGGGCGGCAACAGTCAGTTAAATCTGATCTTTAGCCCTTTCGAGTTAATCGCTATCGTTCTTTCGATTTTCATTGCCAGCCAGATCGCTAACGACGGCGAAAGCAACTGGGTCGAAGGCGTACAGCTAATGGCGGCTTACCTGATTATTGCTATCGCATTCTTCCTGCACCCACCCTTCCCCTCTAATCTACCTCTCCCCGGCCATTAGCGCAGCTTAAACTAGGCTGAAGCAGGGAGGCAGGCTTCGCTATAAACAACGAAAAGGGCAGCCGGGGCTGCCCTTTTCTTCGTCCTGATTAGTCCTAAAAATCAAACTTTGATCGTCTTCATTGCGAACAGGCGGGCAATCCGGCTAACGTTGCTGGCCTTGAGCCTGGCCCGTTGCAACCGGGTGGTCAGGCCCGTTTTTCCGGCCAGAGCCGTTAACTTCTCGCTGTTTGCTACCATCTGGTCGAGGTGGGCGGCAAACTGAGGGCTTTCGACCTGGAACTTGAAACCCCAGACTGTCGAGGCTTCGTCGTCGCATTGCTTGATCACGTCCAGGTCGTAGCGGCGCGGGTTAAGACCCATGCGGCTATACAGCACCTGGGAGGCTGGTTGCGCATCGCGCAAATACATTGTTATGTAAACCGCCAGGGTGAAGAAGCGGATCAAGGCTTTATTGAGCATGCCTTCCAGTACCTGCTTGCGCTGCGACCGCATCAAGATCGAGAAGAAGCGGGCGTGGCGGTGTTCGTCCTCGCACCAGCGGCCAAACCATTTGAAGATCGGGTGGAAACGATTCTCAGGATGCTCTTCTAGCTGATTGAAAATCGTGATGTACCGCCAGTAACCGATGCACTCGGAGAGATAAACCGTGTAGAACATGATTTTAGGCGGGATATTGTGGCGTTTCTTGCGGTCGGTCAAAAACCGCAGGTCGAACTCGATGTCCAGATCGCGCATGGTGTGGGTCAGGAAGGAAGCGTGACGACCTTCGTCACGGGTGATATATTTGAACGACTCTTTGAGGATCGGGTTGGTACTGCGCGAGGTAATTTCGCGGTAGAGCAGGCAGCCCGAAAACTCACCCAGACAGCTACGCTTCAAGAATTCCTCGAACTCGGCCATCGGCAGGTCAGGAAATTCAGCCTTGAATTCGGCAGTCGGAATGAAATGGCCTTTATTATTATCGGCCCGGAATTCGGCCAGCACTTCCTCGAACTCGGCCCGGTGGCTTTCCAGGTTCATTGCATCGAGCTTTTTAAAGTTAGTCGTATAGAAGCGCGGAGCCAGGATATCTTCCTCTAAAGCACTGACGGTGGCGTCGCTAGGCCGGACTACACGCTCTTCATAGGTAGCAGTCAACCCACTGCCACTATCCGCCGCGCCTGCACCAACCGGGGCCAGGGTTTGAGAGCGTTGCGTAACTTTCGAGTCCATGCGTCTTCCTCCTGTTTGAGATTGCGCGGTTGTAGTTTGCCCTGGCCCAGGCTCGTCTTCTCATTACGAGCGAGGCCGGACAAACAAAACAAGTGCTTACTTTGCGGTGTGCTTCCATGCTATCAAAGAGAACGAGCCTAGTCTGTAGTTCATACTACCCTGTTGACCCTGGCAATTTGTACTGAGGGTGTCAGCAACCGAACAGTAATCAATGTCTGACCTTATTACTTATAGCCTATTGCAAAACCCTTACCCCTATGTTATGTTATATTCAAGTATTGTAGTTATGTAATGCAGAATTTGCAGATGCTCGACCGGATTAACATCAGGCCGGGCCGAAGAGGTTAGCGAAGCGGGAGGCGCAACTCTTTGGCCGGAAAAGACGCCGCGCAGCCAAATAAAAAGCCCGTGGGTCAGAGCCGGGAGGGAGCCAGGCCCGACCTGGATTTTTTGCTGGATCAGGCTCCTGACGGTGTGAACGGCCCGCAAACTCTGCCCGATGCCGCCTCCGACCAGGAAAGAACACTGGCCCAGAAAAGGTTAGAGGAAGTCCAGCGCAGCCTGATCCAGGTTGCGCCGTTACCGCCAGAACCTACCGCGACGGCCAGGTTTGAACCGGCCAGTCTCACGGCGCAGGCCCGGCGGCAGCCTCGACCCCGGAAAGTCTGGCGCAACCAGCCGATCCGAAACTTGATAGGCTACAGCCTGGAAATCATCGTCCTGCTGGCCGCTCTGGTTGTGCTGGGCAACTGGGCTTTGCAGCAAGCCGGGATTTCCTGGAACGTGCTGGGGGCTGCGCCGGTGGCCGATTACGCCGTCTCACCTTCGCGGGCGGAAGGTATTTTTCTCAAAGCTCAGGCTGCCGGGGCGATCCCGCTTTCGCCTACCGCCAGGCCCAACCCAATTCCTACGTTCGGGCCAACCGTAGGACAGGCTACCGCGCCGGTCGCACCGACACCTCCGCCGTCACCGCTTGTGGCCGTGGCCCCGACGCCGACACCAGCGATTGTACCGCCGATCTTGCAAAGCCTGGCCGAAGGCGCGGCACCCCCTCCGCCCCCGGTCAGTCCGGCCCGGAGGCTCTTGATACCCCGGCTAGGGTTGGATACGCCGGTGCGGGAGGTAACGGTTAATCTGGGCAACTGGCAGGTAGCCGATGATGCCGCCGGGCATCACCTGGGTACAGCCATGCCCGGACAGGTCGGCAATATGGTGCTAGCCGGACACCGCGACATTCGAGGCAGCATCTTCTTACGGCTCAATGAATTGCAAAAAGGCGATCAGTTCCGGGTGGTCACGGATACGGCCATCTACCGCTATGTAGTTACCGAGGTGTACGAAGTAGCTCCCAGCCAGGTAGAGGTGATGGCTCCCACCCCCGACCCGACGGCGACCCTGATTACCTGCACGCCGGTGGGCCTGGCAACCAGACGTCTGATTATCAAAGCTCGGTTGGAGAAATAGCACATTCAAGACAGGTTTTCCACTCTTTTCTAACGCTAAGGTGGATTTAAGAGGACAAGATTATGCCTAACCGCCCCCGATACATTCCGCGCCCTGGTCGTCCGCCAGTTAAATGGACCTGGCTAGAAATTGGTGGTCTGAGCCTGGCCTTCTTTTTGATCGTCTGGCCGATGCTAAACCTGATCGTCACGGCAGTTTTTCCGCCCAGTGTGCAAGGCCAGAACAACGCCGATTTTACCGTTACAAAAACCGTGACGGCCAATGGCGGCATCACTACGCCGGGCGGAACTCTCAATTACCAGATTTCAGTCACGGCAGGCGGCGAACTCGACCCAACCCTGGCCTCGATTGTGGACGTTTTGCCAACCCAATTGACATACGCCGGAAGTAACTGCTCGGCAGGCTGTGCCTTCGTTAACCCGGCGGTTGTGGCGGGAAATACCGTAACTTTCAGTGGCAAAGGCCAGGTTCCGGTTGGCACGACTATGGTTGTCAATATCAGCGCAACAATCAATGCCGGTACGCCCAATAATACTACTGTAACCAATACCGCGACCGTCACAGATGGCAACGGAGCCTCTACTTCTGCTTCCGCCTCCATTGTGGTCGGTCAACCTGCCCCGCCAGCCACCCCGACGTCTCCACCGGCCACTTCCACGCCTGTACCATCTCCAACCCCAATTACTCCCCCTACCAATACGCCGCTCCCACCAACCCCGACCAATACGCCGCTCCCACCAACCGCGACTAACACTGCCATACCGACGACAGCAGGCTCTCCACCAGCCACAGCGACCAATACGCCGCTCCCGCCAACTGCGACTAACACGGTCGTGCCAACAGCCACCAGCACTGGTACTATTGGCTCTACCCCAACTGCCACTGGCACGGCTGTAATCGGGGCTACTCCAACTGCCACTGGCACGGCTGTAATTGGGGCTACTCCAACTGCTACCGGCACGGCTGTAATTGGGGCTACCCCAACAGCCACCGCTACGGGCGGCGTATTTGCGACCTTTACGCCGACCAAAACGGCTATCCCGAACCCCCCTGCGACCAGTACGAATACCCCGATCCCACCGACCGCGACCAGTACGCCCGGTAGTGACGGTGGAATTACACCGGGTGTGCTACCAACCCGCTCCGGGCCGGGCGGCGATGCAACCGCCACACCTACTCCTACCGGCACGCCGACTACCCCCGGCGGCGGGGGAGGCGGACAGCCAACCAATACTCCAACCACTCCCGCCGAGGGCAATCCACCCGGTGTGGCCGGGGTCATCGCTGGTTCTTTCAGTACGAACGGCGGCGGGTCGCTGACAGGCAACCGGGTAGACCTGGTGCTACGGAACTCTGGCAACGACCGGGTCGTTGCCAACACCCTGATTGACAGTATGGGCCAATTCTCTTTCTTGAACCCGCCCGCTAGCGGGTCGGGCCAGAACTATTCGGTGCGCTACAGCAACCCCGGAGGCGGCAATACCCTGCGCCTGTGGAGCAGTGCGCCCTTTGGGTACGGCGGTGGTCGGGTAGATGTAGTCACGGCTAACCTCAGCGATGTAACGCTAGGGCAACCCGGCGGAGACGGGGCAACTTACCAGCTACCACTCACCCTCAACTGGACCGCTCGGAGCGATGGCGATAGTTACTCGGTGGTAGTTTATCGCAGCGACGGCAGTGGAATTGCTCTTTTGAGCGGCAACCTGGGTGGCAACACCTCTTATACTATCAATAGCGGTGGAATTGCGGTCGGTAATTATTTTGCCGAAGTAGGCATAAGCAACTCCGCCGGAGCGGGCGTATCGCAACGCCAGTTCCGCTTCCGCATCGGGGCCGCCGCAGGTGGGGGAGTTGTTCAGCCCGGCACGACTCCGGCCCAGTCCGGGACGACCCCGGCAGTCTCGAATCCCACCACTTCGGCTCCGAACACCCGCGCCCCCGGACAGGGCGGAGGAAACGGGCCAACCCCGACCGTAACAACCGGAGCAGGTTCGGGCGGCCAGGGTCAAGGTCTGGTTACAGCCCGCGCTACGGCTGCAACAGCCCTGGCAAGCGGTAGCAGCAGCAACGGTCAGTCCAGAGGAACTGCCGCGAGTGGTCAGAGCAACGGCGTCAACCAGACCCCGGCAGCCAGCACCGGTTTACCGACCGGCACGACCTCGCTACCCTCTAGCGGCGGCGAACTGCCCCTGGCCGGATTGTTCCTGGCCGGGCTGACCCTGGGCTTCCGGCGGATGCGGCTTTTCGTCCAGGCTCGGCCTTCCTGAACTCTTTAACGCCTTTTTTGATAAATAGAAACCCGGCAGACTGGACAGTCTGCCGGGTTTCTATTTGCGGCTAGGATAAAGGAGTGCTCTCGGCCTGAAGGGGCGTCAATTTTACTGGCTAGGGGTGCAGGTGATACTTGCGGCCCTTCCATTCGGTGGCGCGGTGGCTCCAGCGCACCGAGTTGAGCGCGATCAGGGTCATGTACAGCACCGAAAAGGGTTGCAAAAAGCAGTCTACGGGCGGGAAACTGTAGCGTAAAGAGAGTAGCAGTCGCAGCACCAGGCCCAGCGCGATCTGAGCCAGAGGTAGCCAGAGCCATTCGGCTACGGCAGCCTGACCGCTCAGCCAGCCTCCGAGCAGCCAGAAATAAGGGCCGACAAAGGCCAGCAGGTTTACCAGCAAAAACAGCATCAGCCAGCCCAGGTCGAAGTTGAAAAAGGCGTACAGGTTCTTGCTCCAGCCCTTCCAGACTTCCACGCTACTGCGGTACATTCGGCACGTCACGCTATCGCGGCCATCCGGGAAGATTTGTTTTAGGCCCGCCGCTTTGACTCGCCGCCCCAGCACCACATCTTCCAGCACCACCCCGCGCACCGCCGCATGTCCGCCCACTCGTTCGTAAGCCTCGCGGCGGAAGAGCATAAACTGGCCGTTGGCGGCACTGAAAGCCGGATTAGGGTTGCGGGAAATCAGCCAGGTCGGGAGCAAACCACAAATAAAAACCTGCATCAATGGCACCGTCAGCCGTTCGGCCAGCGTGACAACCTGCTGGAGCGGAAAGACCGACAAAAAATGGCCGTCTTCCTGATAAAGGGCCGCAATTGCGCTGCTGAGGGCGTTGGGATTGTGGGAAGTATCAGCGTCCGTGAAGAGCAAAAATTGGCCCTGGGCCGCTTCGGACAACTGATGGCAGGCCCAGTTCTTGCCCAACCAACCGGGCGGTAGTTCCGCCCCGTGCAAAAGACGCAAGCGGCCCTGCACATCCTCGGCAGGCAGAGCCAGCATTTCGACAATCGAAGCCGTAGCGTCTTCTGAATTGTCGTCCAGCACCAGCAATTCAAAATTGGGATAATCCTGGTTCAAGAGCGACCGCACACACCGGGCGATGTTACCCGCCTCGTTGCGGGCCGGGACAAGAATAGAAACCAGGAGAGCTTCCGGCGTAAAACGTTGCCCAAAGCCGTATTCGGCCAGGGAACGCAGCGTCAGGAAATTGAGCAGGGTTAAAATCAGGAGGAAAGCCGGGAAAACCGTAATAAAAATTTGATAGAGCAGCAAAAGTGACAGAGCTAAAACCTTTCTCTACTTACTCGTGATGAGTGTGGAAGATATGCGCCGGGCTGCAAAGGTAAACGCCGTCTACATTGGTGAAAACAGTTTCCGGCTCGACGTGAATACGAACAATGGCACTCTGCACCGTCTGGTCGAGAGCTTCTTCGAGGGTATCGCATAGCCGGTGCGCTTCTAAAACGCTCAGGCTGTTGGGAACCACGAGGTGAAAATCAATATGCCGCTCCGGGCCGGATTGCCGGGTACGCAAATCGTGGAAGTTGAGGAAGCGGTCGCTATAACTGGCGATAACCGCCTGAATGCGGCTTTCTTCCCCTTCCGGCAAACTGGCGTCCAGCAAGCCCCCAACCGACTGCACCAGAATATCCCAACCCGACTTGAGGATCAACAGAGCCACGGCCAGAGCGGTCAGGGGATCGAGCCAGGCCCACCCGGTCAGCCAGACCAGTGCCAGGCCCACGAAAACACCCGCCGAGGTCAGGACATCCGTGGCGAGGTGGGCGGCATCGGCTTGGAGGGCCACCGAGTCGGTCTCGCGGCCTACCCGGTACAGGTAGCGCGACACTCCGAAGTTGACCGAGGCTGAAAAACCCATCACCGCAACGCCCCAGATCGCGCCATCGGTCGGGCCGTGTGCGCTAAACTTCTGGATCGCCTCGAAACCGATAATTCCGGCTCCCACGAAGATCAAGAGGCTTTCGGCAGTCCCGCTCAGGTTTTCATACTTGCCATGACCGTAAGGGTGGCCGCGGTCGGCGGGTCTGGCAGCCAGGCGCACCGCCAGCAGAGCCATAATTGCCGCTACCAGGTCTACGCTGCTATGAACTGCTTCGGAAATTACGCTGACCGAGCCGATCACTAACCCTACCGCTAGCTTGGCCGCGATCAGGCTGAGGTTCGAGGCAACGCTTAGCCGGGCGGCGCGTTTGCGGCGCGTCGAAACCAGGTCACGAGCGATCTCGCGTTCGGTTTTATCCCCACGCGGGCTTATTCGCGCCGGGGCCTTGAAGTTGTCCGGGCTAAAATCAATCATGCCTATATTTTAGCACAAACCAGACCGAAAAAGCGGGTTTGGGCAGTCAAAGCCAACTTTAATCGGTTAGAAAGTGAAATTACTGGATCAGAATGTGGCAATCGCCCTGGCCCGTAACTGCTCGACAGCTTGTTTCCTCGATGTTGTAACGATGACGGAGCAACCCGTAAAGGAGTTCTTTATAGAAGCTGACGATGATGAGGCAAATCGGTTGTTGGCTTGGGGAGTGGTCGCTACACCAGAGGCAATCGTGGTAAATCAGGAGCAGGCCATCGGCAGCAGGGGTAAGGGCCAGTTCGATATGTTCTTCAATAGACTGATGATTTAATTGGACGATCAGTTTGATGACTTCCAGCAAAGCCGGATAAGTCTTTACCGGGCCAAGTTCGTCTACCGACGCTTTCAAGCCCGGAAAGCCCGCCGTCGTGCGACCAAACTCGCGGCCCAGGTTTCGCAAAAAGAGGCTGAACAGGTCGGGGCTAATTGCTTCTTCGATCAAGGTATTGAGGCGCACAAGATGGCTACCTTTTACCGCCACTTCTAAATTGGCCGGGGGGTAGGACTGGCTCCACTGGCTCAGACCGCCGCTTTCGAGCAGGCGAGAATATTGTCCGCCCGTGACATGGCGCATCCCGGCCAGATAGCCGCGCAAGAAAACATTTGTTACGTTATAGTCGCTCGCACTCATAATATACCGCGTCATTGAGGTGAATAGTCCTGATAGGTACAACTTGATTATAGGGTAGAGACTTCTCTTTGTAAAGCTGTTCAAGCTGTTCGTTGCCGGTTGACACTAAAGAAGGGCTGGTATATGATAACCACAACTTCATGCGTAAAAACCTGGCCTGACAAGCCGGGGTTTTTGACCGCAGGATGTAGTAAGTCAGGATACAATTGTTAAACATATAGCCGCAATTAGGCCGGGCCAGGCAGTAAAATTAAACTGCCCGGACGGTAGCCGCCAAGCAAAGACAAGTCATGCTATCTGTGATGTAGAAGCCGCCACCAGGGGTTGGTTTGAAGGGCTGGAAGGCCGGGCTTAGGGAAGAAGAAAGAGCCAGAGCAACGAGGCTGCGAAACATCTTCTACTTCCGGGCCGGTTCGGGCTATTTTGAGCGAACAACACGATCACTTAAAAGAAATTAGCACTTAGCCGTGCTAAAAGGCTTGGTATATGAGGAGCGGGCCGGGAGAGTGAACCGGCGCGGCTCAGGCGCAGCTACAGCAGAATAGGGTGGGAGTGGAGCGAATTGCGGAACAACAGGGAGGCGCAACCCAATGAGTTTATCAGATGCCTTCAACTTTGGGCGCAGAATTAAAGACCTCAAACGTAACTATAACAAAACCTACGCCGATTTGACCGCCGGACTTAAGATCAGCCGAGAACGAATTGTCCAGCTAGAAGAAAACGAACGCGAACCAACCGAGGTCGAACGGAGGCGGTTTGCCGAGTTCTACGCCCTACCGCCGGAAGAATTGGGTTTGTTCGGTGGCGACGGAATGCCTTCCGTGCCGCCGGTTCGACCACCACAACCGGGCGTGGGCGGCCCCGGCAATTTTACCCCCCGCCAGGCTCCCGAACGGCCTCCGTTTGGCGGTAACAGCGGCGGTTACAACGACCGACCACCCTACAACCCGCCCGGCCCCGGCCCCGACCGGGGTAATTACAACTACGACCAGCGTCCTGGCGGCAATTTCGACAATGGCCCCGAACGGCGGCCTTTCGAGCCACGCCCCGGCTACGACGACCGGCAGGGCGGGGGCATGCGGCCCGGCCCCGGCAGCAACTTCAACGAACGCCCACCTCGCGAACCGGGCAATTTCAACGAACGCCCACCCCGCGATATGGGTAACTACAACGAACGGCCTCCGCGTGAACCGGGCAATTTCAACGAACGCCCACCCCGCGAACCGGGCAACTTTAACGAACGCCCACCCCGCGAAGGTGGCTTTAACGACCGGCCTCCTCGCGAAGGTGGTTTCAACGACCGTCCGCAACGGCCCTTCGATGACCGCCCCCAGCGTCCCGGTGGCCCCGGTAATTTCAACGACCGCCCCCAGCGTCCCGGTGGCCCCGGTAATTTTAACGACCGCCCCCAGCGTCCAATGGGTCGGCCCGGCCAGGACGAAGGCGAAGCACCTAGACCGGCCCGGCCTCCTAAACCGGCCAAGCCTAAAAGCGATAAAATGCCAAACGGCGACCCGAAGCCAGTGATGAAGTATACCGCCGAGCAATTGGGCGACATCGAATCGGCTTATCTTCGCAAGCAGCGTGACCTCAAAGTGCCGCTCAAATTTACTTTCATGAACGGTAAGGAGTATACCGGCGTTGTGGTAGACTTTACGCCTTTCACGGTTCACATTATCGAGCAGGATAGTGGCGAGGAAGTGATTTTGCGGAAACTGGCAATGGCTTTTTACCGCAAAGCTGACGCCGTGGAAGAGGCCCGGCAAGCTCAGCAAGCTCAGCAGTCCGGCCAGCCGATCAAGCCAGAGGAGGTCTAACATGAGCCTCGGTTCGTATATTCTTTACCTGCGGGCGCACAAAGATGGTATCACGCCACGCGAAGTAGCTCAGGAACTCGAAATGCCGGAACATTTTATCCACGCTATCGAACTTGAGAAACACGCAGGCGATGCCGACTCGCGTGGGAAACTGGCGACTTACTTCGACCTGCCGGTAGAAGAATTTAGCGAGTACGCCCGCAGCACTCACACTCGCTTTATGGAACTGCTCAAAAAAGAGCGGCGGCCTCAGGTAGGCTTCCTCTTGATGAACGGCGATACACTGCTGGGAACCGTAGACGGAGCCGATAGCAGTATTGTCAAGATTGTGGAGTTGAATTCCGGCGTGAAAACGATTTTGCAACGTCACGCAATCAAGAAATGGTGGCCGCTAAAGAGCCGCAGTCGCAGCGACGACGGCGATAGCCGGGGCAGCAACCGCCGACCGATGGGCGGTGGCGGTGGCCGTCCGATGGGTGGCGGTCGTCCGATGGGCGGTGGTCGTCCGATGGGCGGCGGTGGCGGTGGTCGTCCACCAATGGGTGGCGGTGGCGGTCGTCCGATGGGTGGCGGTGGCCGTCCTCCAATGGGCGGAGGTGGTCGTCCGATGGGAAACCGGCCCGACATGGGTAACGAGCGTGAGCCGTCCCGCGACCAATTTAGAGATTAGTGCTGATTAAGAGACCTTGAACGTCTCTGCGGCGAGGGATGAAAGAAGCTAAGACCTATTTTCATCCCTCGCCCAACAACATCAACAAAGAAAAGAGGAATTCGAGAGATGAACAAGCGTAAGAACGTAGCCATCCGAAAGCATCGTGCCAAAGCCAAGAAAATCCGCGACCGCAAGAAGGCTGAGCGGCCCGCGACTACGGCTCCGGCGGCCCCCCGCCGCTAGGCTTTCGACCGCTCAGATTTAGACCGATTTTTCTAACAGCTATCAGCCTTCCTAAATAGAATGCTGATAGCTGTTATTTTAGCTAGACCCAAAAGAAATAGTTTACACAAAAGCTTAACTTAAACGGGAAGAGGGAAAGAATGCGGCCAGTTCGCCTTAAAGAGATGAGCCAGGAAGACATTTTGCGGATCAAACAACGGGCTGCCGGGGAATCGCAGCCAGTCGTCGAGCGGACGCGGGCGATTATGGAGGCGGTGCGGTTGCGCGGTGATGAAGCGATCCGCGAACTAACCCTCGACCTGGACAAAGTGCAGATGGACAACTTCGAGGTTTCTCCGGCGGAACTGGCCGAAGCGCGCGCCACGGCCTCGCCCCAGCTAATTGCGGCGATGGAGCAAGTGGTTGAAAATTTGCGGACTTTCCACCGCACCCACGTTCGACTGGAAGAGGAACACGTCCAGACGGTCGAGGGCGTCGAGTTGTGGCGAGTCTGGCGACCAATCGAGCGAGTGGGCCTGTATGTGCCGGGCGGACGCTCACCGCTACCTTCGTCGCTTTTGATGACGGCAGTTCCGGCAGCCCTGGCCGGTTGTCCCGAAATAGTGCTGTGTTCTCCGCCGACACGAGAAGGTAAGTTGCCCACGCCTATCGCAATTGCGGCGGCTCTGCTAAATCTGCCCAACCTGCGTATCTTCAAAATTGGCGGAGCGCAGGCGATAGCGGCGATGGCCTACGGCACGGCGACCGTACCAAAAGTCTATAAGCTCTTCGGGGCGGGCAATCCCTACGTGACAGCGGCCAAAGTGCTGTCTTTCAGCCAGGGTTTGACCAGCATTGACATGCCTGCTGGCCCTAGCGAGGTGCTAATTATCGCCGATAAGACGGCGAACCCAGCCTTTGCCGCCGCCGACTTTCTTTCTCAGGCCGAACACGCCGACGATTCCTCGGCAGTCCTGCTGACCGATTCGCCCGAAATGGCCGAGGCGGTCAGCCGCGAAGTAGCTCGCCAACTGCCGCTACTTGCCACTGCCGACCGCGCCAGCAATTCGCTCGAACGCTACGGACTGATCGCAATTGTGGACAACCTGGACGAAGCGGTCGAGTTTGCCAACGATTACGCCCCGGAACATCTCGAAGTTTGCACCGAGAATTACGAGGAACTGCTGCCGCGCCTGACCAATGCCGGAACGGTTTTTCTGGGCAACTACACTCCCGAACCGAGCGGCGACTATGTTTCGGGCCTGAACCACGTCTTGCCGACCGGAGCCAACACGAAGATGTTCGGCCCGCTATCGCTGGAAGCTTTCGGCAAGAAAATGCAGGTGCAGCGCATGACCAAAGAAGGGCTGGCCCGCCTGCGCCAGAGTGCCGAAATTATGGCCGACGTGGAAGGATTGCCCGCCCACAAACGAGCCATCTCGATCCGCTTCGAGGAATAGTTTTAGTTATGCCAGTGGTACTTATTCAAACTCAAAAGCGGCTTGAAAAGTAGAAAGTAGATTACCTAGCATATTACGCGCTTTAGTAGAACTTCAGTAACAGGAGTTAGCGATGCACTACGTCGAGAAGTGGAAAGAGTTGAGTGGACATACTAATTTTTTGCAAAAGCTGCAATTCAACCACGATAGTAGCTTACTAGCCAGTTCCAGTCCAGAAGATTGTGAAGTGAAAATATGGGAAGTAGTAACTGGAAGGTTATTGCATAGCATTAGTTTCGCTAAGCATGAACAATTTGAAGCTTTTTTAACCTTTAGCGCGGATAGTAAAATGCTGGCGGCCGGAGGTGGATATTATCTTGATCACGATATTTGTGTTTGGGAAGTGAAAACAGGACAGTTGCTGTTGAGACTACCACAGGAAATACATACCGATTTTCTTAGTGCAATGGTTTTTAGCCCTGATAGCAAAATATTAGCTACATCAGCTTCAGAGTTAAGATTGTGGGATGTAAAAGCAGGAACGGAGTTAAGTGTTTCTGATGAGCTATTTGGTCTAACTGCTTTTAGCCCAGATGGAAACCTTGTTATGAGTGTCCATGGTCCTAACGTTTTTAGCATCTGGAGTATCAAGACCGGCCAACAATATCAAAGTATAAATAGCGAATTTTATGGCATGCTTGAAGCTGTTTTCAGCCCTGACAGTAAGCTAATAGCTACTATTGGAACCGCTCATCGTGCAAACCAGTTCAATCATGCAGTTAGTTTGTGGCAAGTCGAGACAGGTAAGTTGCTCCAAACTTACCTGTCTGATAATCTTCTCGATTCGCTTTGCTTCGACCCTAATGGGACGACTTTAATCACTACCAGTACAAAGAGGGACAAGACATCTGGTAAACATAGCGGCTTTATCACTTTCTACGACTTTGCTAAACAAGAAATTGAAGAATTAAACGTACCTGTTTCCACAAACGCTTTTAACGCTGAACGTGGAATTTTGGCAAGTGCTAACCAGGGCGGCACTATCGAGCTTTGGAAATTAAACCAATTTTGAAAGTTCTGTTCTAATAGGATAAAAGAAAATGAATTTAGTCAGACAAATTGATCTCGAAAGTATGATACGGCCCGACCTGCTCGAACTGGAAGAGTATGTGCCGATTGAGCCACTGGAGAAATTGAGCGAACGGTTGGGCATCCCTATCGAGCGGATCGTCAAGCTGGACGCGAACGAGAACCCCTGGGGGTGCGCTCCCGCCGCCCTGGAAGCCCTGGCCCGCTACGACTATTATCATATCTACCCCGACCCGACCAGCCTCTTCTTGCGAGAGGAACTGGCCCGCTTCACCGGGTTGGATAAAGAGCGATTGCTGGCCGGGAGCGGCTCGGACGAACTGCTGGAACTGATCATCCGACTTTTCGTGACGCCGGGCGACAATATTATTGACCTGGTGCCAACTTTTGGGATGTACTCGTTTCTGGGCAAGCAGTACCAGGCCCAGGTCAAGGCCGTGCCGCGTCTGCCGCACGACTACAGCGTAGACCTGGCCGCGACCCTGGCCGCGATTGACGAGCGCACCAAACTGATCTTCCTCTGCACGCCCAACAACCCGACGGCTAACACCTGCTCGGAAGCGACCGTCCGCGCCCTGCTCGACACTGGCCGTATGATCGTGGTGGACGAAGCTTACCACGATTTTGCCGGGCAAAGCTTCGCCCACCTGACCGACCGGTACGAAAATTTGATCGTGTTGCGAACTTTTAGCAAGTTGAGCGGCCTGGCCGGTCTGCGGGTCGGCTACGGCATCTTCCCTCTGGCGGTGATCCGGCATTTGTGGAAGATCAAGCAACCCTACAACGTGACCGTCGCGGCCCAGGTCGCGGCGGTCGCCTCGCTGCAAGACCGACAATGGATCGAGGAAAGCGTGGCCCGCATCGTGGCCGAACGCGCCCGGCTTGCCGGGCTTTTGCAAGGCTTGCCCGGCATCGAGCCGCTACCGAGTGCTTCCAACTTCATCTTCTGCCGGGTGCATCAGGGCGAGGCGGGCGAGATTAAAAAAGCTCTTGAGGGGCGCGGCATCTTTATCCGCTATTTCAACAAGCCGCTCCTGCAAAACGCCTTTCGGATCAGCGTGGGCCGCCCGGAGCAAACCGACCTGCTGATGCAAAACTTACGCGAGCTTCTAGGGCCTTAAACTGTAACCTCCTCTAGCTCTTGCATCAGGCGGGTGGCGAAACTCTGGTGCTGGTTGGAATTGACGTACCGCTCTTTGAGAAGCGATTCGCCGTGCTTCTTGGCGGTGGCGTAAGACTTCATGAAAGTGCGGTAGAGGTTGTGGTACTCGCGCATAAATTCGGCTCTGGGCAGTTTGGTATTAACCACAATCTGCTGACAGTCGAACATGTCCCAGTTCGGGCGACCGTTGGGTTGCAACTCCACCACATTGCTGAAATCTGGTTTGAGTAGCTCGGTTCCGGGAATGGGCGTCAGGATCGTAAAGGTCGGGTACTCGATGTCGTGCGACTGGATGAAATTAATCAGATGCTGGAAATCGTCGTGGTCGTAGTCGGTGTTGACCACAAATTGAGCAAAAACCCGAATGTCCAACTCGCGGGCCGTCCGTAACCCGGCCTCGATCTGTTCGAGGGCCAGTTTCTTGTTAAATTCGTGCAGGTCTTTCTTGGAAACGGCATCTACGCCGATAAAAAGACGTTCCAGGCCGATCTCGCGCCAGGCTGCCAGCACGTCCCGGTTGCGCAGAACGGTATCTATGCGGCAGTAAGTAAAATAGCGTTTGTAAATCCCGGCTTCTTTGAGAGCCTCGGCCAGGCGCAGCATACGCCGACCGTCAATAAAGGCTTCATCGTCTACCAGGAAAACAAACTCCTCCTTGATCGTGGAAAGTTCTTCCACTACCCGCTCAATATCGCGCTTGTGGTAGCGATGCTCCATAATTTTCCAGAGCGAGCAAAAAGTACAGCTATAGGGGCAACCAACGCTCGTGCGTACCAGCGCAATCGGCTTCATCCAATCCAGAAAGTAAGAATTGCGATCCCCGGCGGTCAGGCTGCGGTCGGGCATGGGTAGTTCGTCAATGTTGAAAGCCGGTTGCGTCCCGCCGCTGACAAACTTACCGTCGTGCTTACTGGCCGACCAGACCCCAGGGATAAGCAAAGCCGGTAGCTTACGCTCTAAATTCCGCAGAATCGAGCGGAAAGGAATCACGCCTTCCCCGCTAACGACAAAATCTACCTGTGGCTCGAAAAAATCCTCCGGCAGCAGCGAAGCATGATGACCGCCGACGATAGTATGGGCGGTGGGCAAGATTTCTTTAACCCGCTTGAGAATAACCAGGGCAGGCCGCACGTGCATCGAGAAAGCCGTCACCCCGACCACATCGGGATTAAACTCCTGCAAAGTCGTATCCAGGTCGTAGGGGTGCAGGCGCAGATCGAGAATACGTACCTCGTGCGAGTCCACCTTCAAGCCCCCGGCTAAATATTCCAGGGCCAGCGGTTCCGCAATAGCGTAAATATCACCACGCGACTTCGGCCAGATCAATAATACTTTCATGTTTCACCCTTATTCTCTTACTAGATTTCTCTTGCGGCAGCTTTAGCACTCCCTTGCTCAGGAGGTTTCTCTTCCACTAAATAAAATATAAGTGAAGCTGTGATCACTTACCCTACAGGGCGGGCCAGTTCAAAAAAATCAGGAAAGTAGAGTGCGTGGCCGGTGTTTTCCTCCGGCACCACACTCTACTCTTGTCCGTACCAATGCTCCCCGTTGCCGCCTCAAGCACAACACGAGCAGCAGCAGGGGGAGCAGCAGCAACACAGGCTCAAATCAGGGTTATCGCGTCCGTCCAGCACCTCGATTTGACCTGCCTCCACGAACCCTTCGTAAGCTTCGCTCAACCCTTCCATATCTTGCTGAGTAAGGCCGTACTCCTGAGCGATGGGGTCGAAATCGTTGAAAAGCTGGTCACGAAAGGCTTCGTCCAGAGCGGCGCGTTCCAAAATCTGCTCGATTTTAGTTGGCTCTTCCGGCTCGATTCCGCCGTCATCGGGCGTAAAAGCGATGTCGCTCATAACCGTCTCCTCCGTCAAAGTTCCCCATAGCGCGAAGTAAACCTGCTCCGCTCCTAAGCGTTTAGGCGCAGCAGCAAGAACAGGGCGAGCAGCAGCAACATAGGGTCAAGTCGGGGTTGTCACGGCCATCCAGCACTTCGATCTGGCCGGCTTCTACGAACCCTTCGTAAGCTTCGTTCAACCCTTCCAGGTCTTCCGGGGTCAGGTTGTACTGCTGGGCGATGGTATCGAAATCGTTAACCAATTGGTCGCGGAAAGTATCGTCCGAGGCAGCCCGCTCTAAAATCTGCTCAACTTTGGTCGGCTCTTCCGGCTCATTATCAGCCGCCGTAATAATGTCACTCATGAGAATGTCTCCCTAAAAATAAAGGTGCTTCAAAAGAAAGGTTGGGCTGCCTCCTAATTTTTAGGCGCAGCAGCAGGAGCAGGGCGAGCAGCAGCAGCACAGGCTGAGAGGGTTATCGCGTCCGTCCAGCACTTCGATCTGGCCGGCTTCTACGAACCCTTCGTAAGCTTCGTTCAACCCTTCCAGGTCTTCCGGGGTCAGGTTGTACTGCTGGGCGACGTTATCGAAGTCGTTGACCAACTGGTCGCGGAAGGTTGGGTCAGCGGCGGCACGCTCTAAAATCTGCTCAACTTTATCCTGTTCTTCCGGTTGGGTGGTGTCGTCTCCGGTCTTGGTGATGTCGCTCATTTGTATTCTCCTCTTCACTAATGTTGTAGGTACTAAATTGAAAACTGAAAGGGATTTGTGTTTTTGGAGTACAGCCCCCTTTTCTGTCACCAGTGTAACCGCCCCGCTCGGCGTTGCCCTGATGCACTAATACTTAAAAAGCCGGGCTGATTCTTAACTCTGGCTGGGGTTAAACTCACCGCCAGACCGGGAATGCACTACTAGCACAAAGTTATAATCGTTTCTTTAAGTCCGGCCCGCCGAGAAGCTAAAATAAAGAGATCGAAAATTCAGGGTGCTAGGCTAGCTACTCAACTAAGATGTAGGCAATAGCAGGAGCAGGAGCAGGAGCAAATAATGAGGCAAACAAAGGTTGCACCCCAACAGGCAGACTACGGCCTGGATGCGCCGGGCGTAATAGGAATAGCCGGTCTGATCGGCGGGAGCGGGGTGGTGCTGGGCAGCATTGCTTTTGGAACCCTCCGCTCCCGCGCTCCTCGCCTGGCAACGGCTTTGCTAGGGGTCGGGGGATATGCCGGGTTCTGGGGGTTGGGTGTCTTTGGAATGATGCTGTGGAGTAGCAAAATCGGCAAACTGCGAGAACGCGCCC
>JBBRBE010000012.1:0-63100 GCA_038206175.1 Chloroflexia bacterium
GAGCAGAATTATAGGTCGTATGGTGGTTAGTGTTATTTATTTCTAACAAAACCTACGGGCTAGACCAAATAATGGTTAGGATTTGGCTACACACCATCTTAAATTGCTCGATCTGCTGTCTTGACAATGGGGAGTGTTATAGTTCTACCCTCCTACTACGCTCGCTTTTGCAATTCGCCAACAATGTCCATTGCATGAGCAACCCCATATTGCCTATGACAGAAGATGACAAATTATATTAAGCAAGTGTTCGTAATGAAGTTATTACAAATATGGAGGGGAAAACTTCTTAGATATTTCATTCTTGGCTTGTCGATTTTAGGATTAAGTGCTCTGCTTATTCTTACTTGCTTTTTTAGTGAAGAAATTTCTTTTACTTACTTGGATAAAATTGATCAGGTGGCTGTAACTAATCCTGACGGAAATGTCTTAGTTTACGTTTCTGAAGATAATGGAATCAAAAAGATTATAACTTATTTGAAAGAAAATAATCGCTGTTGGAATAATACTATAAGTGGTATTTTTATAGGGAAATGGAACGTTAAGTTTTACGAAAATAAAGAACTTATAATCTCTGTAGTAATTGGAGAAGATTATATAGCAGTTGGTACTCGTAGGTCCAAATTAAGAACGCCGTGAAAGAACGGTGAGAACCTTCTTATTCTTATTCTTATTCTTATTCTGATCAAATTGGTTATATTCGCCTGAGCAGGTTGGTTAAATGGCCTAAAGGGTTTGTAAAGATTTAGTCGAGAGTGCTATAATCGGCCTGGAAAGAGTTGCGCTCAGGTTAAATTAGTGTCAATAGAATTGCTGCTGAATATTTGTTGACGAATACTCCGCCAGTCGAAGGACTGCTGGTTTTGTTGCTAGCCCTGGCATGGGACGCGCTGCTGGGTGAACCGCCGATGCGCTTGCATCCAGTGGTCTGGATGGGCCGTCTGGTGGAGGGTTGGAAGCGATTTGCTCCGGCCAACGGGCGGCTTTGGCCTTTCCTGTATGGGCTAGTGGCGGTTGGGCTGAGTGTGGGCGGTTTGCTGGCCCTGAGCCTGGTCGGTCTGGAAAGTCTGGCTAAGTTAAACTCGTTTCTGGTCTATGGGGTGCAGGTTTACCTGCTCAAAGGCTGCTTTAGCCTTAAAATGCTGGCCGACGAAGGCTTGAAAATCCGTCGCTTGCTCGATGGCGGCGAGTTAGAAAAGGCTCGTTATGCAATGCGTAGCCTGGTCAGCCGCGACACAACGACCCTGAGCGCGGAAGAGGTTTGTGGTGCAGCCATCGAGTCGGTGGTGGAAAACAGTACTGATAGCGTGGTGGCTCCCTGGCTGTTTTACTTTCTGCTGGGTGTGCCGGGGGCGTTGGCTTACCGGCTGGCAAACACTTTCGACTCGATGATCGGCTACCGGGGCCGTTACGAGTACCTGGGCAAAGCGGCGGCGCGTCTGGACGATCTTTTGAACCTGCTTCCGGCCCGCCTGACCGCTCTCTTGCTGGTGGTCAGTGCGCCGCTTTACCGAGGCAATCGGGCCGGGGCCGCCCGGATTGCCCGGCGCGACCACGCAAAAACAGCCAGCCCTAACGCCGGTTGGACGATGGCCGCTCTTGCCGGAGCCTTAGGCGTGCGGTTGGTCAAGGTTGGGCATTACGAGCTTGGCGACCCGGTTCGACCGCTCCAACCGGGCCTGATCAACCGGGCCCTGGCCGCGCTCTATCTCGTCAGTGTCGAGGTGGTCGCGCTTTATGGCCTGGTCGTCCTATGGCGGGTTGTTCTTTAGAGTTGTTTTTTAGAATAAGAGTTGTTCTTTAGAAAAGAAAGTGTTAGGCCCGAAGGTTTAAACAATACCGAGGAAAACATAAAAACGGTGAAATTTAGGTAGAGCAAACTACACCTGAATCGCACAATCTGTGTTACCCTTTTCAGGTCAGGACTTTTATTTGCAGGAACAAGAATCTGTCCTGTGAAGTTAGGCTGGTTGTTTCCAGGCTCAAAGAATACGAATAAAAATCTGCCTCGATAGTTAAATTAGCTGCTTTTCTATCTAGTCCAGGGAGTAAGGTTTATGTCATTTCAGGATAAGACTCCGCGGGTGAGCGGGCGATTGGCCGAGATCGAACTGGTGGCACACGGTGGCTTAGACTTGAACGAGTTTACCCGCTACCGCATCATGACCGAAGGAGTGGTTGACCTTAGCACGAACCTGCACCCCTATGGCCCGCCGCCCGGTCTGGCCGAACAAATCGCTAACGTGCGGTTGGATGTTTATCCCGATAGCGGCGCGTCGCAGTTGCGCGAGGCGATTGCCAACGAGTTGCGGCTGATGCCCGACGCGATCAGTGCCGGGAACGGCTCGGTCGAACTTATCTACGCTCTGGCCCAGGCTTACCTCGATCCCGGCCAGGCCGTGCTGGTAATAGGCCCGACCTTTGGCGAATACGCTCAGGCTGCCCGCCTGTGCGGGGCAACTGTGATTGAGTACCGCGCCCGGCCCGAAGACGATTTCCAGCCCGATGTCCCGGCTATCGTAAGTTTGATCCAGGAACACGCCCCTAAACTGGTTTTCCTGTGCAATCCCAACAACCCCACCGGGCGACGCTTGGGTGAGGCTGCCGTGACGACCCTGATGGAAGCGGCAGGCGACCAGGGTGGGATGCTGGTGCTGGACGAAGCTTACACCGGCCTGGCCGATCCTTTTGGGGAAGGCGAGCAGTGGAACTCGCTCGACCTCCTGTTTGGAGCTAATGTAACGCTGCTGCGCTCGCTCACCAAAGATTTTGCGCTACCGGGTTTGCGGCTGGGTTATGCCGTCGCGCCGCCGCAAGTAGGCCGGGCCTTGCGAACAGTCCGCCCACCCTGGACGATCAACGCTTTCGCCCAGGAATTAGGGCGGGGCTTATTAGCCCAGAAGGGCTATCTGGCCGGAGTGCGGAGCCGTTTGAGCGAGAATAAACTTTACCTGCTGGAAAAGCTGGCGAGTATCGAAGTGACGCCGGTGGCAAGTGCGGCTAATTTTGTCCTGATCAAAGTGGGTGATAAAGAGAAGGATGGAGCCGAGTGTCGGCATCTTTTGCTCAAAGCCGGGGTCGTCGTGCGGAATTGCGCCTCGTTCGGGTTGCCGACCTACATTCGGGTAGGGGTGAATACGGAGGAAGCGACCGACCGGCTCGTAGTCGAACTTAAAAAGTGGCTGGATGCACACCGTATCCGGCGCGAAACTCCGGCTCTGTTAAAGAGTTCTAACCGCGCTCTGGCAAAAACCCTGATGATCCAGGGAACGGCCTCGAATGTCGGCAAGAGTACCGTTACTGCCGGGTTGTGCCGGATTTTCGCCCAGGAAGGGCTACGGGTCGCGCCTTTCAAAGCCCAGAATATGTCCCTGAATTCCTACGTGACCAAAGAGGGCGGCGAGATTGGCCGGGCGCAAGTAGTCCAGGCCGAAGCTTGCGGGATCGAGCCGTCCGTGCTAATGAACCCGATCTTGCTCAAGCCGGAAACCGATTCGCGCTGCCAGGTGATCGTGCGCGGCAAGGTGGCGGCTACCCTGAGTGCCAAAGAATATTACGCCACCAAAACTGAAATGCTGGGGATTGTCGAAGATTCGTTGACGCAGTTGCGGCAAGAATACGACCTCGTGCTGATCGAAGGGGCGGGCAGCCCGGCGGAAGTCAACCTCAAAGATAGCGACATCGTGAATATGCGGGTGGCAAAGCTGGCCGACTCGCCGGTACTGCTGGTGGCCGATATTTCGCTGGGAGGCGTCTTTGCTTCGATTGTCGGCACGCTGGCTCTGCTGGAACCGGACGAACAGGCGTTGGTCAAGGGTCTTATTGTCAACAAGTTCCGAGGCGATCCCGATCTGTTCCGCGATGGCGTTGAGTTTTTAGAAAAGCGTACCGAAAAGCCGGTGCTGGGTGTCCTGCCTCATTTTACCGACATCAAGCTGGCCGAGGAAGACAGCGTAGCTCTCGAAAGCAAGCCGCACCTGAGTGACGCTGGAACCCGCGTCCTCGACCGCGACGGGATCGAACGGGAACTGGACATTTGCGTGGTGCTGCTGCCGCATATCTCAAATTTCGATGATTTCGATGCCCTCGAACTTGAACCGGGCGTAGAAGTACGCTATGTCCGCGAACTTTTCGAGCTAGGCCAGCCTGACCTGGTGGTACTGCCCGGCACTAAAACCAGCATTGCCGACCTGCAATTCCTGCAAGATTCAGGGTTGGGCCGGGCGATCCAAAAGCTGGCCGAGGACGGCACGCCGGTCATTGGGATTTGCGGCGGCTACCAGATGCTTGGCGAACGCATCGAAGACCCTGACCGGATCGAAAGCCGGGTTGGAAGCGTGCCGGGGTTGGGCCTTTTGCCGGTGCGCACAGTGTTTGGCGGCGAAAAGACGACCGCAAAAGTAAGCGGGCGCATCGAAGCCGGGCGGGGCGTCTTTCAGGGCCTGGCCGGTTTGAGTGTCACCGGCTACGAAATCCACATGGGCCAGACCGAGCCAACTAACGGCTATAGCTTCCAGGGGCCTTCCAACGACAACGGTTCCGGCTCGGCCAGCAATAGCCTTCAACCCCTGATCCGCCTGACCCGGCGTGAGGGAGCGGGCATTGACAGGGCCGAGGGCCACGTTAACGAGCGCGGCAACGTCTGGGGAACTTATCTGCACGGCCTATTCGCCAACGATAATTTCCGGCACGCCGTGCTGGATAACCTGCTCAAACGCAAGGGCATTACAACTAGCCGGCTGCAAACTCGGCGGCTGCATACTCTTTCCAAAGACCGCGAATATGATCGCCTGGCCGAACTGCTCAAAGGCAACCTGAATATGAAGTTGCTAAAAGAATTGGCCGGGCTGTAGAATAGAGCGGTAATATGTGAAATAAAAATCTCAAACTCGAAGAGGAGGAGTAGCGATGACAATGACTTTACCGCCAACCCTGGCCCGCGAAAGTGCCAGCGACCAGTACGCGCCTCGTAAAGAAGATAAATTTAGCTTTGGCCTGTGGACGGTCGGCAACCGTGGCCGCGATCCTTTTGGCGATTTCGTGCGGCCTGCGCTCGACCCGGTGCATACGGTCAAGCAACTGGCTGGCCTGGGAGCCTGGGGCATCAACTTTCACGATAACGATCTGGTGCCTTTCGAGGCCACCCCGCAGGAACGCGACCGCATCGTCAAGGAATTCAAAACCGCTCTGGACGATTACGGAATGGTCGTGCCGATGGCGACCACGAATTTGTTCTTTCACCCGGTTTTCAAGGACGGTGCATTTACGGCTGTAGACCCCGGTGTGCGGGCCTATGCCCTTCAAAAGACCTTGCGGGCAATTGACCTGGGTGTCGAGCTAGGAGCCAAAACGTATGTGTTCTGGGGTGGACGCGAAGGACTGGACGCCGAGGCCAGCAAAGACCCCATGGTCGCGCTCAAGCGGATGCGTGAAGCTCTTAATTTTCTGTGTCATTACGTTAAAGAGCAAGGTTACGACCTGAAATTTGCCCTGGAGCCAAAACCTAACGAGCCGCGCTCGGATACTTACCTGCCGACAATCGGGCATATGCTGGCCTTTATTTACACCCTGGACTATCCTGAAATGGTCGGCCTGAACCCCGAAGTAGCCCACGAGGGAATGGCAAACCTGAACTTTGTGCATGGCGTGGCCCAGGCGTTGGAGTGTGGTAAGCTTTTCCACATTGACCTCAACGACCAGAAAGGGCCGCGCTACGACCAGGATTTGCGCTTTGGCTCCGAGTCGCTCAAAACTAGCTTTTTCCTGGTCAAGTTGCTCGAAGAGAGCGGTTACGCCGGGCCTCGCCACTTCGACGCCCACGCCTACCGCACCGAGGACGAGCAGGGTGTGTGGGATTTCGCGCTCGGCTGTATGCGAACTTACAACATGTTCAAGGAGAAGGTTCGCCGCTTCGCCGAGGACAAAGAAATCCAGGCACTTCTGGCCGAAGTCAACGGCGGCGACCAGACCTATGCCGGTCTGCTGTCCGGCTACAGCCCCGAAACCGTCCGCAAGCTGAAAGAAACCCAGTTCGACCCGGACGCTCTTGGACAGCGCGGCTACCGCTACGAAAAACTCGACCAGCTTTCCATCGAGATTATTCTGGGCGTGCGCTAAATCCTAAAAAGCGGCTTCTCCAAAGCTTAGAAATCAGAGGGTTGAGAAAATGTTTTCTCAACTCTTTATTTTTGTAAAAGATCAAGCCGCAATTTTTTAAGGCATCGAATTTTCGGCGGTAGAGTGAATTGCAAATTAAGAAAAAAGTCCCGTTTAACCCTTTATTATGGAAAGTCGGCGGGTTTTCTATTGCCAATTTTCTGATTCTTATGTATAGTAGAATAACAGATATGTTAAGTTGATCAAATTTGCGCTCGGCAGTCCAAACAGCAACACAAGAGTGCGGAAAACCCCTTTTTGGTCGGAGCAAGCTCAGGCTGTGCTGCCAACAAGGTTAAGGTCGGGAGGGTAATATAACATGTTCGCAAAGTTTGCCGCCACGCTCAACCCTGGCAGCCGCCGCCACTGGCGTTTGTCGCTAATGGTGCTGGCTCTACTGGTTTCGTCGCTTCTGGCCGAGGTAGTGCTAACAGCCGCACCGGCTATGGCGGCGAATTTTTCGTCCCCGTTCTTCCGCCGCACCTGGCAACAGGCCGATTACCCGGTATCCATCGGGGCAGTCCAACGCGGCTACACCTGGGGGCCGGAACCGTTCAACAGCACTTTCGAGCCATACCTCGAATCGCCCAACGGCCAGCGTCGAGTTGAATACCTCGATAAAGCCCGCATGGAAATCACCCAGCCCAACTACACCACCACCAGCGACTACTATGTTACCAACGGCTTGCTGGTCAAAGAAATGGTGCTGGGTGCGCTCCAGACCGGCGACAACCGCTTTGCCCAGCGTTTCCCGGCCTACGATATACCGGTAGCAGGCGACCCTGGCAACGTCAACCCCGAAGCCGCTACTTACGCCAGCTTTTACGCCCTGAACAGTTTTTATAACACCATTCCCGGTACTACCCTGCCGACTACCGGCCTGCCCCTGTTGGAAAAGCAGCCCGACCGTACCAACGAACGCGCCAACGAAACGATCTCGAAGGGCGGCGCAACCAGCCGTAATGACCTGTTGGGCAGCCTGGAAGGAACCAACTACGTCCTTTACGAAACCACGCTGGGCCACAATATTCCCAAAGTCTTTTACGATTACCTCAACCAGAGCGGCCAGATTTTCGATGGCAACCGGTTGGTCGGCGGCAAAGTTTTCAACTGGGTTTCCACGATGGGCTACCCGATCAGTGATGCTTACTGGACGCGGGCGCAGGTTGGTGGGATTGCCCGTGACGTACTGGTGCAGCTTTACGAGCGGCGCGTGCTGACTTACACCCCTGGCAACGCCGAACCTTTCAAGGTTGAAATGGGCAATGTCGGGCGGCACTACTATAGCTGGCGATATAACGCCCGCTACGACCTGAGTCTGCCGCAGCAGTCCAACACCGAAGTCAAGCCGGAAGCAGGTTTCCCTGGCGTATCGGTCAGCATCCGTATCTTCCGCTTCATCCAGGGTGAGAATGTCCAGGTCACGATAAACACTCCCAACGGACGACCCTGTGAGCCTGACCCAGGTTGCGGTGTGCTGGTTAACGGAGTGCCGACCGGCTTTAGCTTCTTTGCCGTCACTATCAATACACGTGGCTTTGTGCCGGGCCTCTACAGCGTCTTTTTCAAGGGCCTTCTAAGCGGTAACGAGGCTAAAGCGTACTTCTTCGTTATCGGCGTACCTGGTTTTAACTTACCGCCTCAATAAGAAAGGGCTGAGAGCCAGCTAGAAACGCCGGACAGCGAGTGTTTCTAGCTGGCCTAAATCAGTAAAGAGAGAGGACGATCATCCGGTCGGCCTCTTTTTTTGCATGTTGAGGCCTGATCGCTTACAATGGCGCGGTTTTACGGTCTCTTTATTTAGCTGCTTTGCAGCCAGGCGTTACAGAACTAGCCCTTGCTAGAGTATCTTTTGACCAAATAGGTATAGTTGAACTAGAAGTTTTATTTTGACTATATTTATTATGTGAGTAATGGAACAAACTACACCAAGACTGACTCAGGCGTCTCGCCCAACCCGACCTGCCCTATCCCTATCCTGGCAAAAACAATTCTGGCTACCGCTACTTTTCATTCTAGCCCTGGCAGCCTTTCTCCGTCTCTACAATCTGGCTCAATATCCCCAGGCTTTCAACCAGGATGAAGCAATCCTGGGTTACGACTCTCTGAGCCTGTGGACGACCGGCAAAGACCACCACGGCAACTTCCTGCCGGTGCATTTTCGCACCTTCAACGACTCGGTGCCGCCCCTGGCGAACTACCTGACTGCGCCGTTCGTGGGCCTGCTGGGGTTGAGCGAGTTTAGCACCCGCTTGCCGTTTGCCTTGCTAGGTGTTGCGACGGTTGGCCTGGTCGGGCTGCTAGGACGACGCTGGTTTGGAGCCGGGGCCGGGCTGGGCGCCGCTTTTCTGCTGACGGTCGAACCCTGGCACCTTAATTACAGCCGCACGGCATATCCCGCCAGCCTAGTACCGTTCTTCATCACCCTTTCGCTCTATACCTTTACGCGGGCCATTTCCAGCCTGAAAGCGCAGGAGGGCGAACCTACTGCTTCCAATTCCGTTTCTAATACCAATCGGCTTTTGCGCTGGTATTCTATTGGCTGGCTGGCCGCCAGTGCCGCCAGTTTCGCCGCCCTGACTTATGCTTATACTCCCATGAAGCTTCAAGCCCCGCTGCTACTCGGTACCTGTCTCCTGGCGGCTTTTCCGGCCCTCTGGCGGCATCGCTGGCTGATGCTAGGCTGGTTGAGCCTGTATCTGCTCTTGCTCACGCCTCTGCTGGTCAGCCAGATACTCTATTGGGCGCAAATCCAGCTTCATTACAGCCAGCTTACGGTGCTGGACGACCCGGATTGGCCGGTGCTACTGATCCGGCAGTATGGCGAACACTACAACGCCGGGACACTTTTTGTGGGCGGCTATCGGGGCGGTACGAGCGTGCGGCCTCCCGGCATTGGCGAGCTTTTCTGGCTGGAAGGATTCTTGTGGGTGGCGGCGGCGGTGGGCCTGTCCCGGCAGGGCCAGACCATCAAGCAACGCCTCGCGCTTAGCCTGCCCGTGATGCTGGGTTTGTGGTTCCTGACTTTCCCGTTCGCTTCCAGCCTGACTGATTTCCGAGTGCCGCACGAAATACGAGCTTACAATTTTCTGCCTCTGCCCGAACTGCTGGCCGGTTATGGCCTGACCGTGCTGTGGAAAGCCTGGGGACGGCGGCGGTGGCGTGGACTGACGCTGGCACACGGGGCGGCTCTGGCCGGGGGTGGGGTGTTTATCTTGTTTGGGCTAATGTTCTTGCCCTTTTATTTCCGGCCACCGCTGCTCGAAACGACCACTGCCCCGGCAGATATTCCTTACAACCTCGGATTGCGCCCTATGCTGGAAAAAGCCAGCACCGAGGCCGGGCCGTGCGATCAAATCTGGCTGGAAGATACTAACCAGACCTACGCCTATTATCTTTTTATGACCGCTTACCCCTCGGCTCGTTTCCAGGCTAACCCGCCGGCGGAAAGCCAGGATAAAGACGGCTGGATTTTAATTTCACACTTCGACCAGCTTCATTTTGGCGTACCGGGGCGGGACCGGCAGGAGTCGGCTCTGCCGCCGAGTTGCGCCGGGCAGCCCTCGCGGCTACTTTTTCTTTCGCACACCACCAACACCGGCCCGGAATGGACCGAACTGGCGGCAATCCGCAACGCCGGGGGAGCGGCAGTCTGGCGGTTGCTGGTCAAGGCTGGCTAGGCGTTTGTCCCACCGGGCCGGGCGTGGTAAAATAAGCTAGGCTAACTCAAAAGCGGCCCTGATTCTAAAAAATAGAAGGCCGCTTTTTGGTTGGAAGTTTTTCTAAGGCTCGAATCTTTAGCTCATTTTATAGCCCTCAAGCTAAAAAAAGGAGTTTTGGAATACTTCTTCACTTGATTATATGTTGAAGGAGATTCTTACTATGACTGTAACGGCAATCGTCGGCGCACAGTGGGGCGACGAGGGTAAAGGCAAGTTTGTTGATATTCTGGCCCAGGACGCCGATCTGGTGGTGCGCTACAACGGCGGCAACAATGCCGGGCATACCATCATCAACGAATTTGGCACTTTCAAGCTGCACCTCGTCCCTAGCGGCATTTTTCATCCCCAGGCTCGTTGCATCATCGGGCCGGGCGTCGTCGTTGATTTAGCGGGCCTGGTGCAGGAATTGCGCGAGTTCGAGGCTGCCGGGATAGATTTCAAAGGACGGCTGTTCGTTTCGCCGCGCTGCCACCTGATCATGCCTTATCATCGCGCCCTCGACCGGTTGTACGAAGAAGCCAAAGGCCGCCTTAGCACCGGCACAACCGGGCGGGGCATCGGCCCGGCTTATGCTGATAAAGCCAGCTACAACGGCTTGCGTCTCTCCGACCTGGCTCGCCGCAGTCTCTTTACCGAAAAGCTGGGCCTGCAAGTCTCGATCAAGAACCGTATCTTGCTGGCCCTCGACGGCCCGACCCTGAGTGCCGACCAGATCGCAGCCGAAATGTTGGATTATTATCACTATTTGCAACCTTATGTGCAGGAAACTTTCGGGATGGTGCAGGATAGTGTGCGCGACGGCAAAAATGTGCTGCTGGAAGGAGCGCAAGCCGCCCTACTCGACCCGGATTGGGGCGGCTATCCTTTTGTGACGGCCTCGACTACCCTGGTGTCGGCGGTGACGGCAGGCGCGGGCGTGCCGGTCGGGGCTTTGCAAAAAGTGATCGGGGTGGCAAAAGCCTACGTCACTCGTGTCGGCAACGGCCCTTTTCCCACCGAGCTAAACGACGCGACCGGCGAACGCATCCGCCAGAACGGGGCCGAATTTGGCACCACGACCGGGCGGCCTCGCCGTTGCGGTTGGTTCGACGCCGAGGCTTTACGCTTTGCCGCCGCAATCAACGGCTTTACCCACCTGGCCCTGACCAAACTGGATGTTTTCGATGACTTCGAGACGGTACAGCTTGCTACCGGCTACGAACGCGGAGGCCAGGCGGCCCACTATTGGGACGGCGACGCGATCTTCCTGGAAGAATGTCGCCCGGTCTATGAAACCTGGGACGGTTGGCAATCTTCGATCACTCAGGCCAGCACTTTCGAGGAATTGCCCGAAAACGCCCGCCGCTATATTAATCGTCTTGAGCAGGTTACGGGTTTACCGGCCAGCTATATCGGGGTAGGGCCGCGCCGCGAGGAGACCATCGTCCGTTAGCATTTTCTAGCAGGGAAAGTTCAAAATCTGTTGCCGCTACCTACAACCTTGATACTATCTAACCAACCTACCTGTTTAACAGGGCGGAGGTTAAGACCGAAGGAACAGGGCTACGCGTAGCGGCAACAGCCCTCGCTGCATAAGACTGGCATAAGACCGAAACTAACAGAGCAAGAGAAGCTCTAAAGATTAAGCGGCATAATCCGAATGTCTTCCAATCCACTGTAGATGCTGAGGCCGTAACTTCCCGGTTGCAGGTCGGGATAGCGAAAAGTAAAAGTCTCGTCGGCGGTAGATTTCATCGCCGCATCTCCTTCTATTATAATTCCTTTAATTGGAACCAGTTCTACCTGCCGTTCTGGTCCCTGGCTGCCAACCACCTGGCCGATCAGGTTAAACCGTGAACTATCCGGCACTCGTTGCATCTGTAAATCTACCGCTACTCGACCGCCATCCACTTGATAGAGCAACTGGTAAGCTCCCTGTAAAGCCGGGCCGAAGGCACCGGAGCGCAATTCGGCGGTCGGCGATAGCTCCGAATTATTCCGGCGCGTATCTAACACTAATTCACCCACGTATTCTTGCATCTTTGCACTTCCTTATCTGCTCTTTAGTCAGGTTATGACTGACCGACTAAGATGTAATACCTTTATACAGACAAGAGGAATTTGATGTTAAAAAAATACTATGAATTAGCCGAATGGACGAGCAGTTTGTAATATCGCCCTTAATCCATTCGCCGTAGCCAGAGGTAGTAGCGATTGAGAGTTAGATCGCCGGGAAACTGCTCGGCCCGCCGATAGACCCAGAAAAGCCAGATAACTCCGGCGAAAAACCCTCCGGCAAAGCCACGCCGCCATTGTTTCAACCTCATTTCGCTCTCCGCCGCAGACCGGCCCTGCTGGGCGGCCACAGGCCGAGTAATTTACCGGCCCAGGCTGCCGCAAGCGCACCCGCTACGAACCCCCACAGGCTACCGTAACCCGCCCACAGGAACCGGGCGGCGGGTGGCAAGGGTGGGAGAGTAGCTTTTTGCTTTTTGCTTGACATAATATTCCTTCGAGTAAATAGCTCTATAAGAACCAGGCACCGAAGACGCCGTTTTTTCCGGCCTAAGGCTGGCGTGCCTGCCGCACTGCCTCGACTAAGGCTCTTGCGCCTGTCTCGATTTTGACCCAATCGCCCTGGGCGATAAGGTCGGGAACTACGATATTACTGCCGACCCCGACTGCCAGCACACCGCTCTTGATGTAAGCCGCTACGTTTGTAAGGTTAATTCCGCCGGTTGGGATTAGCTTGAGGAAGGGTAGAGGTTCGCACAAATCCTTGATGTAAGCCGGGCCATAGGAGCGGGCCGGGAAAACTTTTATTGCGCTGGCTCCGGCCTGGCTTGCCGCCATTATTTCGGTCGGGGTTAGTGCGCCTGGCATAACGGCTACCCCCAGTTCCTGGCACCGCCGGATTACGGGCAGGCTGGTAAAAGGTGAGACTACAAATTCAGCCCCGGCTTCTACCACTGCCTCGACGCTTGCCACGTCCAGCACCGTACCGGCCCCGATAGTAGCGCGAGCCTGGGCAAAGTGAGGTAGTGCCACCTTGAGCTGGGCGATTACCGCCAGAGCTTGCGGGTTAGTCAGGGTAAATTCCAGGGCCGTCACTCCACCCGCCAGCAATGCTTCGGCCAGAGGGCGGGCCTGGCTCAGGTCATCCAGTCGCACGATAGCAATCACCCCACTTGCGCTGACTGTTTCTAGCACCCTTTTCACTGTCCGAATAGTTTGCATCAAATCTTTGCTTTCTGTTTAACCTGCATCTGACTAAACGCGGCTGGGAAGTTTATTCTAGCATATTTACGAGCCGACCCGGTTCATTCCAGCCCGGTTTGTTAGCGGAAAGTTGAGCAAAAGATGCTATAATTAAGTACGGCAAGTTACGTTTTAATCGGTTTCGTTAAGCTCTAGTTACAGAGGAATTCAGCCATGCCCTACGATGAAGAGGGAAATTTTGTTTATCCGACCCCGCGCCGCCGGGGTAAAACCGGGAACCGTCCAGCTTCCGCAGCCTCAACCGCTATCCCTCCGAAGGCTCTTCCAACTCAGTCGGCGGCGGCTTTGCCTTCTTCCGCCAATACTGAAAGCAAAAAGTTTGCGTCCTCTCCGACGGCGGAACCGTTGCCTTTTCCTGCTAAGCTTACCCCTTTGTCCGCTCCGCCTGCGGCCCCGGTTAAGCCGACCTCTACCCAGGCTCAGGTTCGCGCCGCTTCTGAAGCTCAACCCGCCGTATCTAACCCTTCAAATTCTGCAACTCATACAAATTCTCCAAGTCTTTCAACTTCTTCAACCCTGCCCCGGCCCACTTCCACCCCGGCCCCTTTCGTTTTTCCAGCTAGCGAGATTGGCCCGGTTTACACTGTGCAGGAGGGGGCGAATCGCTGGCAGATGAGCGAGGCGGATTTAGCCCTGGTCTGGAACGCGCAATCCTGGCCGCACGGTTTCAAGCTGGTGACAGGAGATCGTCGGTCGGTGGAGGTAATTTATCGCGGGCGGTGGAGTGGCGGGTTTGGGCCGGATTTCAAAGGAGCGATATTGCGGCTCGGCCCGGAGTTGGTCAAAGGCGATGTGGAATTGCACCTGCGGAGCGGCGATTGGCGGCTGCATGGTCATCACCAGGACACCCGCTACAACCGGGTGGTTTTGCAGGTCGTGCTGGAAGATAACGAGCCAACCGAGACCGAAGGCGGAGCGAGCTTGCCGGTGCTGGCTCTTTTGCCGCTTTTTCAGACGGCGGGGACGACCCTGGCGGCCACCCTGACCGCAGCACGCTCAAGCGGAACTCGTCTCGGAACCGTTTCGGAAAGTGTGGGGCCTTGTTGCGGGCGCGACCCGGCTACCGAAGCTCTTCCCGGTGATTTGCCCGCCCTGTTAGCCCGGTTGGACGATCTGGGCGACCGCCGCTTCGAGGAGCGGGTGAGCCGCTTCGAGGCCGCCTGTGCCGCCGACCCGGACGCCAGCCCAACCGGGGCGGCCCAGGAACTATGGGTCGGTCTGCTAGAAGCGTTAGGATATTCGCAGAACAAAGAGCCGTTTCGTCGTCTGGCCCAGACCCTCCCACTGACCGCCCTGGTCGAGCTTGACCGCGAGGCCCGCCGCCAGCGCGAGAGTGGCGAAGAACGTCTGCTCTCGCTGGAAGCGGTTCTGCTGGGTGGAGCGGGCCTTTTGCCTTCGCAGCGCAAGCTCCGGCCCGCCGCCCGCCGAATGGCCGAAGCCTCCTCGCCTACGGGAGCGAACGCGGAAGATTTGGAAGATTATGGAGCGGCTAGTTACATCGAGGAATTGGAAAGACGCTGGGAATGGCTACGCCGCCACCTTGGACAGATCGTGGGAAGCTGGCAACCTCTGACCGAAAGCGACTGGACACTTGCCCGGTTGCGCCCGCCGAATCATCCGGCGCGGCGGTTGGCCGGGCTTGCCCGCTTGCTGGTGCGCTGGGAAGCCGACGAACCGGCGGATTTATTGGAAGAACTGACCCTGATTGCCCGCGCCGAGCCGCAAAGTGCCGCAGGGCGACTTGGTGAATTTTTTCGGGTAGAATTGAGCGGCCAGGCCCAGAGCGAAAGCGCGGCATTCTGGGCGCGGCGTTACGACTTTAGCGACAGGGCGATTATGGCCGGGCAGAATGCGCGGGGAGCGACCGCAGATTTGATCGGAGCCGACCGCGCCGCCGACATCGTAATCAATATCGCCCTGCCCTTTCTGGCCGGATACAGCCGCGACCGCCGCCTGCCCGGTCTGGACGAGCGGGCGACGGCGGTTTACCGGGCGCATCCTCGGCTTGGCTCGAACGAACTGATCGAGAATGTCGCCCGGCAGGTCTTTCGCTACTGGCTGGATCATCCGCAGGAGACCCCCGACGGCAAGGTTTCGCTGGCCCGCCTGGTGGCCGGGGCGCGTCGCCAGCAAGGGCTGATCTATCTGCATCACCATTTTTGCGCCGAGCAAGATTTCGGAGCCTGCCCGCTCCTTTAGCCCCGCTTTTGCTTTGATTGGAATTGCTTTGCTTTGCTCTGATTTGACTGGAACTGGAAGTAACCGCCGGAGAGGGGAGAAAATCATTTATGGCAATTAAAGAAGGTTGGACAGGCCGGTGCTTTGAAGATTTCGAGGTGGGCGACGTTTATATTCATCCACTAGGCCGCACAATTACCGCGACCGACAACGCCTGGATGACCATGCTAACACTCAACACTAATCCGGTTCATTTCGACTATAATTACGCCGCTCAGACCGAATTCGGGCGACCACTGGTTAATAGCACTCTGACGCTGGCCCTCGTGACGGGCATCAGTGTGAGTGATGTGAGCCAGAATGCAATGGCAAACCTGGGTTGGGATGAAGTACGCCTGCCCGCCCCGGTTTTCGAGGGCGATACGATCTATGCCCGCTCCGAGGTGCTGGAAACGCGGCCTTCGGCCTCGCGGCCCACGGTCGGGGTCGTGCGCATCCACACCACCGGCTTCAACCAGCAGGGAGTTAGTGTAATCGAGTTCAAACGCACCATGCTGATCTACCGTCGCCGTCATGTCCCGCCCGGCGCAGGAGCGGTCGCGGCGCGGGCTTTGGAAAAAAGCAACAAAGTAGAACCCTAAACCTGAAACTGAAAAGGCAATTTGATAGTTAAACCTGGCTCAGACCTTGTGGGCCAGGCAGGAAAGTGAGACGGTAGCCGATGGACTTTCAACTGAGCGAAGAGCAAGTGACCATCCGCAAGGCGGTACGCGAGTTGTGCGGCCAGTTTGGGCCGGAATACTGGCGGGCCAAAGACCGGGCTACCGCCTATCCCGAAGAATTTGTCCATGCCCTGAGCGCGGCGGGCTGGCTGGCGGCCTTGATCCCGGAAGAATACGGCGGGGCCGGGTTGGGGATTACCGAGGCCAGCCTCATCCTGGAAGAGATCAACTTTTCGGGCGGAAACGCGGCGGCTTGCCACGCTCAGATGTACATCATGGGAACGCTCTTGCGGCACGGGAACGCCAGCCAGAAAGATTTCTACCTGCCCAGGATCGCCCGTGGCGAATTGCGCTTGCAAGCTTTTGGCGTAACTGAACCGGACGCTGGTTCTGATACCACCAAAATCAAAACGCGGGCTGAACGCCAGGGCGACCACTACCTGATCAACGGCCAGAAGGTCTGGACCAGCCGTTTTCAACATTCCGACCTGCTGCTGCTCCTGGCCCGCACCACTCCGCTTGAAGAGGTCAAGGAGCGCACCGACGGCCTGAGTGTTTTTCTGGTAGATTTGTATCAAGCGGGCGACAGCATCGAGGCCCGCCCTATCGAAGCAATGGTCAATCACGAAACTAACCAGCTATTTATCAACGACTTGCGCGTTCCGGCCACCGCCCTGATCGGTGAAGAGGGCAAAGGCTTTCGCTACATTCTGGATAGCTGGAACGCCGAGCGCATCTTGATCGCCGCCGAGTGCATCGGTGACGGACGCTGGTTTGTCCAGAAGGCCAGCCATTACGCCACCGAGCGGGTGGTTTTCGGGCGGCCTATCGGGGCTAATCAGGGGGTGCAATTCCCGATTGCCCAGGCCCACGCAAATGTTGAAGCCGCCGACATGATGCGCTACAAAGCGGCCTGGCTTTTCGATAGCGGCCAGCGTTGTGCCGCCGAAGCGAACATGGCAAAGCTCCTGGCCTCGCAAGCCAGTTGGGAAGCCGCCAACGCCTGCCTGACTACGTATGGCGGCTACGGTCTGGCGGTCGAGTATGATGTCGAGCGCAAATTCCGCGAAACTCGCCTGTACACCGTTGCTCCGATCAACAACAACCTGGTGCTGGCCTATGTCGGACAACACGTGTTAGGGATGCCTAAATCTTATTAAAGCCAGGCCGAGTCGTTCCGAAGATTGGGGCTTAGTAGTGAGCCTCTTTTGTAAGCATTTTGTGGTATGATAAGGACAAATTTGTTCGACTGCCCTGTTTTTGATAGGAGAGAATGCCTTATGTTAGAAGAAATCGCGCCGCCTCAGTCTAAACCGCATCGCCAGGCTACTATCGCGGCTCACGCGGGCGAAATTGCGCCCCGCAACGGTAGCCGTCCGGTCGCTCAGCCGATTTACCAGACTACCGTCCATGCTTTCGACACTATCGAAGAGCTTGAGGATGTATTGGACAACCCGGAGCGAGGCTGGTTTTACTATCGCTTCGATTCGCCCAACCATTCCGCTTTCGACTCGGCGATGGCTCACCTCGAAGGAGCCGAAGCCGCCACGACTGCCGGAAGTGGCATGGGTGCCATTTTCCTGGCCCTCTCTGCTGTATTGAAAAGCGGCGATCATATCCTGGCCGATAGCAAGGTTTATGGCGGTACGTATTCGCTCCTTCAGGAACAGTTGCCCCGCTTCGGCATTACCTCAACCTTTGTTGACCTGGACGACGAGGCGGCGGTGCGCCGGGCGGTGCAACCCGGCACGAAGGTACTTTATTTTGAGACTATCACCAACCCGCTTTTGCAAGTGACCGATTTAGAGCGAGCTACAAAACTGGCCCGCGACCTGGGCCTGTTGAGCTTTGTAGACGCCACCTTTAGCACCCCCATTCTGTGCCGCCCGGTCGAATGGGGCGTAGACGTTGTGCTGCACGCCACCACCAAGTATATTGGCGGGCATAGCGATGCCCTGGGCGGCATCGTGGCCGGACGCAAAGATATTGTAGAAGCGGCGCATGTGGCAGGAAAGATTATGGGTGTAACCCAGAGTCCTTTCGATGCCTGGCTAAACGTGCGGAGCCTCAAAACGTTGCCGGTGCGGATGGCCGCGCATAGCCGGACGGCTCTGGCGGTAGCCGAGTGGCTGGAAAGTCAGCCAACGGTACGCCGGGTGGTTTACCCTGGCCTTGCCAGCCATCCGCAGCACGCCCTGGCCCGGCATCTCATGCCGCATGGCATGTTTGGCGGCATGCTTTCCTTCGAGCTTGACGGCGGACGGCCTACTATTTCACGCTTTATCAAAGCCTTGCGTGATATTCCGCTCGTGCCGAGCCTGGCCGATGTCACCACGACGATCTCGCATCCGGCCAGCACTTCGCACCGCATGCTCACGCCGCAGCAACGAGCCGATATTGGCGTCGGCGAAAGTCTGTTGCGTCTTTCGGTCGGCATCGAAGACCCTGCCGATGTGATCGCCGATATGGAGCAGGCTTTAGCTCAGCTTTAACCCGGTCAGAGCTAAAGCCTGAACTAGCTAATTGAATTCAGGCTTTAGCTAAATCAAACATGTAGAATAAAATGCAGATAACTTCACTTTCGAGCGGTTCTAGCGGCAATTGCTACCTGGTGCAGAGCGGCCCGACTAACATCTTGATAGATAGCGGCCTATCGGCCAGCCAGACCGAACGTTATCTGGCCGAACGCGGCGTGCCGATTGCCTCGCTGGATGCGATCTTCCTGACCCACGACCACAGCGACCACATCAAGAGTGCCGGTACAATTTCGCGCAAGTGGGGCGTGCCGGTGGTGGCAAATGAAGCAACCCTGAAAATAGCCCGGCCCAAGTGGGACAAAATGGCCCGCATGGAGGCGGTGCGGGCGGCCCAACTCGGCGAGGTTGCGGTGGAACCGGCGGCGAAATTTAATCTGGAAACCTTGCCGGTCGGCGGCGTCAAAAGTATGGGGAGTTTGGAAGTCAGCAGCGTGCCGGTTTCGCACGATGCCGCCGACACAGTTTGCTATGTTTTTCGCGCCGAAGGGCAGCAAGCGATGATCCTGACCGACCTGGGTTGTGCTACGGAGGCGATTTTCGAGCCGCTTTGCCAGAGCGACCTGATTATTCTGGAAGCAAACCACGACCCGGAGCGGTTGCAACGCAATACTTACTACCCTCAATCGCTCAAAAACCGCATCCTGGGCGACCGCGGCCATCTCTCGAACCAGCAAAGTGCCGGAATTCTGACTCGCGTAATCGAGCAAAGCGGGCTGGCTCATACGGTCTGGCTGGCCCATCTTTCCGAAGATAATAACGATCCTAAAAACGCCTGTAAAATCATTACGACCTGCCTGGAGAACCGCCAGATTCTCAAATTCCCTCTCAAGGTCGCTCTGCGAGATAAGCCTAGCCTTAGCTGGCACGGCGAGACGGCCCTCTTTCAGACCCAGATGTTTTGAGGGCAGAGGTTCCGGCATACCACTTCGGAGTAACCGATGTAACGTGTAAGGTCTTGCCAGAAATGTTAAGATAGAGACGGAATTTTGAACAATCGGAAACAAATCGAGCAGTTTTGCGTAAAGTGCTAGGGTTAGACTTTACCCGCAGCTAACTCAGCAAATTTAACTTTTTGCCGACAGCAAAAGGAGGGAATGATGACGCAATCCAATGGCAGTTTCACCGATCTGAACGACAATGGTCTGCTGGATTTGGATGTTTATTTTGATTTTTTGTGTCCTTACTCATTTCAGGCTTCGCAGTGGGTACTGCAAGTAAACGATTTGATGGGACCGGAAGTTATGGCGGTTCGGTGGAAATTCTTTTCGCTCGAACAAAACCGCTTTAGCCAGGAGCAACCCGGTTGGAATATCTGGAACCAGAAACCTGACAACGCGCAGGCTCAGGGTCTTTTGCCCTTCCTGGCCGGGTCTGCCGCCCTCCACCTGGGCGGTGAAACTGTCCTGGGTCAGTTCTATTCGGCTCTGGGCAAAATGCGCCACGAAGAAGGCTTGCCAGTCTGGGAGCAGTCTTATATCGAGAAAGCCTGGCAAGAAGTCGGGCTGGACGGGGCGGCTTTGCAGGCTGTATTCGATGGTTCCGACCGCAGCGGTTACGAAAAGTTGCAACAAGACCACACCGAGGCGGTGGAACGTTACGGTGCTTTCGGTACTCCTACCCTGGTCTTCGAGGAACACCGGGCTTTCTACTTCAAACTAATGCCGCGTCCGGCTGAAATTGACGAAGCCCTCGAACTTTTCCAGCATGTGCAGCGCATGGCGATGGGCTTTGGCGGGGCCGTCTACGAATTCAAGCGACCCACTACCGCCCAGGATCAGGCTGAAATCAGCGCATTGACCGACAAATCCACCGAAGATTTGAACGTAGCAAAAGCCTGATCTTTTCGGCTTGCTTTTGCTTTAATTTTCCACTTTCCTTTCTCTCGAATAAATGAAATTCTAAGCCAGGCCCGCGCCTGGCTTTTTTGGGCCGGAGCAGCTTAAAGCGGTTTGGCTAGAAGGAGGCCGGGCCAGAGTGTTATAATGGCTTTATCAAGAGCTACAAGTAATTTATTTCGCATGAGCATGAGCATGAGCATAGAAAGGTTGGTACTGGCAATATGTTCTGGCAAAAAAAGACCGAGCCAGGGCCAGGTCAGGAGTCGGTGTGGGACTATCCCCGGCCCCCTCGCCTGGAAGATTCGTCCCGGCATATTCAAGTTATTTTTAACGGGGTGGTAATTGCCGATTCTACCCGTACCAAGCGTATCCTGGAAACCAGCCATCCGCCCGCCTATTACATTCCACCCGAAGACATCAAGCTGGAGTATTTTCAGCCGACCTTCCGCCAGACTTTTTGCGAATGGAAAGGTCAGGCTTCTTACTACACTATCGCGGTGGGCGATAAATCCAGCCCTAACGCCGCCTGGTACTACCCGCACCCAACCGAGGACTACGCCGCGATCAAAAATTACGTGGCTTTCTATCCGGGCCGGATGGAGGCTGCTCTGGTGGACGGCGAACAGGTGCAGGCTCAACCGGGCGACTTCTACGGAGGTTGGATTACAAAAGACATTGTGGGGCCGTTCAAAGGCGGTTGATCAGGAAAGGGTATTAGTGCTATTGAGGAAGCTTTGGGCAGCCTTCACTCACGCCGTCTGGTGGTTGTGCTTTCACTGGCTCTACGATCTGGCCTGGTTCGTCAACCGGGGCATCAATCTCTGGCTGGGTCGGCACCGGGTGACAATCGAGGGTGGCGACCGAATACCACGGCGGGGTGGCTTTTTGATCACGGCTAATCACATGAGCCAGTGGGACATCATTTTTGTCTATCTGCTCCTGCCTGGCCCCAGTTTTTTTATGACCAAACGGGAGTATTTCGAGATGCCTTTTATGGGCGGCTTCGTGCGGTTGATGGGAGCCTTCCCGGTTAGCCGCAGCCGCTACGACCGGCAATCGCTCCAATACTCGATTGACCTGCTCAAGCGCGGCCAGCGCATGATCATCTTTCCCGAAGGCACTCGCTCTAAAGATTTTAAGATGCAACCGGCGCACAGTGGCGCGGCTCTGATTGCTGTTCGCGCTAACGCTTTGATCGTGCCGGTTGCTTTCACCGGCACCGAGAAATTCAAACGCAACCCGGATTTTGGGCCGGATGGCAAACCGCTCAAGCCCCACATTACCATCCGAGTGGGCGAACCTTACCGTCTGCCCCGCACCGACGCCAACGGGCGGAAGCTGACGATGGACGAGTTGACCGACCTGATGATGAGCAAGGTGGCCGCGCTGTTGCCGTCCGAATACCAGGGCGAGTATGCTCCGGCCCGCGTAGCCGAGCGACGGACAGCCTTAGTGGGGCGGGGTCGAGAGTTAGAGGTAGCCGATTAGAACGCCAGTCCACGGCTTGAACTTTTATTCTATTATTCAGAAGAATTGGGCAAGGAGAAAACAAAATGAGCGAAAGTGTTAAGCGAGTCGGTTTGATCGGGGCCGGAGCGATGGGTCGCCCGATGGCTGAAAATCTGCTCAAAGCCGGGTTCGAGACTTATGTAGTTGCCCACCGCAACCGTGGCCCGGTCGAAGAATTGGTGGGCCTGGGTGCGCGTGAAGTCGGCTCGTGGCGCGAGATGGCCGAGGCGGTCGAAGTAGTGGTGACGATGGTGCCGGATGTACCCCAGGTCGAGGAAGTGTGCTTTGGAGCGGGGGGCCTGGCCGAAGGAGCGCACGAAGGGCTGATGTTGATTGACATGAGTACGATTTCGCCGGTTGCCAGCCAGGACATCGCCCGCCGTTTGGCCGAGCGCGGGGTGGCGATGCTGGACGCGCCGGTTTCGGGTGGCCCCTGGCGGGCGCAGAGTGGCACCCTGACTATTATGGTCGGGGGCGACGAAGCGACTTTCGAGCGGGGTAAGCCGGTGCTATCGGCGATGGGTAGCCCGGTGCTGGTCGGTGCGAACGGTCTGGGTGAGGTAGTTAAACTGGTCAACAACATTATTATCGGCGTCAGCGCAATCGGGATCGTCGAAGCGTTTACTTTTGGGGTCAAGGCCGGGGCAAAGGCCGAGACTTTGCGCGAAGTGCTGCTTTCGGCGACCAGTGGCAGCTACCTGATGGACAAATGGATTCCTCAGAACCTGCTCAAAAACGATTTCAGCACCGGCTTTGCCTCGGAGTTGATGCACAAAGACCTTACCGCCGCCCTGGGTGCGGCCCGCGAGTTGGGCGTGCCGATGATGAGTACCGCTCTGGCTCACCAGCTTTACGCCACGATCAAGGGAATGGGCTACAACCGCGAGGATTATACCGCCGTGGCCCGCATCTACCAGGACGCCGCCGGAGTAATTATCGCTACGGGCGAAACCAAAGCGTAAGATGAGCGAAGATAAACCGACCGAGCAAGCTCCACCGCCAGAGCGGAGGGCCGGAGGCTGGCGTCGCTCGCTCTCCTATCTGCTGTTGCTGGCGGGCGTCGTACTGACTTTTCTAAATAGTGAAGTTGCTCGTGGGTTGGGTGTCCCTTCGATTGTCGTTCAGATTTCGGCTCTGGGCCTTCTGCTGGCGGGTGCGGCCCTGTTCTACAGCGTGCGCCAGCGTCCCGACCGACTGACCGACTACCGCCAGGCTTTCCGCCCGGTCGAACTGCCGGTCGAATCGGCCCCACCTGCGCCAAACCCTGAACCTGAACCTGAACCTGATCTTGAGCAGGGTAAGAACCGCCGCTCAAGTTCAAACTTTGATGGCTGAATGAGTTTTGTAAAATAAGGAGACCGAGCCATGCCAGAGGCTTCACCAGAATTTAAGAGGATGTTGCAGGAAGCTCTGGCTCAATTCGAGGTCGGCAAGACCTTTACTTTCCGCCGCACTTTTACTGAGGGCGATGTAGCTCTTTTTATTGGCGTGACTGGCGACTATAATCCTTACCACATTGACGACACTTTTGCCGGGCAGAACTGGTTCGGGCGGCGCAATATCCCCGGCCTCCTGACCGCCAGCATGATTACTCATATCGGTGGACTGGTTGGTTTTCTGGCAACCGAGATGCAATTCGAGTTCCTTGTCCCGGTCTATGTTGGAGATACGATTAGCTGCGTGGTGAAAGTCGAGGAGAAGGACAAAGCCCGGCGGCAGGTGCGTTGCTCGGCTCTTTCGACCAACCAGGACGGCAAGTTAGTCTTGCGGGCCAGCTTTGCCGGGTTTCCAAGCCTGGTGCGACTTTCGCAATAATCAATGCCCTTCTCAATATTGATTTGAGCTTACTTATAGGCCAGACTTCGCCAAAAATCTTTTCACGCCAGGATCGCTTAACAACTTATTAACACCAGCTTAACCATTTATTATCAGCTTATTAACTTCGCTAGGGTAAACATATGATGGTTGATTATCGGCAACAACCATAGTTTAGGCGTTACCAGTAACCACAATTGAAAATTGTATATATGCACTCCCTTACTGGATTATACCAAAGGGTGGCTTTAATAAGGTTTCGATTTATCGGCATATTCGGCTAAAAGCAGGAGTAATTTAGCCGGGTAATTTTTGTGCGCGAAATAGCGGCACAATAGACGAACGAAAGGAAATAGTTGCATTATGAAGGAGTTGAACAAAGTGCCTCAGGGCGTAACCCCGCACCTGGGCGAAATGGTGGCGCAGAAAGTTTCGCGCCGTGGTATTTTGAAGTTGACTGCTTTTGCCGGGGCCGGCGCGGTAGTTGCGCCTGGGCTGGCCGCAGCCACGACAAAAGCAGCGGAGCCGGTAGAAGCTCAGACCCAGGCGGAAGCCATTCTCAAGTTTAGCCCCATAGCTCCAACACTGGCGGACGAACTGGTGCTGCCGTCGGGTTACGGATACAACGTCATCCGCAGTTGGGGCGACTACGTTGTCGGCGGCGAGAAGTTCGGCTTTAACAACGATTACATTGCCTACTTCCCTATTGACCTCCTCAGTGGCGGCAAAAGTTCGACCGATGGCCTGTTGTGGGTAAACCACGAATACGTCAGCCCGATGTTTGTAAGTGGTCGGGCGGGGGATGTCAACCCGACTTTTGCCCAGCTTATCGAGGAAAAAGCCGCCGTCGGCGGCACAGTTATGCGGGTACGCAAATCCGCCGGTGGTAGCTGGGAATTTGTAGACGATCCGACCTACAACCGCCGCGTGACAGCCTGGACGCTGATTGACCTGGATGGCCCGGCGGCAGGTTCGCCGGACGTATTTGGGGCCACCGAGGTACAGGGTACGCTGGCAAACTGTGCCGGAGGTTACACTCCCTGGGGAACGGCCCTTTCTGCCGAGGAGAATTTTCAGGATTACGGCCCGGACGCCTCTAAAGGTGGCTACGGCTGGGGTAAAACCTCCGGCGACAATCGCTTCTTCACCGAGCAGCACTACGGCTGGATCGTCGAGATTGATCCGTTCGATAAAAGCCGCAAGCCGGTCAAGCATACTGCGCTGGGCCGTTTCCGCCACGAAAACGCGACGGTTACTCTCAGCAGCAGTGGCAAAGCCGTGGTTTACATGGGCTACGATAAGGCCGACGAGTGCGTATTCAAGTTTATCAGCAAAGGCACTTACAATCCGGGCAACCGTGAAGCTAACCTCAAGCTTTTATCAGAAGGGACGCTTTACGCCGCCGATTTCGCTAACGGTAAATGGATTAGCCTTGATATTGCCAGCCAGTCCAAGTTGCAGGAAAAGTACAAAACCCAGGCTGCCGTACTTGTCAATGCGGGTGAGGCGGCTAAACTGGTCGGAGCCACTCCCACCGACCGCCCGGAGGATATTGACGTCAACCCGGCGGACAAGAGTGTATTCATCGCCTTTACCAATAACGCCGCTCACAGCAACTTCCACGGCCATATCACCCGGTTGGTCGAGACAGGCAGCGACGCTGAGAGCCTCAGCTTTGATTGGGAGGTTTACGCTACCGGCGGCGGACAGAAGGATAGCGGCTTTTCCTCGCCGGACAACCTGATTTTCGACAAGAACAACAACCTGTGGGTTTTCTGCGATGTCAGCAGCAACCGGGCGGGCAAGGGTATTTACAAGTTCGCCGGTAACAACGGCATCTACGTTATTCCCACTTCCGGCCCTCAGGCGGGGGTAGCTTACCGCTTCGGGAGTGGCCCCGCCGAAAGTGAGCTGACCGGCCCGGCTTTTACGCCGGACTTTAGCACCCTGTTCCTGTCGGTACAACACCCCGGCGAAGACTCACCTTCGATGGACAAGCTTACCAGCCATTGGCCCGGCGGCGGTAGCGAAGTACCCCGTCCTTCAGTTGTAGCCATCACAGGCTTTAAGCTCTAGGATTTTAAGCAAATAAAAGAGGAGCAAGCTTTTTGACTTGCTCCTCTTTTATTTACCTTCTTGTACAGCCTAGCCCTGCTATAAAGTAGAAATCAAAGCTTTTGTAGCTTTCCCACTTTGGCACGTTCTTAAGCTCAAGGTAGTCCAGGACAGTAAGCTGCTGCTCGATAGAACCGGGAAGTACAAAAGCAATAGAATCGAAAGGAGTGTTACCATCAAGGTAGTATTTGAAAAATACTCTAACCTTTATTTAGACCTAACGCCAGTGACGCATCGGTAATCCGGCCACGGGCGACTCGAAACTGAGCAGGTGCGGCATTGCCAGCGACCCCATGTAAACCGTTTTGAGGTCGGGGCCAGCAAAAACCACACTGGTTGGAAATTGCACCTGCGGCCCGACACAGGCGAACATTTCTTCCGGGCTGAGACTGCTTTGAGAGATTTTCTCGAAAGCGTGGGTGAGGGCCGCCTCGTTGGGGTCTTCAAAGATGGTATGAGCCTGGCTGCCGTCTGCCGAAATAACCACAAGGCCGTTCCGCAAGACCGTCGTCACCCACAGATTGCCTTCGGCATCGAAGGTAAAGCCGTCAATAGCCGCCCCTTCGCCCAGGTCGGCAGGGCCAAAGACTTCCGCCTGGCCCAGGCTGCCATCGGCTCCCACCGCAAAGCGGAGCATATGCCGCCCCAGAGTTTCCGCCGCGTACAGGTATTTTTCCTCGGCATCCATCCGCACTTCGTTGGCAAAGTAAATGCCGTCGGCGACGATGCGCGGGCCTTTTTGATCGATCAGAATGATGTAGCCATCTTTCACGCCGGTATTGATCGCCGGGAACCAGGGCAAAGAGCGGGTCAGCACCGACACCCACAGCCGATCCTGGCTATCTATGAACACGAAGTTGACCGAGCCGAGCGGCTGACCGTCAATTTCGCTCAGGATTACTTCGGTACGGCCATCCCGGTAAAGCTTGTAGAGATTGCCGCCGCCGATGTTAGCTATATAAAAATTTCCCTGGCTGTCCATTGCCAGGCCGTTGGACTCGCCGGGCAGACCGGGCAGGTGCGTCTGGCTGCCGTCCGGTTTGAGGCAGACCACACCGCCTTCGCTGTCCGAAATCCACAGAGAACCGTCTTTATCGGCCAACACGCTTTCGGGTCGCCGCAAACCCTGGCCGACCCGTTTGAGGTCAGCGAGGGCTACCGTAAAGTTCTGCAATGAACTCATGGCTTTAGCTCCTTTGCCTATTATCTTAACTTAAACTCATGAAAAATAATTGTAACGAAAATATTTTTCCCGGTTTAGCTTTGATTTGCTAACGAAATCGCCCGGCCCGTGGAATTACTCGTCATGAGGCTTGTGACCGTTGGTCGAGCGTGGCTGGTTGTGGGTGAGGCCAGGGTCGAGGCCGGGCGCGGGTGGGCGATTATCGCCGGGCAGCACCGAGGGATTCGAGGCAATCGGGCGGCGGGACGGCGCAGACGATTTAGCCGGGCGACTGCGTTTGCCGCTATCGGGTTTGACCGGCCCTACGGCTTCGTCGGCCAGACTGCGCACGAGGCGCAGGAGCGAGGCGGACTCGACCTGGGGAAGCGAAACCAGATTGAGAATCAAGAAAATGTGCGGCGCGGTTGCCCGGAGCGAAAGCCGCCGCACCGAGAAGCGGTCGTCCAGCAGAAGAGTCAGGGCGCGGATCGCGGCATCACGGGCCGAGTCTGTGCGGAAAGCGATTTTGTAGGCCGGATTGCTGGCGTAAGTTTCGACCTCCCACTCCCCGACCGTCCCGGCGGCAGCGATGACCGTTTTAGGCAGAGGGCCGGAAGCTTCAAAAATCTCAAATTCGCTTCCCCCGGTTGGCGTTCCTTGCAAACTAACCAGCACACTCAAAGAGTCGCGGCCACCCCGCACAAGTGAAATCAAGGCCCGGAAAAGCTGGCGGGACTGCATTCCCATCACCATGGCCGCCTCGCGGATGTTGCCGCGCCCGTCGCTCACGATAATATCGAGCCGGTCGGGGCCGTGGCGGGTGCTGCTGGGCTTCGCGCCGAGGATATGCAAAGAGTCGCGCAACCACAGAGCCAGCAGCCGTAACTTGCGCTGGTTGTGCTGCAAACTGTAGAAGTAGGAACCGGCCCAGGCCACCAAAAATCCTAGCAGCAGGTAAAATAGCGGATTGTCCATTTATAGCCTGGGCCTAGAAATGACTGTGGCAACCACAGCTAACGCCGCACGCTCCGTTGCTGTTTCCGCCGCCTGCCGCCGAGGTGCTGGCCGGGCGCGTCACGCCGTCGCTTTTGCTAAAGGCGGCAAAGCTGCTCAAAAGCCGTTTGGCCCGCCCGCTCTGGCCGCATTCGGGGCATTCGACTTCTTTATCCTCGGCCTTGATTCCGCGCAACCGTTCGTAGCTGGAACCACACTCGGCGCATTTATAAGCATAAACCGGCATATTATTTCCAATCTTTGAGCTAAAGCCTAAATTTTTAACAGACTCGTATTATAGCATTTTTAGAATTTAGGGTACAATCGAAGATGGCCTTGTCGGAGCGATCATGAAGGGGTCGCGCAACTGGATCGTATCGGCGCGGGCCGGGCCGGTCGAAATCAAGTCTATGCGCACACCCATCAGGGCTTGCAACCGCTGGATAAAGTTCTGGCAGGCCGAAGGCAAATCTTTGTAGGCTGAAATATGCGCGGTAGGGGTTTGCCAACCGGGTAACTCCTGATAAACCGGGCGTACCGCCCGTAGCGTCGCCAGGTCTGCCGGATAGCGGGTTATTCCGGCATCGTGAACAAGATATTCGGTGCAAATCTTGACGGTCTTGAACTCGTCCAGGCCGTCCAGGTGGGTCAGAGCCACCGAAGTCAGGCCGTTAAGCTGGGCCACGAAACGCGCACTCACGCTATCGAACCAGCCAAAACGATGCGGAGGCTCGGTCGCGGAACTTAGCAGAATATGGCCGTTGCCGGATGCGGTAGGCGGGGCGGTCTTTTCCAGTTGGCGAAAGCGCAAAAGAGGCGCGGCTTCTTCAGGTGGCATTTCGGTCGGGAAGGGGCCGCCCTGGTTGCGCGAAATATAAGCTCCGAATACGCCAACCGCGCCGCTAATAGCCGTAGGCGGCAAGCCCGAACTGCTGCTGGCGGCTCCGACGGTTGGGGCCGCGTTCGAGACGTAGGGGTAGGCTCCAAAATCAATATCCAGCATCGAACCCTGGTCGGTTTCTAAGAGAATTCGGTGGCCGCTTTCGAGCGCACGTTGCAGGATCAGGCGGGTATCGAAGATGTGTTCGCGTAGTTCGCGGCCATAACCCAGGTATTCGTGGTAGACCTTTTGAAGGGTAAGCGGAGACAGCCCGAAAACTTTGGTCAAAATTTCGTTCTTGGTAGCAAGAGTTTTCGACAGGCGCGAGAGAAATTGCTCCTCTTGCAACAGGTCGCTGATGCGGATGCCGATCCGTCCGATTTTGTCGGCGTAGGCCGGGCCAAGCCCGCTACCGGGCGCATCTACAAGCGGGGTGGCGTAGGCTTTACGTTCCGCCTCTTCCAGCAGCAAATGATAGGGCATGATAACGTGGGCCTGTTCGCTGATGTAGAAGCGGCGCATATCGAGGCCACAACTCCGCAGAGCGGCCATTTCTTCGACCAGTTTCTTGGGATTGAGAACCATTCCGGCTCCCAGGATCGAAATAGTTTTAGCGTTAAAGATACTGCGGGGAATATACTGTAAGTTGAAGCTGCCCAGGCTATTGTGGACTGGCTGTTGCCGGTTGCCGCCGCCACTGTAGCGCACGACAACTTTGGCCTGTTCGCCCAGGAGTTCGGTGAGCTTGCCTTTACCTTCTTCGCCCCATTGCCCGCCGATCAAAGCCAGCACTGTCATGGCCGCGCTTATCCTTGTTCGTATTTACTACTACACTATATGCAACTTAAAATTGGTAATTTACAGTAACGAATTAAAATAAGTTCAGGTCTTAGTGCTAATCTTATCCGGCGAAATCTGTTCCGTCAAGACTACAAATGAAGAACTTCTTCTACCCGACAAAGCCCTGTAGCTCCCGTTTATAAGAGCCTTAATTTACCACAAATACGCCCTGACCAGAACATTACTTTTATCCTATTTTTAACCTTTTTTTAATATTTGTTGAGCCTTCAGCGAGCCAGGTCGGGCAAAGACACAGGATTGGCTTGACAGTCCGCCCCAACCCGGCTATCATACCGGCACTTGAATATACGCCATACTGCTAACAGCTTACCAGCGCCTGATATTCTTGAATCGAATTTACCTTACCTTGCTGGCGAAGCCGCCCGCTTTTTCTTTCAGTACCTTCAGCGTCGAAGGTCTATTTTCATTTTAGGATTTTCGCTCCAGCCCAGGTAATCGTAGGGATAACCCCGCTCGTCCTGCCTGGCGTATGGCCCGCCATGTAATTGTAAGTTGACCCTGGCTCTGCCGGTTTGAAAGGACACGCTATGCCTCCTCTTCCTGAGAAGTCTTTACCTCGCCGCATCGGAATTATGACCAGTGGCGGCGATTCGCCGGGTATGAATACTGCCGTGCGCTCGACCGTGCGGGCCGCTTCGCAATACCAGATCGAAGTCGTTGCTATCGAACGAGGATTTGCCGGGATGCTCGAAAATAATTTTAGACTCCTCAATTCTCACGATGTAGCGAATATTATGCAGCGCGGCGGGACGGTGCTGGGAACCGCTCGGTCCGAGCGGTTCAAAACACCCGAAGGCCAGGCGACCGCCCTGGCTCACTTGCGCCAGACCGAGGTCGAAAGCCTGATTATTATTGGCGGCAACGGTTCGCTGGCCGGAGGTTTGGAGCTTGAAAGGCTTGGTATGCCGGTAGTGGGTATTCCGGCCTCGATAGATAACGATTTGTACGGCACCAGCATGGCTATCGGGGTGGATACTTGCCTTAATACCATCGTTGAAGCTGTGGACAAGATCAAAGATACTGCCGCTTCACATCAAAGAGCTTTCGTGGTGGAGGTGATGGGTCGTCATTCGGGCTATCTGGCTTTGATGAGTGCCCTTGCCAGTGGCGCAGAGGTTGCCGTTATTCCCGAAGTAGAAACGTCGCTGGACGAAATAGAATCCAAGATGGCGCACGCTTTCGAGCGCGGCAAGAACCACTTTATCGTAATTGTGGCCGAAGGAGCCAGCCTTAGCACGCAGCAAATTTACGCGCATCTCTGCCAGATTAACCACTACGAAACACGAATCACTATACTTGGACATTTGCAAAGAGGCGGTTCGCCCAGTGCTTACGACCGCATCCTGGCTTCTTACCTGGCCGGGCAAGCGATCCAGTGTGTGCTGGAAGGCGTTAGCGGAGTAATGGTCGGTCAGCTAAACGGCCAGTTTACCCGCGTGCCACTCGAACAGGTGGTGAAGCGCACCAGTGCCGTCAATCTCAGCGTGTACGAGTTAATCCATCAACTAACCTAAAATAGACTGGCTTAAATCGAGCCTCTACACATGCCACAACCGCCCGGCCTGCATCCGATGGGTGAAGGCCGGGCGGTTTTGGCACAGGTTTAGTTATCTCCGCCGCCGATAAAGATTATGACCGTACCACCCGCCGGGGCATCGAGAATTCCAAGCGAAGGAGCAACTTCTGCCGGAACGCCCAGCACCGCTACATAGTCTGCATCCTTCTGGAAGGCTTTGAGGAAAAGGCCCGCCGCTTCCAGTTGCTCAACAGTCTCCGAGTTACCTGCTCCGGCAGCCGAGTCGGTAGTAACATCTTTCCAGCCAGCTTTCGGAAATTCGGCAATGTAGAAAGTCTTGAGCTTTTCCAGGTTGTCTTTACTCACGTAAGCCTCGACTTTAGCGTTCGGCGTGCTTGAAAGGCTGGGTGCCAGTTCAGCCTGGAGGCTTTCCGGCACGGTTACTTTCTTCATCCCGGCGTAGGTTGGAACTGACAGGCTGGAAATGTTGGTAGAAGTTCCCGGTGTAGCCGGTTTGGGCGTCGCCGCCCGCGTAGTAGCCGGTTTGGGGGTAGCCGTAGCGGCAGGTTCCGTAGTTTGGGTCGGCTCGGCTACCGTCGTCGGCGGTTGAGTTGCGACGGGTGCGGTAGTTGCGACGGGTGCGGCAGTCGTGACAGGTGCGGAGGTCGTACCCGTCGCAGCAGTCGTACCCGGTGCGGCGGTCGTAGTAGCTGACGCGGCGGTGGGATTAGCGGCTACCTGGGTCGAATTGCTCGAATTGCTTCCGTCCGGCTTTATTACCAGCACCAGGAGAGCAACCACGACTATCGCGACTACGGCCACGCCGCCCACAATTCCCAGGATCAAACCAGTATTATTTTTAGGCGCAGGCGGCGGCGGATTATAGCCGTTCGGCCCGGTTCCATTGTATCCATACGGCCCATAACCCTGCGGAGTGGTTGGGGGATATTGAGTCGCCGGGCCAGGGTTGTAATAATTATAGGGCGGCTGACCTGGCGGGTTTGATGGCGTGGTGTAAGCATTGGTTGGCCCGTAATTATTGTCAGGCTGCGGGGTCGTCGGCGGATAATAACCACCCTGGCGACCGTCGGCTCCGTTTTGTTGCTCAGGATTGGCGTTTGGATACATTTTCTTTTCTCTCCTTCTTACATGCTTTTTATTGACCCTGCTATTTTAGCCGACACTGGCTAAGAACCACTGTTAGGCTGATCACTGCCTTTTGATGAGGAATTTTACAATCGAGGGTTGAAACAGGGCGTTCTTGTGCTATTATGTTAAGTGCAATACTCGAATTCTCCGGTTCTTTTCGTGATACTGAGGGACAAGATTTTATGTCAAAATCCGGGCGGCGTTGGGCCTCGCTACTCAGCCTGCTGGTGCTACTTACGCTGGGTCTGAGCCTGAGCCTGGGCGGGCCGCACCAGGGCGCGGACGCGGAAGCGGCGGCACCGGCGGTCAAACGAGGGCCGGTGCGGTGGGCTTACTATGTCCGCACTTCAACTTCACTCGAATCGTTCCGGGCCAATGTTGATAGCCTGAACATGGTTTCGCCCTTTTATTTTGTGCTTAAAGCCGACGGTACTATCGGTGGCAGCGACCAGACCGAAGTGACGGCTCTGGCCCGCAGCCGAGGGGTGAAAGTGTTGCCCATGCTGCAAAACGACCAGTCCAGTGCCGCTAAAGATGCTTTACATAATCTGCTGATAGACCCAAACAAGGTGCGGCAAATTCTGGATGCGATTGACGCGCAGGTGACGACCTATGGCTACGACGGTTATCACATTGATTTTGAGGATGTCCTGGCTTCGGATCGTCCTTATCTCACCCGCTTTATGGAAGCTCTGTATGCCCGGTTGCACCCGAAAGGAAAGCTGGTGACAATGGCCGTGGTTGCCCGCTACCGCGACGTGACGAGCGGTTGGGGCGGTTCTTACGATTACGCGGCTCTGGCTCCTTCGCTGGATTATGTGGTGACGATGACCTACGATTATTCGTATCCGGGCGGACAGGATGGGCCGGTTGCTCCGGCAGCCTGGGTAAATTCGGTGGCGGCTTACGCCAGTTCGCAGTTCGGGCCGGGTAAGGTATTGCTGGGCGTCCCCTTTTACGGCCACGACTGGAACCTCAGCCGAAGCGGGAACACTCAGTCGCACGGCTACGACACCTTACTTGAGCTTGTTCGACGCAACAACGGCACGATTGGCTATGACGAGGTAGCGCAGGAAGCTTTCGCCGATTACGTCCTGGACGGCGACCGCCGCCGGGCCTGGTTCGAGACGCCCCGTTCGCTGGGAGTGAAACTCGATATAGTGCGCCGGAATAATCTGGGCGGCTTTGCTGCCTGGCGGCTCGGTCAGGAAGGCCGCGATTTCTGGCCGGTAATAAATCGGTTGCAGTAAGAGCTATCTTTAGCTGTAAACCTTTCCCTTCAAACTCTGACGGCTGCTTACCCAGGCTCTAATTAATAGTAATAGCTGGATTAGGAGTGAATTTAACTCCTGGTCGGGCCTGTCAAAGTGCTTGCGTCCAGGGCCGAAAAGGTATATTCTAAGAAGGTAGGAGTGTGCCTTAGCCGTCCGTTGTAACAGGGCCGGGCCGGGTGCATCCAGGTGTGCGAAAAAGCCGTAATATTATAGGCGTCTTTATTGTTCAGGTAGATTCGAGCGCGGGCCGATCCCCGCTCCTTACAGGCAATCATGGATTTTGGTTTATTTGGAATTGGCTTACCTCAAATACTCTTGATCGCACTCGTCGCGCTGATCGTGTTCGGGCCGGAACGTTTGCCCGGTATCGCTCGACAAGCCGGGCGTTACGTCAACGACCTGCGAAAGCTTACCCAGGAAGCCAGAGGCGAAATACAAAGTTTAACCAAAGATTTGAGCGGCAGTAGCGAAGACCTGCTAAAGGACTTTAAGGACGTGCGCTCAAGCCTGGTTGCCGCCGGTCAAGACCTGACTGCCGGATTTAAAGACGTGCAGAAGGAAATTGACCTGCGCGACGAAGCCGGTAATTTATTGGGGCAGCAGCGCGAACAGTACAGCTATCAGGTTCAGGAATTACCGCCCGGTAGCTCGGATGAAAACGGCACCGTCCGCATTGAAGAAACCGTGCGGCGCGAGACGATTATTCAAGAAGTAGTCGAGGGCGAACCGGCTACTTCGACCGAACTTATAACTTCTACCAGCAATTTTGACACGGGCCAGCCAGAAGTTGATGCCTTAGACCCCAATGTGGCAGTGGTGGAAGATGCCACCCTGCTTGAACCGGCTTTCACTTCCGACCTCGCCACAGCCGAAGCTATGCCGCCGGTTTATAACGGTAACGGTTCGTCGCCGCTCGGCTCTCCTGACGGTTTGGCTGGCCTCGAACATCTCAACGGCGCGACCGCCTCTGCCCTGGCGGTGAACGACGAAAGCGAACTGCGAGTGCAGTTGAGTGTGCTGGAAGAACGTCTGCGCGACCAACGCCACGAACTCAACGAGCGGATGGCGGCCCTGGAAGAACAATTCTTGACCCGCCTCGACCGATTGGAACAAAACCTGTTAGAACGCGCTCATAACGGGCAAGGTGGTTAAACATGGCAATTTCTAACGAAGAAGTCGAAACGACGCAGGTGGTTAAGGTGCGCCGTCTGCGCTCCGAGAAACCTAAAAAGCCCAAAAAAGAAAAACTGGCTGCCTCGCAGATGACCTTCTTCGAGCATCTAAACGAATTGCGGAGCCGGTTGGTCTGGTCGGCGGCGGCAATTGTCGTCTGCACCACCGTTTCCTGGTTCTTTCACGAAGACCTCATTGCAGCTTTTCGCGCTCTAGCCGCCGACCCGATGAACGCTTTGCGGGCGAAGGGCATAGACGCTAAATTTATCAATACCGACGTGGTGGCTGGTTTTGGGGTTTATTTCGAGGTAGCCCTGTATGCGGGCCTACTCCTGGCTAGTCCGATGCTGGTCTATCACGTCCTGGCTTTCATGGCTCCGGCCCTCGAACCGGAAAGACGGCCCGGTGAAGCGGGTTACGAGGAAGAAGTAAAAGTCTTAAAATCTATCCGGCGTAGCTTAATCTTTTTTATCCCGCTTGTAGCGATTTTCTTTCTGGTTGGGATTGCTTTCGCTTACTATTTAGTCTTACCGGCGGCGGTAAAGTTCCTGCTTAATTTCGGAGCCGACCAATTTGTACCTCAGATCGAAATAAAGAAATACATCGGCCAGATGACCCGCATTATGTTCTGGAGCGGTCTGGTCTTCGAGTTGCCGATTTTCCTGTTCTTGCTGGCGAAAATTCGGATTGTAACCTGGAAAAAGCTGGCAAGCTGGTGGAAATGGGCTTTAGTTTTTTCCCTCGTCGCGGCGGCATTTATCACTCCCAGCCCGGACATTTTAGGGCAGGCTATTATTTCGGTGCCGGTATTTGGCCTTTTCTGGCTAGGAGTGCTTTTCGCCCGTTTCGCCTGATCTGCCTCTGATAAAAGCTGAAACGAGTGCTGAGTAGAATTTCTACTCAGCACTTCTTATCTACGGAGAACTTTAAAATTGAGTGAAGATGTTAATTTGGATTTAGTAGACGAGGCTCGCGCCGCTCGTGAGCGGGCTTATGCTCCCTATTCCGGCTTCAAAGTTGGGGCGGCTTTGCGGACGAAAAGCGGGCGGGTTTTTCGCGGCGGGAACGTCGAAAACGCTTCCTATAGCCTTTCGATCTGTGCCGAACGCAGCGCGGCAGTGGCGGCAGTGGCAGCGGGCGAATTAGATTGGGCTGAAATGGCCGTCGTTGCCGATACCGCCCGTGCTACCGCACCTTGCGGAGCCTGCCGCCAGTTCCTCAGCGAATTCGGCCCGCACATGCCTGTGACGGTTGCCAATTGTGAACGGATTTTCTTCACCGCGACCGTCGCCGAATTGCTACCTTACGCTTTCGATGCCATTACCCTTGAGTCGTAAGGTTGCCGCCGTCGCCAGCGTCGCCCGACGGGGTAGCCGACCATTTTAGCTCCATCCCCGACCCCTCGAATAAGCGGAACCCATGCCAAAGCCGCCAGTTTGCCGCCTAACGGGAGGCCGCGCCACTCCGGGTAATAAAACAGGAGGCGGCGGTAAGCTTTCCAGGTGTAACCCAGTCCCGACCCGGCCAGCCCTAACCAGCCAAGCGGATAGCGCAGAGCCAGCCCGACCCCTGCCGGAGCAAACAACCCGTAGATAGCATAGCGCAGGAGGTGCCGTTTAAGAAACAGACCGGCTTTGCCATCACCCCGTGCGTAGCGGTAATATTGCGTCCAGAAAGCTCCCAGCGACCGGCGCGGCGCGAACAGGGCCAGGGCCTGGGGCTGCCAGAAGAAGCGGTAGCCTTTAGCTTTCAGGTTCAGGTCGAAGATCAAGTCTTCGCAGTAATCCAGCCATTCGGGGTAGCCCCCCGCCGCGTGCCAGGCCGTTCTGGTGAAGGCAACCGAGCGACTGGACGGCAGAAATTTTTCGGGCCGGATGTCGTCGAGGGCGGGTAACACGGTAGCCCCCATCGCAATTTGAAAAGGCGAAGCCGGATCGGGGTCGGAGCGGAAGAACCCGGCTACGACCTCGATCCCATCTCCCTCAAAGGGAGCCACCAGCGCGGCTAACCAGTCCACCGGCAGGCGTACCCCGGCATCGGTCGCGGCAATCAGTTCGTGCCGGGCGGCGGCGATAGCGGCGTTACGGCCTTGCGAAATGTTGGCTCCGGGCCGACTGAAGGGCCGTAAGCGCGGTTCGTGCATCGCCAGAGACTCCAGGACTGCCAGAGTGCCATCGGTCGAGCCACCGTCCACGATGACGATTTCCTCCGGCGGTCGGCTCTGGGTCGTCAGCGACCGCACGGCTCTTTCGATGTTGTCGGCTTCGTTGAAAACCGTCATTATAACCGTGACGGGCCGGTGATTTTCGTTCTCCATGCCGGGCTACCAGACTTTGAGAGCGATGATAATATGAGCCTCGCCTTGCTCGTCCTCGAAAGTCTCATCTCGGCGCACCAGGCCCGCTTCGGCCATCGGCAGATGAAAAGTGCTGGCCGCCTTAGTAGAGCCTTTTTCGCCCCGGCCCCACACCCCGATCAGACCATACAGCCAGATCAAAAAGCGACTGCGCCGGTTGAACGGCTTGAGGATAGCCGTATCCACCACCACCAACCGTCCGCCAGGGTACAGCACACGCTGAATTTCCTGTAAAGTCTCAAGCTTGAGAATATAGTCCGTCGGAAAAGTGCTGACAACCGTATCAAAGCTATCGTCCGGGAAAGGTAGCCGTTGAGCCTGGGCTTGTATCACCCGGCCCTCGAAACCGGCCTTTGCCAGTTTACGCCGGGCCTGTCCCAGCATCGCGGGCGACGCATCCACCCCACTGGCCCGGTAGCCTCGTTGTAACAGTGTCACCAGAAGGGTGCCAGTGCCGCACCCGACTTCCAGAACGCGCTTGCCTTGAATACGCGGCAGGACAGCCTGTTGCCACTTGGGCCATTGTCCCAAAAAGCCATAGTAGCTGATGCGGTCGTACAAAGGAGCCAGGGGGTAGTAGAGCGATTGGAAAATCAGGCTCCAAAACTTTCGGATGAGGCGGTACACAATAAAACCCTCTCCATTTCTGGTAAAGTTTGCTTTTGTGCCTCCCATACTACCACAGGCCGTTCCTGGTTGCTACAAAAGTTGCTTCAAAAAGAAACCAGTGAGCAGCGCGAAACCTGCTCACTTGCAAGAAAGCGAGGCTAAAACTAGCCGGAGGGTCGAGCGGCCAGCTATTTATTCTAATTTAAAACTCTTTTAGCCTTCAGTCGTTAGTTAATCGTTAGAAGGAAAGAGTATTTGCTCGTTAAGAGAACTACGCGGTTTGGGCAGTTCGGCTAAAATCGAGCCGAGCAGACGGTAGTAGCCACCGCTCAACAGGCTGGATTGCAGGCGAGCGGCTTCGATAAAGCGGGGGTTAGTAATCAGTCCTTGTTCTATCAGCGATTGTGCCAGCGTAAGGTGAGTTGTTGGTTCGTCGTTCGTCTTCATGCTTCCTCGTTTAGTCCCAGACCTATGCTTGAGCTTGCGGCTTAGCCTTTTTGATATTGTCTTATTATTTAGCATAACGTGTGCCCCAAGATTAATTACGTGTCCCAAAAGTTAACAGATTAATATTAAACCGGCCTTACTTCGGCCCGGTTAAGCAGTCTGCACTAAGGCTTATTCTATAGCTTGCCAGGCACAAGAGAATAGCCCATTGATACCATCTTTCGATGTCCAAACGGGCTATGAATAAAGTAGTATTAAAGGGATTATATACCCAGGTAGGCTTTTTTAACTCTTTCGTCTTGTAAAAGAGCCTGAGCGCTATCTGTAATAGTGATATAGCCGGTTTCGAGGACATAACCACGCCCGGCCTGTTCCAGAGCGGTTTGCACATCTTGCTCTACGATTAAAATGGTAGTGCCAGTGCGATTTAGTTGCTCGATAATTTCGATCAAATTCTCGACAATCACCGGAGCCAGACCCAGCGATAACTCGTCAATCATCAAAAGTTTGGGCCGAGCCATCATCCCCCGGCCTATCGCTACCATTTGCTGTTCCCCGCCCGAAAGTTTGGAAGCTAACTGGTTCAGGCGTTGCTTGACGCGGGGAAAAAGTTGCAAGATATTTTCCAGGTCAGCCTCGATTTCGGCTCGGTCGTTGCGGCGGAAAGCTCCCATCAATAAGTTTTCGCGCACACTCAAAGCTCCGAAGAGTCGCCGCCCTTCCGGGACGTGCGCAATTCCAGCCTCCACAATTTCGCGGGTGCTGGCTCCGGCCAGTTCCCGACCCTCAAACTTGATACTGCCCGACCGGGGGGTTACGAGGCCGCTAATGGTTGCCAGCAAAGTTGATTTACCCGCCCCGTTCGAGCCGACCAGAGCGACAATCTCACCGGCGAAGATGTCCAGGCTGACATCCCATAACACCTGTACGTCACCGTAAGCCACGTTCAAGCCTTGAATTTGCAACATCGCTGGCCCAACCTCGGCCACGCTTCCGGGTGGGCTGCTTGCCGCCCGCCTCTCGTTACTCTCGCTCAAAGTCATTCTCCTGAAGTGGAGTTAGGAGTTGAAGCCGGACTCGGTAGCTCCTTGATCCTGCTAACCCCAGTCTCAACCTTTACTCTTTCGCCTGGCTTTTAGCGAATTTTTTGCCCAGATAAGCTTCGATGACGGCCTGGTTCGAGGTTACTTCGGTGGGCGTGCCTTCGGCAATTTTCTTGCCGTAATCCAGCACCACCACACGCTGACATACCCCTACAATCACCTTCATCACATGCTCGATAATCATTATCGTAATGCCGCCCGCGTGGATCGAGCGGATCAAATCCATCGCCTCGTCCACCTCGGCTCCGCGTAATCCGGCCATCACCTCGTCCAGCAGCAGCAATTCAGGGTCCATCGCCAGGGCCTTTGCCAGTTCCAGCCGTTTGCGTCCGGCAATGCTCAGAGACTCGGACGGATCGTTGCGGCGCGGCGCAAGATGCACCATTTGCAGCACTTCCTCGGCCCGCTTGAATGCCTGGGCCGACGAGCGTTTAGAACCGCCCTTGCCGTACATTGCGCCGACAGCCACGTTTTCAAGCACGCTCAGGTTTTGGAATGGCTTGACCACCTGAAAAGTGCGAGCAATCCCCATCTTGCCGATCACGTGCGGCTTCTGGCCGTTTAGAAGCTGTCCCTTGAAGCTCACTGTTCCATAGGTCGGCACCGCCGTCCCGCTGATCATATTGACGAGGGTAGTTTTACCGGCCCCGTTCGGCCCGATCAGGCCCAAAATCTCGCCCGGTCGCACCACAAAGCTAATATCGCTTACCGCCGTCACGCCGCCATACTGTTTGGTCGCGCCTTGCACGTCCAGCATAATCACATTGTCATCCATAACAACCCTTTTAAGAATCAGCCTTGCGGCTCTAAGCCCAGACCAAAGCACGGCATTTAGAAAGAACGCAAGCCTGGAATGCGGACGTTTAGATGCTATTCTCCCGCATATTCCGGGTAAAGATGCGCCAGGAGAAGCCGCCTTTGTTGCGGACAAGTTGCAAAATACCTTTGGGCAAGAACAGCACCAGCAAGACTACAATCGCCCCGAAAATAACGTTCTTCCATTCCAGCAGCCAGCCGAACCCCGCTACGTTTTGCATCGAGGTTAAAAACTCTTGCAGGGCGGCGTAAATGATGGCTCCGATGAACGGCCCCCAGACGGTGCCGACTCCACCCAGCAGACAAATGATGATCACGTACAGGCTGATATTCGGGTCGAAAATGCTGGACTCGCCCGGTTCGATCTGGCCGTTGACCAGACCGCGCCAGGCTCCGGCCAGGCCGGTCATGGCGGCAGCCAGACTGAAAGCGCCAATTTTGAACCAGGTCGTGTTGATGCCCATCACGGCGGCGGCGTCCTCGTTCTCGCGGATGGCGAACAGGCCGTAGCCGAATTTCGAGCGAGACAGGTAGAAGGTTATGCCAACCGAGGCGGCAAAGACCAGCAGAGTCAGGAAATATTGCAGCATCGAATTCAGGTCGCGGTCGGCCTTCTTGACCACCGGGAAGGCTAACCCGGTCGCACCGCCCAGGCAGACCAGCCGATCACCGATGCAGTCTACATTGCGGAAAATCTCGCGGATGGCAATGCCGACGCCAAGCGTAGCGATGGCGAAATAATGTCCTTTGAGGCGTAACACCGGCAGTCCGATCAGGGCGGCGACCAGGGCCGGGATCAGAGCGGCCATTAAGAAGCCGACCGGGATTGACCAGCCAAGCGTAGCCTGGGCCGGGGTCGCTTCCAGGCCGAAAACGGCCAGCGCGTAAGCTCCCAACCCCCAAAAGGCTACCTGACCGAAAGCAGCGTAGCCGGTAAAGCCGCCGATGACGTTCCAACCCACCCCGGCAATCCCCAGGATATACATGTCGGTCAGCACCGCTTTATTGTTGGACAAGAAGGGCGCAGCCACCAGCAGCAGCACCAGCAGCCCAAACCCGACCATGCGCAGTTGCGGTTTATCGCGCTGGGTCGCCAGGATAGACAGTCCAATCGCCCCCAGCATTACCAGGAGGTTGATGCTCATTAGCGGTAGCCCTCCTTACCCAACAGGCCGGTCGGACGAACAATCAGCACGACCACCAGGGCAATGAAGATCAGGGCTTCTTTCCACCCGCCCAGGCTGATGTTCCCAATGTTAACTCCTTGCGCGAACTGGTCGAGCAAGCCAAAAACCAGTCCACCGATCATCGCGCCCGGTATCGAGCCTAGACCGCCCAGCACCACCACGGCAAAAGCCCGGATATTGAAAATCCCGAAGCTATCGGGCGTAAATGTACCCAGGTAAAGCGATAGCAGCATCCCGGCAGAGGCGGCCAGGGCGGTGCTGATGGCATAGGTCAGGCAGTAAATGTGGGGAATATCAATCCCCATCAGGCGGGCCGCATTCAAGTCCATCGAAACGGCCCGGATCGCGTTGCCGGTTTTGGTTTTTGCCATGAACAGGTAGAGCAGGTAAGTCAGCAGGAGAGCGACCCCGACCCCGGCCAGCTTCATATAGTTGATCCGGGCGTCGCCCAGGTCGAAACTGGCCGAGCCGTAATCCGGGTTTACCCGCACCGCATTGCCGCTAAAGACCACCCGGCCCAGGCTGACGATCAGAATTTCTAGCCCAAAGGTCAACAAAAATGTAACCAGAAGGGAGGCCCGAATGATCCGGTTGATCAAAAACTTCTGGACAGCGTAACCCAGGCCGAAAAAAAGCACCAGAGCAATCGGTAGGCTTAGAAAAGGATCGAGATGTAAATTCTCGAAGGCGTAATAAGTAAAATAAGCTCCTAGCATAATAAAAGCCGCGTGAGCCAGATTCACAATATTCAGGATACCCCAGACCAGCGAAAACCCCAGCCCGACCAGGCCCAACAAACCGCCCAGCAACAAACCGTTAACCAGCACTTGTAGCGACACGATTTTCTCCCCCTACAAGGTATAAGCCAGCCTGTCACGACTTAGGCCGTGACAGGCTGGCTTATACAAAAGATTACCGTTTACCCCACTCCGGGGTCGGCCACTGGGCTTTGCCACCCGCCGCTACTTCGGTCGGCCAGACCGTAACGCGCTTGCCGTCCTGCCACTGCTCGACCACCATCGGCTTGAAAATATTCACGCCGCGCTCGTCGAACTTTAGCTGACCGTAAAAAGCCATCGAGTCCAGGCTTGCCAGGGCGTCCCGAACTTTCTTAGGATCGAGGCTTCCAGCTTTTTCGATAGCTTTCTGGAAGGCAATACCACAGGCTGCCCCCGAAGCCGCTTGATAAGCTGGCTCGACGTTGTATTTGGCCTTGAACTGATCGTAGAAATTCTTGGAAGTGCCAAATACGTCGTCGCCCTTGTAGGTCACGGCCTGCGTCCACTGCGACCCGGACAGGGCGAAGTTGCCGTCGTTCTTGAGGCTACTGCCCCAATCCGGCAGACCCGGCCCGACGCTAAAACCAAAAGCTTGCGCGTTCAGGCCCAATTCTTTGGCGGCCCGCACAATCGCGGTGGCTTCGGCCAGGTGGCCGCTATTGATCACCATATCGGGGGCGGCTTGCTTGGCCTTCGTCACCTGGGCGGTCAGGTTCGTCTCTTTATCGGGGTACTCTTCGTACAAGACCACCTGCATTCCTTTGCTTTCGGCAAATTTTTTGGTGGCGGCGGCGACTTCCTTCGAGAAGGAGTCGTTAGCGAAAAGCAAAGCCAGTTTGGTCGGTTTAGGGTTCTGGGCCAACGCCAGTTCGATCACACCTTGCAGGTATTTGGGCGCAGGCGAAAGAACACCAAAAGTATACTTGCGGCCTTGATTGAAGATGCTTTCGGCGGCACCGTTGCCTTCTACCATCGGGATTTCGCTTTCCTCGGCGATCTTCGAGACCGAGGCAGTGTTGCTAGTACCGTAAGGGCCAAGCAAAAAGTTAACTTTGTCTTCGTTGATCAGCTTCTGGGCTTGCTGGGCACTCTTGTCCTGTTTCGATTCGTCATCGTAGTATTTGGTTTCAATTTTGTAGTGCTTGCCGCCAACCACGATGCCGCCTTTTTCGTTGACCGCATCGCGCCAGAGGTCGTAGCCTTGCTGGGTTTGCTTTGATTCGGCCAGCAGCGAACCCTGGAGCGAAAGGGGTGCGCCAAACTTGATCGTCCCGTCGAAGGTGCCGCTAAAAGCTGCCGCAGTAGTGCCGGTCGCCGCGGCGGTGGTAGCCGCGCCCGGCGCAGTAGTCGCGGAGGCAGCGGCAGTCGTACCAGTCGCCGCAGTGGTGACGGCTCCTGCCGCAGTAGTCGCGGGGGCGGCGGTGTTAGTGGCATCGCCGCAAGCCGCCAGCAGCAGTGTAACTACCAGCATCAGGGCGACTGACCAACCTAACCGTTCCTGTAAGCGTGAAGGTGAGTGGGGTAATCTCATCTTGAAAAATCTCCTCCTTGAGAATGCTTATTTGAAAGTTTTGCCGACAGTTTTAGGTCTTGAAACTTCAATTTCCAGGTTCCCTGTAGGCCAGAAAGTGAGTTTACGGGTCTCTTCTCAGTCCGTTCCAGGGTGCTAGATATACAGATTAAGCGAAATTGTCTGTCTGGTTAGTTCAATGACTATGCGTGCTTTAGAAAACGCAGCCGAGGCGAGCCTGGTTGGTTTATCTATCTTCTTAGAATAGACTGATTATAGACTATTGCCCCCGGCTAAGCAATTCTCTGGCGGTTTATACAACTTGCGCGAGGTCTGGCAGGCTGTGCTATAATGGGCCATCACTAAGCAGGGTTATCCCGTTTAGGGCTTAGAAAGAAATAGTGCTGCGCTGCAAACCCCACTCACGGTGAGATCAGATTGGGTTGTCGCCACATTTTCAAGATTAACCCCCAGAGGGTAAGGGTCGCGGCTGACGATTAGTCCCCACGCTGGTAAAGCTTTTTTGGCTTGTGCGGAAGGGTCAATCGCCGGTCGAGAGGAGATTTTACGACGTGGCCTTTTTGAAAAAAAACTGGAAATGGTTTGCTCTAGGAACAGTTATAACAGTCGTGCTGATCGTAGGGCTGCTAGCCTTGCGCGTACTCAACTTTATTGGAGACATCAAAGGCGAACGGGTTAGCGAGGGCGTTACATCGACGGATGCCGGATTGCAAGCCCAGGTGACGGCTACGGCTCTGGCTCGTAAGTGCGCCGCTAGTCAGGACTGTGTTACTTCGGCTGGCTCTGGCTCTACGGCTGGCCCTAATTCAACCTCTGCTCCCGGCCTCCCCGCCCCAACCATTACTTCTATCTCTATCGCGCCCCCTACCCTTACGCCCGACCTTGCCAACAGCAAAGTTGTGCAGCGCATCAAGGCTGGTGAACGAGTCACGATCATGTATATGGGCTACGGTGGCCCCGGTCACGAAGGGGAATTTCTGACCGATACAATTCTGGTGTTGAGCTACGACCCCAAAAGCCAGACTGTCACCGAATTCAACATTCCACGCGACCTTTATGTTACAGTCCCGACCGGCCCGGCAGGGAAACCCTTCAAAAGCAAAGCTAACGGGGTCTTTTCCACGATTATGAAGTGGGAAAAATCTACTCAGGACGAACTAGACCCGCGCTATCGCTGGACGAACCCTCGGCAGCAGCAAGAAGTCGGGGCAAACCTGGCCGCAAACGCTTTCCAGAACGTGCTGGGCTTCAAAATTGATTACTGGGTAACGATGAACTTTACCGCCTTTCGTACCTTGATTGATAAAATGGGCGGAGTGAACGTCTGTGTTGACCGGGCTTTCGTGGACAACGACTACCCTCGTAACGACAACGATCAGGTTGACGCGGGCGTGATGACCATCAAATTCGACAAGGGTTGCCAGATGATGAACGGCGACCGGGCGATTCAGTTTGCCCGTAGTCGCAAGAGTGAAAGCGAAGAAGGGGGCGATTTCGCCCGCTCCGCCCGCCAGATGAAAGTGATTGCTTCGATCAAAGAAGAAATCACCAAGCGCAACCTTTTCACCAATGCTCTGGGCTATATGGATGCTTTGCAGGGTAATATTCGGGTCAGTCTGGACGAAGGCGAAATCTTTGCTATAGCCGGGTTCTTTAATTCGGGCGAAGGCAAAAGTACCTTTAATAACGTCAGGTTCGACCCTGAAATTATGACTGGCAACAATTTTCTCGACTCGGTGAACAAAGGCGGCGTGCTGGGCTATGTGCTGATTCCGCAAGCCGGTGAAGATAAGTACAACGATATTCAAGCCTGGGTCAAAAGTGCTTTCACGCATCCAACCCTGCGGCGCGAACAGGTTTACCTTCAGGTGCTAAATGCCAGTGGGTTGCAGGGTAAAGCCCAGTCTTTGACCGATTTTCTGGAAACGGAAGGCTTTCGCCTGGCTGTGCCAGAGGCGGCCCCGCTCTCGGACGAGACGACTCTAATTGATTATACCGAAGGGGTCGGTACGACCAATATAAGTACCTTGAAAAGCTTTTTGCCTAATCTCAAAGTAGTCGCTCTTCCGCCCGATAAAAAACCTTACCCTACCGCTCCAGGATTAATGCTTTACCTGGGCAAGGATTACAAGGGTGTTTCTACCAGTCAAAGCGGAGGACAGGGCGGGTCGCCTCCGCCTACGGCCAAACCCTAACTCTAACTCAAGAAAGCACTAGCAATGACCGATAAATCACTTTCTACTAACGTTCTCGAAAAACCTTCGGTCGTCTCGTTCAGGGCGACCGAAGCTGTACTCCATCGTCTGGGAAGCTGGAAAAGGCCGCTAGTGGTTTTTGCCCTGTGGCGGTTGGGGCTGGGATTGGTGGCTCTGCTGGCAGATCGATTCTTGCCACAGCTTACGCCCGTGGACTTTTTCTATTACCGTCCTCCTTCGGCTAACGTGCTCGAACACAAACTACTAGGGGTTTGGAGTGCCTGGGATGGACAATGGTTCTTACAAATTGCCGAAGTGGGCTATGCTCCACCCGGTCAATCTACGCCCTTTTACCCCCTCTATCCGGCCCTCGTGCGGCTGTTAGCCTTCTTTCTAGGCGGTAACGACCTGTGGGCCGGGGTGATACTTAGCCTGCTCTGTGCGGCTCTATGTTTTGTTTTGCTTCACGAACTGGTACGGCGCGAGTGGGACACCCGCCTGGCAGACCGGGCCGTGCTATACCTGGCGGCGTTCCCAACCTCCTTTTTCCTGGTCGCCTGTTACAGCGAAAGCCTCTTTCTGGCCCTGACGCTTGGGGCTTTTCTGGCTTTACGCCACGGACGCCACTACCTTCTGGGCGGTGTCCTGGTCGGCGCGGCGGCACTCACTCGCAATCTCGGCCTCCTCTTGCTCCTTCCGCTCGGTTGGGAACTTTTGAAGGGATTGAATCTGCGGGGTTCGGCCGTAGAGGCCCAGCAAGGCTTAGCTAGTGCTTCGGCCTCGACCGCTAACACCCGGCTTCGGTTTTCTTTTAACTTTAATACTTCGACGGCGACAGCTTTCGCTCTTTTCCTGGCTCCGGCCCTGGTACTGGCGGCGATCTGGCCGTTATTTAGCTTGCGGGTATTTGGTAGCCTACTGAGTTCGACCGGGGTTTTGCAAGAATTCTGGCACCGGAGTTTGAACTGGCCTTTTGTGACAATTGCCTGGGCGGTTGGCAAGGTGGCCGGGCCGACCGGCAACGCCCTTATAGACTACACTAACCGGCAAAACTTGCTTTTCTGGCTCCTGGCAATGGCTTTGCTGGTTGGCCTGGGAGTGCTGGTAGCCCGGCGGCAATTGCCGCTTTCTTATTTCCTGTTTAGTGCGATTGCAGTAGTTGTACCACTGTGCTGGCCGGTAGGCGACTGGCCCCTGGTGAGCTTTCCGCGCTACATGCTGGTGGCTTTTCCGTTTTTCATCGGGCTGGCGTTGGCCGGACGGCGGGCCGGGTGGCTGCACCGGGCTTATTTATGGATAGCGTTTCCTTTGCTGGCCTGGGAAATGGCGAATTTTGCGACCTGGTGGTGGGTCGCCTGAAGAGCGAGAAAAAGGCGGTCTCGGACCCGGCCCTGCCGCTTCCACCTGTCCCGGCCCGGCGCAATTTGTGGGTGGGCCTGGGCCGATTGGGTCGGGCCTGGGGGGAGGCGTTGGCTCTATTCGTCGGTTGGCGGGTCGGGCTGGCGTTGGCGGCGTTTGGAAGCGGCTTGCTGTTGCCCGGCAAGGAGCGCGGCGGCACGGCTCCCTATACTCCGACCGGCCTGAGCTATCCGTTCGAGCGACTGCTAGGGGTGTGGAGCCATTGGGATGGCGAGTGGTTCCTATATGTCGCCCAGGTCGGGTACCGGCCTGGCGAAGAAACCTCTCCGTTCTTTCCGCTCTATCCGGTGCTGGTGCGGGTCGTGTCCGTGCCGCTGCTGGGCAATTATCTTCTGGCGGGCGTGCTGGTCAGTGCCGCTGCTGCCGCCGCCGTCTTTGGTCTGCTTTATGGGTTGGTAGCGCACGATTTCGGCTCGGCCCTGGCCCGGCAGACGGTCCTGTATCTGGCTGTTTTTCCAACTTCTTTTTTCCTGGCGGCTCTGTACAGCGAGAGCTTGTTTTTAGCCCTTACTCTCGGCGCGTTCCTGGCCGCCCGTCGCTACCGCAACTGGTGGTTAGCCGGTCTTCTGGTCGCTCTGGCAACCCTCACCCGCAATATCGGTTTGCTGCTGCTGCTGCCGCTCGGCTGGGAACTTTGGCTGGAACTGCGGGCGAGGAGTCGGAAAGGAAGTGGGGCAGGTCGAGAGTCAAAAATTGCGAGCCAGCGTTCGGACGGGGAAGTGCAATCCCCCGCTTTTAGCCCTGCGCCACCTCAACCCGCTTCGCCCGCCCTTCCCTTTAACCCCCGGCTTTCCTTCCAGCGTCTCTTCCAATTCTCTCTCCTTTTCCTGCTTCCGGTCCTGGCTCTGGGACTGTGGCTGTTCTTTCAGGCGGTCGCGCTGGGCGATCCGCTTAATTTCGTGGCGGTGCAAAACTCGCCGCGCTGGAACCGGCGGGCGGCCCTGCCCTGGGAGACTCTGGTGCGGGCCTGGAATTTTGTCAGTACGCCGCGTTCGGGGCCAACCGGCCCGACCGGGTTTCGAGAAGACCCTAACCTGCTGGACTTGCTCTTCTGGCTTTTCCTGGCCGCTATCTTCGCGCTGGCTCTGGTTCAAACCTGGCGACGCCGTTTGCCGCTCTCGTACCTCCTTTTTTTTGGAATTGTGCTGCTTACACCGCTTTTCTCGCCTGCCGTCAAGGAACCCCTGTTGAGCTTTCCCCGCTTCGGCCTGCTGGCGTTCCCGGCTTTTGTGGTGCTGGCCCAACTTGGCGCACGTAGCCGCATTTTGCACTATACTTATCTCGTCGGCGGGCTGCTCTTCCTGGGTATTCTTTTTGGGCGGTTCGCTAACTGGTTTTGGGTCGCTTGACCTCAGAGGCAAAAGGCGGTAGAATTGGAACAGGCTTACCTTAAAATTTTTTTATTAAAATATATCAATTGCAGAGGTAGCTATGAGTAACACACCTGAAAACGAACCGAACCTGGGCCGGGTCATTGATAATTATATCGAAGGTCTGTTTACCCCACTGGACGAGAGCTTGCAACTGGCTCTGGAAGATATGGAGCAACACGGACTGCCGAGTATCAACGTGTCGCCCAACGAAGGCAAGCTCTTATATCTTCTGGCGAAGCTGAGCGGGGCGCGTAAAGTGCTAGAAATTGGTACGCTGGGCGGCTTCAGCACGATCTGGCTGGCTCGCGCCGTCGGGCCGGAGGGCCGGGTGTTGAGTTTGGAGTACGAACCGCGCCACGCCGAAGTCGCCCGGCGCAATCTGAGTCGGGCAGGTCTGGCCGGGCAGGTGGAGGTACGAGTCGGGGCGGCTCTCGACCTGCTGCCTCAAATCGAGGTAAGTGGCGAAGGCCCCTTCGACCTTTTCTTTATTGACGCTGATAAAGAGAATTATCCCGGCTATTTAGAGTGGGCTTTGCAACTTTCGCGGCCCGGCTCGGTTATCCTTAGTGACAACTTGATCCGCAACGGGGCGGTGATCCAGCCAGGGCCAGAAGGCGGCACGGCGGCGATTATCGCTCGGTACAACCACGAACTCGCTACTAACCCTCGCCTCGAATCCCTGATTTTGCCGCTAACCCGGTTCAACACGGATGGACTGGGTATAACTATCGTCAAGGCTTAGTCGTTCTATTCTTAGCAGCCTATTTTCTTAGAAGCAGGAGGGTGACAATTAGATGTATGCTATTGTGCTGGCGGGTGGGGTCGGATCGCGGTTGTGGCCGCGCAGCCGCAATAACAATCCCAAGCAACTGCTCGATCTTATTTCCGACCGTACCATGATCCAGGAGACGATGGATCGGCTGCGGCAGCTTATGCCGGTGGAAAATATTACCATTGTAGTAGGCGAGAACCACGCCGAGATCGTGCGCCAGCAGTTACCTGATCTGCCGTCGGCGAACGTGCTGGTCGAACCGAGCGGGCGCGGCACGGCCCCGGCTATCGGGCTGGGCCTGCTGCACATCAAACGTCTGGCAGCCCAGGCGGGCGAAGACGACCCGGTGATCGGTTCGTTCCACGCCGACCACGTAATTACCCGCCGACAGACTTTTGCCCAGGTGGTGCAGGCGGCGGGGCAGGTGGCCGAGCGCGGTTTTATTGTAACGCTGGGTATCACCCCCGACCATCCTCACACCGGCTACGGCTACATCGAACGGGACGGCCAGTTAGACGAGATAGACGGTTTGCCGGTTTACAAGGTAGCCCGGTTTGTCGAAAAACCCCCCCTTACGACCGCCCAGAAATATCTGGCAACCGGGTTGTATAGCTGGAATAGCGGCATGTTTATCTGGAAACTTTCGACCATTCTGGCCGAATACGCCGAGCATCTGCCCGAACTTTCGGCCCAGCTAAAGCAAATCGAGGCCGACCAAGAGCAGCCTGATGCCGCTACCCGCCTGGCTGATCTGTGGGAGAGCGTCAAGACCGAGACAATTGACGTCGGCATCGCCGAGCGGTCGCAGCGCATGGCCGTCCTTCCGGCCAACATTGGCTGGAGCGACGTGGGCGACTGGTCGGTTGTGGCGGATTTGATCGCGGCTCAACAAACCACCGGCGATGGAAACGCGGTCGTCGGTCATCATATCGGCTTCGGCACCACCAATTCGCTGATCTACAATGGCAACGCCGATAAACTGGTAGCCACCCTCGGTTTGCAAGACCTGATCATCGTGGACTTGCCGGACGTCTTGCTGATCGCACCGCGCAGCCACAACCAGGAGGTTAAAAAGATCGTGGAACATCTGCGCCGGGAAGGACTCGAAAAATTTCTCTAAAGATAGTATAATCAGGTTACAAATTATTTAGTTTTGAGCGTAACAAGAGTATCAGCCTGACCAGGTATTGGAGAAATAGAGTTTGGTTAACCGGCTTAGAGGCCTGGAGGGACGGTTTTTCTGGATATTAGCGGGGGCTGTCGTACTGGTAGCCCTGGCTTTGATTCTAGGTGCGAACATTCAACGCAGCAGTGCCGAGAGTCTGCCGGAAGCCCGGCGCACGGTGCTTTTAACTCGTGGCGACATCGAGGAAGTGGTCAAGGCTCCGGGCGATGTTACGGCTCGCAGTGCGGGACTTACTTTTCCCGTCAGTGGGGTCGTCAGCGATATTCTGGTCAAGCCCGGTCAGGTGGTCAAGGCCGGGCAAATCCTTGCCAAGCTCGATACCCGCGAAGCCGAGTCAATTCTGGAAGCGGCTACGGCGGCTCAGAAGGTGGCCCAGGGCAAGCTCGATAATTTGCAAAACGGCCCGGCCCGTGAACTGGCTGCCGCTCAGCAAAACCTTAAAATCGCCCAGACCCGCTTTAGCCAGGTTAAAGAGGGCAACGCTACCCCCGAACAACTTAAAGCAGCCCAGGCCGGTGTGGATGCCGCCGTCTCGCGCTACAATGTGCTGGTCGAACCGGCCAACTCTAAAGACGTGGCGGCAGCCCAGGCCGAACTCAACGGCGCGAGAGCCAGACTGGAAAAGCTTAAAGCTGGCCCCAGCGAAGCGGCTAAAAAAGAAGCCAACGCCCGGTTGGATGGAGCCAAAAGTAACCTTGAAAGGGTTAAGACCGAGCGGGCCAACGCCGTCAAGCAGGCTGAAAACGCCGTGCAGAAAGCTACCCAGACCCGCGATGCCGCCAAAGAAGCCTACGATAAGGCTCCTAAAGACCTCACCAACCCGGACGGTTCCCTCAAAGAAGGGGTGAAACCGGAAGATGTCGAACGCCTCAAGGCTCTCAAGCTAGCCCTCGATCAGGCTAATCTAGCCCTGGACGGGGCGCAGAAAAACCTTGAGGCCGCTCGTTCGCAGGAAACTTCGGCGGTCAACGAGGCTAACTCGAAGGTGATCGAAGCCGAAGGTGCGCTGGAAAACCTGCAATCTTCAGCTCCTCAGCAAGATATTCTCAACGCGGAAGCAGCCGTAAGCAAAGCTCAGGCTCAATACGACCGTCTTTCGTCCCCACCCACCCAGGATCAGGTCAACGCGGCACAATCGGAAATTAACCAGGCAAAGGCCATCTTAGAAGGGTTAAATAAAGGCGGTAGCGACAAAGAAATCGCCGTCGCGCAGGCCGAGGTGGACAAATACCAGCAGCAGGTAGACGAGTTGAGCAAAGGCGTGCCGGATAGCGATAAAGCTCAGGCCGAGGGCGCACTCGAACGCGAAAAAGCCCTGGTCAAGCAAGCTCAACTTCGGATCGAAGGAGCAAATCTTAACGCACCTTACAATAGTGTGGTCGAAAGTCTTAACATCGCGGTCGGTCAGAGCGTCGCGCCCGGCCCGACCGTGGTTGGCCTGATTGACCTGTCGAGCCTGACGTTCGAGGCTCAGGTCAGCCAGTCCAACGTCCAACGGATCAAGGCGGGTCAGCCTGTGCGGGTGTCTTTCGAGGGCATTAGCGGCGTGCGCGATACACCCTTCAAGGGCAAAGTTAGTTTTATTTCGTTCCAGCCCAAAGCGGGCGCAGTGGTTGCCAGTGCGCCGGTGCTGGTTACGCCGGGCGCAAGTTCGGGCGGCCCCGCCCGTACCTCGGTAGCCGCCGCCGCTCAGGTCGAACCGGGCTACCCGGTTACTATTGTCCTGGACCGCGACCCCGGCATGCAAACTCTCAAGCCCGGTATGAGCGGGCGGGTGCGCTTTGTCCTCGACCGCAAGCCAAACGCTCTGGTACTGCCAAAAATCGCCGTCCGCAGCATCGAGACTGGCCCGGTGGTGGACGTAGTTATGCCGGATGGCAATTTGATCACGACGCCGGTCACGATTGGTTTGATGAGTGACGATTACGTGGAGATTGTAGATAGCCCGCTCTTGCGGGAAGGGGATAAGATAATCTTGCAGGGCGATGCGCCAGTTCCGCCTCTCCCTACCGCCACCCCTGCTACCAGCGTCGTTCCTACGGTTGCTCCCGGCACGGTGACGCCCGCGACGCCCGGTAGCCTCGCACCTGGCACGCCCGCGATCCCGACGCCTGCGACGATTGGCCTGATTGATAGCATGAGTCCGGCCCCGTCCGAAAGTCCTTCGGCTGACCCAACTAATAGCGCGACGCCCGACGCGCTGGGAACGCCTGTACCCGGAACGCCCGATGGCCTGACGGCTGGCCCTTCCACCAGCCCTTCGCTCGAAACATCCGGCAGTCCTACCGCGCCTGGCCCGGTTGCACCATCGCCCACCGCCACACCGATTGTGACGCCCGCAGTATCCGTTAGCCCGACGCCCGATGCGCGTTTGCCCGGTTCCAATCCTACTCCTACTACCCTGACTGGTCGAGGACGGTGAGGCGGCGGGTGGTGGTCAAGAATTTAGGCTGTATTTTGGCCTGAAAGTGACTTGAATTTAGAGAAATCAGACAGGTATTCGATTTCTTAGCAGAAAATCGGATATTCTAACAAACACTACTTTCAAATGTAGCATTTCTTGCAAAAGCTGTTATTATTTGGAAGTAAGCGATGTAAATGTGGAATGAATAAGCTCGAAAACAACCCAGGCCCGAATGATCCGCGCCGGAGCAGTAGCTCGATGCGAAAATTGCTAACCGATGGCACTGGCCCCGGCCCGACGCCCCGGCCTGGCCGTCCGTCTAACCTGACTCAATATATTATTCCGGGCATCCTCGTGCTGGCCCTTTTAATCGGCGTGGCAATTTTGTCGTATAGTTTTGGGGTCAGCCGGGGCAAGGGTTCGGCTAATTCCCAAAGGGACGATTTTTATATCAGCCGCCAGAGTTCCTGGAATGCGACTGCTACCGCCGAATCTTCCAACCCCGCAAACACCGCTAACGGTTCTTCCACCGCCGGAGCCAGCCTGAGTTTGCCGCCGTCCAGTTATGCCAGGGTAGACAAGATTGAGGGCGACAAAGTAACGATGCTGCTTTTGAACGGGGCCGGACAATCTACCGGCACGCTGGTTGTCACTATTACCAAACAAACCCTGATCTGGCGAGGTTCGCCCGACCAGATAGTGGAACTCAAGCCGGGCGATGGCGTGCTGGTTTCCGGCCAGAGGGTCGAAGGCGGCGGCTACGAAGCCCGTACTGTGATTGTTTTGCCTTAATGTCCGAAAATCTCCGAGCCGAGGAAAGCCCCCCTTTTCCTACCCCTTTTAATGGGCTGCTTCTCAAGCTGGCCCGTCTGGTGGCCGACCTGACTGCACCGCCTTTGCTGGCCGTCCCGACCTTCGTGGTACTGGGCCTCTACGATGCTTCCCGTTCGACCGCCAGTGCATCCAACTTTGGGCTGGCCCTGACGCTGGCGATCCTCTTTGGCGTGGTCTTTCCGGTTGGGCTGGTCGTTTGCTTGAAACTACTTCACCTGATAAGCACTCTCCACATTCCGCGCCGAGAAGAGCGCACGCTGCCCTTCCTATTGACGAGTGGGGGCTACGCTTTAGGCACACTTCTATTGTGGTGGGTGGCGGGGGCAACCCTCCTGACGGCCCTGATGTTTTGCTACACTATCAATACGCTCGTGGTACTGATTATTAATTTTAGCTGGAAAATCAGTGTCCACGCGGTAGGAATTGGCGGGCCACTGGCCGCTCTGACGCTGGCCTTTGGCTGGGTGATTGTGCCGTTGTATTTGCTTCTGCCCCTCGTCGGCTGGTCGCGCCTTTACCTCAAAGCCCACACGCCCGGCCAGGTGCTGGCAGGCAGCCTGCTCGGTTATTTTGCCACCCTCTTACAACTGGCTCTGCTCTTTCCCGCGGCCTGGCGTTAGAATATATTTGAAGAAAGAAACTTGATTTGATAGTTCCGGCTAAAAGGATTACAATACAAACTGTAACAGCTTCGAGTACATAAAAAGGAAGAAGTAGCAGAAAATGAAAATTGAAGTATGGTCGGATGTCGTCTGCCCGTGGTGTTATATTGGTAAGCGTCGTCTGGAGACGGCTTTGAGCCGCTTCGAGCATCGTGAAGGGGTAGAAGTGGTGTGGCGAAGCTTTCAGCTAGACCAGTCGGCCCCGTACTCCTCAGATGAAAGCACAAACGAAATACTGGCGAAAAAGTATGGAATGAGTTTGCAGAAAGCCGCCGATACTACCAGAGATATGACCGAACTGGCCGCCAGAGATGGCCTTGAATATCACCTCGATAAAGCTCAACATACCAACACCTTCCGCGCCCATCAGCTAATTCATCTCGCGGCAATTCATGGCTTGCAAGACGCTCTGAAAGAACGCCTCTTAAAGGCTTACTTTACGGAAGGATTAGCGGTTGGGGATATTGACACGCTGGTGGGGCTTGCCGGAGAAGTTGGTTTACCAGAAGCTGAAGCGCGGGCCGCTCTCGTTAACGACAGCTACGCCGAGGCGGTAATCGCGGATGAACAAAGGGCCAGTGCGCTCGGTATTCGAGGCGTGCCGTTCTTCGTCTTCGACGAGAAATACGGCGTTTCAGGTGCGCAACCGGCGGAAGTTTTGCTAAAAGTCCTTGAGAAAGCCTGGGCCGAGACGCACCCGCTTATCATGGTCGGGGCCGACAGCGAGCAGGACATGAATAGCTGTAGCGACGATAGCTGTGCGGTCTAACGGGCTTCTGCTCAAAAGATTGTGAAGCAAAAAGAAAAGCTCTCCCGCCGGGAGAGCTTTTCTTTTTGCTTCAGGCGAGAATTACATCTCGCGGTATTCACCTTCGACCGTACCGTCGGGGCGAGTTCCGCCTTCCGGCCCACCAGCTCCTGGCTGACCGCCCGCTTCCGGGCCGCCTTCCGCACCGGGCTGTCCACCTTGCTGGCTGTAAATAGCCGAGCCAACCTGCTGGACAGCAGCGTTCAGGGTATCGGTAGTAGTCTGAATGGCTGCCGGGTCTTCGCCTTGCAGAGCCGACCGAACTGCTGCAATCTTGCCGTTGACATCTTCCTTCAATTGCTCAGGAATTTGTGCGCCAAAGTCGGCCAGAGTTTTCTCGGCGCGGTAGGCCGCGTTGTCGCCGTTGTTGCGGGCTTCGATCAGAGCGCGTTTGCGCTGGTCGTCCGAAGCGTGCAACTCCGCGTCCTTCTTCATCCGCTCGATCTCGTCTTTCGACAGACCGCTCGAAGCCGTGATGGTAATCTTTTGTTCGCGGGCGGTGGCCTGATCCTTCGCGGTTACGTTCAGGATACCGTTGGCGTCAATGTCGAAAGTCACTTCGACCTTCGGCATACCACGCGGCGCGGGCGGAATACCATCCAGGATAAAGCGGCCCAGGCTCTTGTTCTCAGTTGCCATCGGTCGTTCGCCCTGCACAACATGAATCTCGACTGAGCTTTGGCCGTCCGCCGCCGTGCTGAAGACTTCGCTCTTCTTGTGCGGAATAGTCGTGTTGCGCTCGATCAGCGGCGTAGCTACGCCACCCAGCGTCTCGACCGACAGCGTAAGCGGGGTTACGTCCAGCAACAAAATGTCCTTGACTTCGCCACCCAGCACACCGCCTTGCACTGCCGCCCCAACTGCCACTACCTCATCCGGGTTGATACCACGGTGCGGGTCTTTACCAAAGAAACTCTTGACCTTATCCACCACTGCGGGCATACGGGTCATACCACCGACCATCAAGATTTCGTCAATCTTGTCCAGGCCGAGCTTGGCATCGTCCAGGGCGGACTTCATCGGCGGCACGGTGTTGTTCACCAGGTCGCCCACCAGTTGCTCTAGCTTGGCCCGCGTCAGGGTCACGTTAAGATGCTTCGGCCCGCTGGCGTCCGCCGAGATAAACGGCAGGTTTACGTCGCTGGCCTGAGTGGTCGAAAGCTCGATCTTGGCTTTCTCACCGGCCTCCTTGAGGCGTTGTAGGGCCATCTTGTCCGAGCGCAGGTCAATTCCGTTCTCTTTGCGGAACTCGTCGGCCAACCAATCAATAATCTTCTGGTCGAAATCGTCGCCGCCGAGGTGAGTATCACCGTTGGTAGATTTTACCTCGAACACACCTTCGCCCAGGCCCAGGATCGAAATATCGTAAGTACCACCGCCCAGGTCATAGACGGCTACTTCCTCTTCCTGGCCCTTCTTATCCACGCCGTAAGCCAGGGCGGCTGCGGTAGGCTCGTTTATAATACGAAGCACCTGCAACCCGGCAATTTCACCCGCGTCTTTGGTGGCCTGACGCTGACTGTCGTTAAAGTAGGCCGGAACCGTAATGACGGCCTGAGTGATTTTCTCGCCCAGGTAAGCCTCGGCATCGGTCTTTAGCTTGGCAAGGATCATTGCGCTAACTTCGGGCGGGCTGTAACTCTTGCCACCCATCAAAACTTCGACATCCCCATTCGAGCGAGCTTGCACTTTGTACGGAACCAGCTTGATGTCGCGCTGCACCGACGGGTCGTTAAACTTGCGACCCATGAAACGCTTGATCGAAAAGATGGTATTTTCCGGGTTAGTGACAGCCTGTCGCTTGGCAACTTGCCCAACCAACCGTTCGCCGCTCTTAGAAATAGCCACCACGGAGGGCGTCGTGCGGGCGCCTTCAGCGTTAGGGATGACGACCGGCTCTCCACCTTCCATAACCGCCATCGCGGAGTTAGTAGTGCCCAGGTCAATTCCCAAAATCTTAGCCATTGTACGTTATTCCTCCAACACCCTGATTTTTATTGCTCTGATAAAATTTAGTGTAATAGTTCTTTTATTACAGCACGAGCAACCAGTTACTTTAGCTTTCTTGACCGCTCTATGCTACCATATTCTACGCGATGGCAAAAGAGAAAGTAACGTTTTTGAGCGTTAGACTTGCGTTAGACATGGGTTTTAGGGGTTAATTCCAACTAAAAAGGCTCCTTCAGGCGAAGAAGCCTTCAAATAGGTTAAACCATCTCAATTTGCTGACAGTGCCAACCGCCTTTGTGATTACAAGCAAAGTTAACTATCCAGATAGGCTTATTTATGGTTTGGTAGCGGCAGTAAGCGATTGTTGCAAAATTTGCCGGGCTTTGGCTATCTCGCTTATCTTATTCTTGATCGGCTTCTGGTAAGTCTTTATTAGCTTGTTATCGGCAAACTCTAACAACCATTTGATAGTTTTGGATTTACTGGTAATAGTAGTGGAATTAGCATAATGTTGCAGCAAAATTACCAGACCGTCAGCTTCATTAGAGAGCAAGGTAAAGCCGCCTTCGGCCTCTTCCATAAGGTTAGTGAGGCTATCAGTTTGAGACTTTGCTTGCAAAAAGCTAAACGGTTTCCCGCCATCGTAGAGCTTTTTGTACTCCCTCATACCTTCCAGGGCTGGTTTTATTTTCTGATTAAGTTCGGTAGCATGAACATCAACCAGATTAACCAGAGTCCTTGCCATGCAGATAGCTTTTACAGCAGGTATTTTGCCTCCAACCTGACAACCTGCCTCGGCCATTTCACTTAATAGCATTGCCGGTAAGGTAGAGCTGATTTCACTTTCCGGCACTTCAACGTCTTCAAACTTATCTTCTAATTTCTTCACAACCCCGATGTTAAAATCATGTATAGCTTCGATAAAACCCGTGCCTTTTTGTAGAATGCCTAGCTCTTTGATCAAGTCCTCAAAGTCTTTCTTATCGCTTGCACTCAGACTTAGGGATACCGGGTAGTCTTTTAAGGTCGAATTAGAGATAACACCAACTGCACTAGAAGATTGCGTACTTGAAGGAAGCTGGCTGTTTTGAGAGGAAACAGGAGTATTTTCGGAGCCACAGGCGGCACACACAAAATTCACAACAAAAAAAGTGAGAACCACAAAAGTTAATTTAGCATTGTGTAAAACGGTTTTCATATTATACTCCGATTTATTATTTTTGGAGAAGTGTTTGCTATTATTATATAACAAGTTTTAGAAAATGCAATAGAAAATAGCTAATTAGAAGCGAACCGTTATAAAGTTTAGTCTTGTACAGGCTTGCTCCTGATGCAGTTCCAGGAACGGTCGAACAGCGATTTTTCCCAGCGCAGCATAGCTTGCTTTTGAATTATGGATTAATATGGTATTATGCATTAAAATAAAATAACGTTCTCGCCTTCATCCTCTTTACGCCACTAGCTGTGTTCGGATAGCATCACCTGTATCCTTTAACTTTTTGGTTTACTTAGCAGTTCAGAAAAGAATTCCGTGCGCTTACTTAATTGCATCCACACTCAGAGAGGAGTACCAAGTTGAGACAACTTGATCGTGCCTGGACAAAAGGACGGCTCAATCTGGCCCTTGTCCTGGTCGGTTTATTTTTGCCGTTGGTTATGGGGGCTGTGCCGCTCGGTGTAGCCTTTGCCGCCGACCCGCTACCTACTAGCGTGACTATCGCTGGAAACTTCCAGAGCGAGGTTGGCTGTCCGGGCGATTGGCAACCTTCCTGCGCCCTGACGCACCTGACTTACGACGCCAGCGATGATGTCTGGCAGGGTACTTTCACCATTCCCGGTTCGACCGCGGCGGGCAACTACGAATACAAAGCTCCTCTCAACGATAGCTGGGACGTGAACTACGGCGCGGGCGGCGTCCAGGGTGGGGCGAACCTCAAGCTTAATCTCCCGACCACCAGCGCAGTCAAGTTTTACTACGACCACAAAACCCACTGGGTGACGGACAGCAAGAACTCCGTGATCGTGACGGCGGCGGGTAGCTTTCAGTCTGAGCTAGGCTGTCCGGGCGATTGGCAGCCCGATTGCTTGCGCTCCTTGCTGGAAGACCTCGATGGCGACGGCATCTACACTTTTACTACCACCAATATCCCGGCGGGTAACTACGAAGCCAAAGCCGCCCTCAACGAAAGTTGGGATGTGAATTACGGCGCGGGCGGCGTGCCGGGCGGCTCTAACATCGGCTTTACCGTTCCCAGTGCCGGAACTGAAATTACCTTCACCTACAACTCGGTTTCGCACGTTATGACGGTCGGTAGCCCTCAGAAGGGTAGCCTGGCCCTGGCTCAGGCTCACTGGGTCAGCCGCGACACTATCGCCTGGAAAGTACCGGGTGGCGCGGCCAATACCTATCGCCTGCACTACGACCCGACCGGCGCATTGGCTCTGGGGTTGGATGGCATTTCCGGCGGCCAGACTCTCAACCTGACCTACGACCCGGCGGGCTTGAGTGCCGAGACCAAAGCTAAATTCCCCCATCTGGCCGGTTTCGACGCCCTGAAAATCAGCCCGGCAGATCTGCCAAAAGTGCAGGCTATTTTGAAGGGCCAGATCGCAGTTTCAGCCACCGATGCAACCGGCAAGCTACTGGATGCCACCTCGATCCAGATTCCCGGTGTGCTGGACGACCTGTACACTTATAACGGCTCGCTCGGCATCTCCTACCAGGGATCGAAACCAACCCTGCGGGTGTGGGGGCCGACCGCAAAATCAGTCAAACTGCACCTTTACAACAATTCCAGTACCGCTACCGAGACCGTACTACCCATGAATTACGACGCGGCAACGGGCGTGTGGAGCCTGAGCGGAGACAATTCCTGGAGCGGCAAATTCTACCTTTACGAGGTCGAGGTTTACGTCCGCAAGACCGGCAAGGTTGAAAAGAACCTCGTCACCGATCCGTATTCGATAAGTCTTTCGACTAACAGCTTGCGAAGCCAGATCGTCAATCTGGCCGACCCAAACCTGAAACCAGCAGGTTGGGAAGGTCTTAAAAAGCCCGCGCTCGGCTCCTTCGAGGACATCGTGCTGTACGAGTTGCACCTGCGCGACTTTAGTATTAGCGACCAGAGCGTTCCGGCAGACCATCGGGGTACTTATCTGGCTTTCACCGATACTAATTCCAACGGCATGAAGCATCTTAAATCGCTGGCTGAGGCCGGCCTGACCCACTTGCACCTCCTGCCGCTTTTCGATTTTGCGACGGTTAACGAAAACAAAGCCGAACGCCAGGAACCGAATCCGGCGGACCTGACCGGCTATCCGCCCGACTCCGACCAACAGCAGAAGATCATCAGTCCTTTCCGGGATAAAGATGGCTTCAACTGGGGCTACGACCCTTTCCATTACACCGTACCGGAAGGCAGCTATTCGACCAATCCCGACGGTAGCACCCGCATCAAGGAATACCGCGAAATGGTCAAGAGCATCAACGAAACCGGCTTGCGCGTGGTGATGGACGTGGTGTACAACCATACGACCGCTTCCGGCCAGGACGACAAATCGGTGCTGGATAAGGTCGTGCCGGGTTATTATCATCGCCTCAACCTGGATGGCAATGTCGAAACCAGTTCTTGCTGCCAGAACACCGCTTCCGAGCATAACATGATGGAAAAACTCCTGATTGACTCGGTTGTCACCTGGGCTAAAGATTACAAGGTGGACGGGTTCCGCTTCGACCTGATGGGTCATCACATGAAAGTCAACATGGTCAAGCTGCGCGATACTCTGCGAAGCCTGACCCTGGCGAAAGATGGCGTGGACGGCTCGAAGATTTACATCTATGGCGAAGGCTGGAACTTTGGCGAAGTCGCTAACAACGCCCGTGGCGTAAACGCGACCCAGCTAAACATGCCCGGTACTGGTATTGGTACTTTCAACGACCGTCTGCGCGATGGCGTGCGGGGCGGCGGGCCGTTTAGCGGTCTGCAAGAGCAGGGCTTCATTAACGGCCTCTACTATGACCCCAATTCCACCGACCAGGGGACGGTGGAAGAGCAGAAGGCCAAACTGCTCAAGTACATGGACTGGATTCGGATTGGTATGGCCGGGAACCTGCGCGATTACAAATTTATTGATCGCACGGGCCAGCTTGTCACCGGGGCGCAAATTGATTACAACGGTTCGCCCGCCGGATACACGCTAGACCCGCAAGAGGTGATCAACTACGTCGAGGCTCACGATAACGAAACACTCTTTGACGCAAATGCGTTCAAAGCACCCCAGGCTACCACCAAAGCCGACCGGGTGCGGATGCAAGACCTCGGCATGGACGTGTTGCTGCTGGGCCAGGGTATTCCATTCTTCCACGCCGGGGTTGACTTACTTCGCTCGAAATCCCTCGACCGCGATAGCTATAATTCGGGCGATTGGTTCAACCGGATTGACTGGACTTACCAGGACAATAATTTCGGCGTCGGTTTACCTCCGGCGGAAAGCAACTCGGCCAACTGGCCGACCATGAAGACGATCCTGGCGAACTCGGCTAACATCAAGCCGGGTCAGGCTGAAATCCTCAAGGCGGCGGCCCACTTCCGCGAAATGCTGGCCGTGCGTAAAAGCTCCAAGCTATTCCGGCTGGAAACCGCCGCCGAGATCGAAGCGCGGGTAAAATACTACAACACCGGCCCGACTCAGGTGGCTGGTCTGCTCGTCACCAGCATTTCGGATCGAGTCGGGGCCGACCTCGATCCGCAGTACCAGCAGGTCGTTACGCTGATCAACGCGATGGACGAACCTCAGACCTTTACCAACGCCGATTTCAAGGGGTTGGCTCTGGGGCTGCATCCGATCCTGAAGGCTTCGAGCGACCCCATAGTGCGTACTGCGGCCTTTAACAGCGCAAGCGGGACTTTCACCGTTCCGGCCCGGACGAGCGCGGTCTTCGTGGCATACCAGGCGGTTTGCTCGAAACCCTCCGCCGCGCAGTTGAAGGACTACGCCGTAGTTGCCAGCACCACCGGCAATCTGAGCGGCCTGGCAAATCTGGTGGACGACAAGACCTGGACGATCTGGCAAGCCACGAGCTATCCAAAGGCGGTAGCCGCCGAGATAGACCTGGGTGCGCTCAAAACGCTGTCGTCGTTCCAGCTTTTCATCCAGAATCCGACTAAAGCTCCTTACCTCTACTTCCAGTATCTCGATAGCGCGGGTAAGTGGAGCGATATTCCGGGCCTGAGCAACAGCAATGCGGGCAACCAGAGCGGCTACCGTACCTATGATGTGCCAAATATCACCTCGAACCGTTTCCGGCTCGTGGCGGATAACCTCAACTATTCGTGGGACGTTGGCAGCATTGGCGAGTTGCAGCTTTGCGCTGCGACTGCGGTGAGCAATACGGCCAGTGCGCCGCAATCACCCATGCCGCATCGCCTCTCGGTGGTGGGAGCCTCGGCCAGTGGCGGCAATGCCCGCACTCTGCTGGACGGGCAGCCCTGGACGGATTGGGTCGTTGGCAGTTTTCCGACTACGGCCAGCCTGGAACTTGATCTGGGCGGGACGAAGACGGTTACATCGCTCAAGTATTACGCGACGGGTGGAGCCAGTTCGAGCGACACCACGGTGCAATACTGGAACGGCTCGGCCTGGGTCAATATACCGGGCCTGACGAACATCAGCACCGGCGGCCAGGGTTTGCAGTCGCTACCGTCCTTCTCCGCCATCACGACCGGGAAGCTTCGCTTTGTCCTCAACAATAGCGCGGCTCACTCCTACAATGTAGGCGGTTACGGCGACATTCAGGTTTTCGGTTACGCT
>JBBRBE010000013.1:0-63041 GCA_038206175.1 Chloroflexia bacterium
TTGACCAGTTCTATCAAGGGTTTCTTTCATAACAAGACCCGACTACTTTCTACTTCACGATAAATGAGAGTTTATCCTCTCAAATTTCCAACCTCAACTAGATTGTAACTGCTTTAACTCCTCATGTCAAGGTTGGCATAACTAATCTTATGCCAACCTTGACATGAGATCAAATCCTTACTTTTGAACGTCTGGCAAGCTTCGCCAATGAGGTCGGTGCTTGGGTCAAACACAGGCGAATAAGGAAAATACAGCCGTTTGGCGGATTACAACCTTGTTTAGAGCATTATAATATGTAGGGGATTTCTAATTTCATTAGGAAACGCTGCTACCAACGAAACTTGCATTTCATTTAAGGAAATAAAGGGATAGAAGAGCTTGATAATCTTGAACAAAGAGGGTAAAGAAAGTAAAGGCACCGCCCTACCTCCAACCCCGGCCACTCTGCCAGAAATTGCTCCAGCTACCGAAAACTTACTTTCCGCCCAGGTTAAGCCGAAGCCCGTATTACGGGCTGGTATGAGCCGAGCCGACTTGATGGTGCTGGCTTGTGTGACGATGTGGGCTTTTAATGTGCCACTGGTGAAGGCGTGTTTACAATATTTTGAGCCGTTAGAGCTTTCACTGATGCGATTTGCCACCGGGGGGTTGATATTTGCTCTTTATGTCAGAGTGCGCGAAGGTTCATTACGGGTTCAGCGCAGACATATTCTGCTATTGATCGGGGCGGGCCTGGTCGGAATCACGCTTAACCAGATTTTCTTTGTTTATGCTCTTAAAAATACTTCATCTTCCGAAGTTTCGCTTTTAATGGCGGCGACACCTTCTTTCGCCACCCTGCTGGCCTGGTTGCTGGGCCAGGAACGGATCCGTCTTAACTATTGGCTCAGCTTGCCCCTGGCTGTCGGCGGGGTCAGCCTGATCATCCTGACAGCACCGGGTGCGAGTCTAGGTGGAAACCTGCTAGGAGATGGCCTGGCTCTATGTACGGCCTGCTCGTGGGCCAGCTATACAGTAATGATCCGGCCCCTGCTCAAGCATTACTCGGCTCCGCTTGTCAGTGCCTACGTGCTTTTGATCGGGGCCGTTACGCTGGCCCCGGTTGCGATAGGTCAAACTGACTTGAGCCGAATGGCAAGTGTACCGCCACATATCTGGCTGGCCTGGCTTTATACTACGCTAGGCGCAGTCTTAGTCACGAATATTCTGTGGTTTACTGGCATCCGCGACCTGGGCGCACCACGCACGGCTTTTTACGCTTACCTGCAACCTTTCGTAGGCGTCCTGGCGGCAGCCTTAATCCTGGCCGAAACAATTGCACCGCTTCAAATCGCCGGTGGTGGCCTGGTAGTAGCCAGCATGGTACTGTACCGGATACGTCTGGGCCGCAAAAGTGTCCCACTTCGCACCGACTAGACCTTTGCTAAGTAAAGCTTCTGCGCTTTAGCTCGTGTTTTTGAATGCTTCCTGTTCAAAAACAGGAGCCTACAGCAAAATAGGTGATGCTTTGTCAACCTTTCTTGTAAAGTGAAAATCTTGCAGATTAACCTTTCCACCCGCAACAGTATCTAGTTCCTCTTCCGAAAGCTCATCTTTGTCTTTAGCTTCTTCAATTTCAGGAGAAATTGTAAGGTTTTCAGTTTTCGGCTCTCTTTTCGGTTCCATCTATTGGCCCCCTTTTACTAACTTTAACTTTTAGATCAACTTTAGGTTATTCTCAGCATAACAAACCTGCCCCTTCCTGGCAATGAACGGTATCACTATCTTAATCAAGCGGCATTTGCACCAGCTCGAACGGTAGCGTAAAATATTCATCACTAAACCTAAATTCGGCCTACGGCCCGTCTGCCTCAATCGCTTTCAATGTAATCAGGTGACTAAGGAATAAAAGCTATGTTAAGAACGACTCTAACCGAGAAGTGGGGGCTGAAATACCCAATTCTTAATGCGCCAATGGCCGGTATCGCTCACGGCCCCCTGGCGCGGGCGGTCTCGGAGGCGGGCGGGCTGGGAATGCTGGGTATCGGCATGGATAAACCCGAATTTATCGAGCGCGAAGTCACTTTCATCCGGCAAAATGATCCGCACCTAAAATTTGGAGTCGGTTTGCTCGGCTGGGTCATTCAGGCCCAACCACAAATCTTTGAAGCAACCCTGACTGCCCGGCCTTTCCTGGTTTCTATTTCGGCTGGCGAACTTGAGCCGTATGTGGGCCAGTTGAAAGCCGCAGGTATTCTGGTGGCGACCCAGGTTCACAGCCGGGAAGAAGCACTGGCAGCCCAGGCCGCCGGGGTAGATTTAATCGCTGCGCAGGGAACCGAAGCGGGCGGTCATACCAATAAACAGGTTTCCACTTTGCCGTTGCTACAGGTAGTGCTGGAAAGCGTGCGGGTGCCGGTGCTGGCTAGTGGTGGCGTTGCTTCAGCACGCGGATTGGCCGGGGTGCTGGCAGCGGGCGCGGCAGGTATTTGGTCGGGGACGGCTTTTCTGGCCTGTCCCGAAACTAGCGCAGTCGAAGAAGCCAGAGAGCGCATCCTGGCCGCCCGTGAGACCGATACCGTGCTAACCGCTGTCTATGACCGGGCCAACAATATACCATGGCCCGAACGAATTCCGGGCCGCGCTCTGCGTAACGATTTTACCGAGCAGTGGCACGGTCACGAAAAAGAACTGGTGCAAAACGAAGCCGCCCTGAGTGAACTGAAGCAAGCGACTGCCCAGAAAGATTACAAGATAGCCAGTATCTATGCCGGCGAAGCGGTCGGACTCGTAAACGAACGCCGCAGCGCGGCGGAGGTAGTTAAATCTTTGGGAGACGGCGCGGAAGCGTTGCTGAGGGAACGCTTCCAAACGCTGCTGTAAAGATAAACTTTATAACTAGCCCGTGGCATAATACCTGCCGTTTCTTGGCTTTAGCGAGATGCTAAAACTTTTTGCACAAGGCTAGAAAGGACAAGTTCGATGGCAGACGAATTTAAAAAAGGCGACCACGTAGAGTGGAACACTTCGCAGGGTAAAACCGAAGGCGTAGTTGAGAAGAAGCTGACAAAGCCGACCGAGATCAAAGGTCACGATGTGGAGGCGTCTTCCGACAACCCGGAATATCTGGTTAAGAGCGACCAAACCGGCAAGGAAGCCGCCCATAAACCGGCAGCCCTCAAAAAAACTGGCGGTAAGAAGTAAATTTTAAGAAACTTACCGCCAGGACCGTCGAAGGATCAAAGGATTTGTAAAAACATGCTTAAAACTATTCGGCGGATGGCTGGTGGACTGGTGATTTTGCTGGTAAGTCTGCTTATGCTGGAAGCTTGCGGCGAAGAGGCCCGCCAAACTGTCGGGCTGCCCAGTCCAGTCTCTACGTTCTCCACCGTTGCACCCAGCGTACCTTTCTCGGCTCAGTTCTCGACGACCGCCCCGAACTTAACGATTGTTCGACCGCTAACGACTGCCTCAATTGCTCCAACTCTGGTGACAACCCCACCTGATCCGCCTGCCACAACGGCAACGGCGAGTTTATCTACCGCCAACCCACCGCTCGTAACTCCGGCAACCGTCCTACCTTTACCATCAGTACAGCCCAACTTAACCAGCGACGTAACCCCGCCGCCACTAGGCGTAGCCGAGAATACTTTAAAGGCGACCGGCTTTAACGGAGATGAAGCTAAAGCTTTGCTGATAGAACTAAGCGGGCAGGTCGGGGTGCGTGTAGTAGGCAGCCAGGGCGAACGCAAAGCCGCCGACTGGTTGGAAGGAAAATACCGTTCGTTCGGCTATAGCGACGTAAAGCAGCAGTCGTTTCCAGTTAACCTTAGCCGGGTAGGAGGCGCGGCGAACGCCACCAGCCAGAATGTTATTGCGACCAGACCTGGAGCCAGTTCCGGGGCGCGAGTTTTGATCTTTGGCGGACACTATGATAGCGTACCCGGCACGGTTGGAGCCAGCGATAACGGTAGCGGCACGGTCGTTACACTGGAAATCGCCCACACTCTGGCAAAAGCTTTTCCCGAATATGAATTGCGCTTTATAAATTTCGGCGGCGAAGAGGTGGGAATTCTAGGCAGCCTGTACTACGTCTCGAAGCTAAGTGCCGAAGAGAAAAAACGGATTGTAGCTTATGTAAACCTGGACGCTCTGGGAGTAGGCGACCGCTTTGTCGCTATCGGCACGCCACAACTGGTCAGCCTGGCCGTAGATACCGCCAGTAAAAACGGCATCCGGCTCGAATCTTTCAACTTGCAAGGCACCGGGGCGGGAAGCGACCACGAAGCTTTTATTGGAGGCGGTATTCGCTCGATTTTCCTGGCCCGCTGGCTCGACCGGCAGTTACACCGACCTGGCGATAGTGCCGAGCGAGTGTACCCGCAAGCTCTGCTGCTAGGCGGCGGTACCGCGATCCTGGTCGTGCAGAAAATTCTGAGTATAACCTTTTGAGCCTAAATCTTTCCCAGGTGTAAGACAAAACCTAACATTCTCTATCAAGAAGATTTTGAATCTTAACCGGGATGCAGCTATAATAGCTCCTAGTGGAATGGCCGGGTGCAGCCTGCCGATAATCCGAACACAAGGAACTTTGGAATGTCAAAAAGAGAGAGTAGCCTCCAGGGGCTGGTCGAAACCCAGTATTTTAGCTTCGGAGCGGAAGGCGACGAATTAATTTTAGCGTCGGGCCGTAGCTTTGGCCCGGTTACAGTTGCTTACGAGACCTATGGAAGGCTTAACCCGGCCCGCGACAATGCTTTGCTGATTTGCCACGCTCTAACGGGCGATGCTCACGTGGCCGGTACTAGTGCCGAAGATGGACGGCTAGGCTGGTGGGAAATGCTGGTCGGGCCGGGCTTGCCGTTCGATACCAACCGTTACTTTATCATCTGCTCGAATGTACTGGGTGGCTGCAAAGGCACGACTGGCCCGTCCTCACTCGATCCGGCGACAGGTTTGCCCTACGCTCTGACTTTCCCGATTATAACGGTCGAGGATATGGTGAAAGTCCAAAAACGATTGGTAGATGCCCTGGGTATCAACCGGCTTGTTTCGGTCGTGGGCGGTTCGATGGGCGGAATGCAAGCTCTGGCCTGGAGCCTACTCTACCCCGAAATGGTAGCCTCGGTTATTCCAATAGCAACGACTGCCCGGCTTTCGGCTCAGGGTATTGCCTGGGATGAAATCGGGCGGCGGGCGATTATGGCCGACGCCAACTGGGATGGCGGCAATTATTACAGCCCGGCCCACCCCCGACCGGAAAGAGGCCTGGCGGTAGCCCGGATGGTTGGACACCTGACTTACCTTTCGGACGAGTCTATGGCGGCCAAGTTTGGGCGACGCTTGCGGCAACGTGAAGGCTATAGCTATTCTTTTGGGATAGATTTTGAAGTTGAAAGCTACCTTGAGCATCAGGGTGAAATTTTCAATCGCCGTTTCGACGCTAATTCTTATCTTTATATCACACGGGCGATGGACTACTTCGACCTGACGGGCGGGACGGGCGACCTGTCCGCCGCTTTCGCCCGCACGCAGGCCCGCTTCCTTTTTATCTCTTTTACCAGCGATTGGCTCTACCCGCCCAATCAGTCGCAGGAGATGGTAAATGCTTTGCGACAGGCCGGTCGCGGCGAGGATGTCGTGTATTTCGAGGCAGTCTCGCCTTACGGCCACGACGCTTTCCTGCTGGAAGCCGCCCAGCAAGGCCCGGTTATAGAGAGCTTCTTAAGCAGCCTTGACAGTTAATTTTTAGCTATTAACTAAATTTATCGGCGAATTGCCCAAAGCGGTAATATTGCGGTTTGGTTAATTTTAACAAACTGCATATTGACAGACTGTGTAAATTCGCTATAATTCTCACAAATCAAGAAAATCCAGAGCTTAACTTTTCGTACTTCTCCCTGGACACTAGCCAGTTTCCGACCTGTTCGCCACTGGTTGGCTATCCGACAAGAATTTATACGTGATTTCTGCTTATTCTTGAGTGATGAGGGAAGAGCAGCCTGGCCCAAAGAAAGTGCCGGGCTAATAGTCAAGACTATTCACTCCTGGTCTACCACGCAATAATCGAAAATAACTGACAAATTTCTCCTGGTTCAATGATGCACCAATAATGCGCCTGGTTCGGCGCGATGGCACGGCAGCCGAAAGCGGGTTACGAACGACCCACGCCATTCGGTCAGCCGACGAACCTTGCTCATCTGCCTCTCGGAGTAGAGGCAAGCTCAGGCTCACAGAGTTAAACTCCGAGCCTGTATTCGTGTACCTGTTTTGGGGTCTGGTTACTATGAGGGAGTAGTAACAAAACTAGAGGATTGTAAGAGAAGGTGTATCAGTGATTAGGGAGGAAGTAAAGATGCAAACGAGTGGAGAAGGTGATCAGTGTAGACCTAAACAGCTACCTTTGATCAAACGAGGAAACCTGAACGAAACGGAAGAGATGCGGGCTTTTGCCGGGCTGGACTTTCAGCCGGTTGAATTAGTTACCGAATGGGATTCTAGCGGCGATTCACCCCTGACCCCCTGGGGTCACGAACACGATGCTTGCGCTCTGATGAGCGTGGTCAACCGCACGGGCGTACCTAGCCGCGAGAGTGTCACCCGCGTGCTAGATGGCTTGATCCAGATGAGCCACCGGGCCGGAATGGTTAACGGCGAGGGTGACGGCTGCGGAATAATGATTGACCTACCCAGAGCCTTCTGGCAAGAGCAGTTAGCCGAGGCCGGTTACGCCAAATCGGAAGGATTGGCCTGGCGCGAAGATTTCTGGCTGGGCCAGGTGCTGGTCAAACGCGGGGCAGACGCCGCCGATGTAATGCGCCAGACCGCCGCCCGTTTTGAGCAAAGCGGGTTCCGGGTCCTTTACAACCAACCCGGCCAGACTGTTACGGATGCGCTCGGCCCGCAAGGTCAGGCCGAAGAGCCTTACTTCTGGCAGATTGCCGGGTTGTGCGACCTGCCGGACACGCTACGAAGCCGCAACCTGTTCAATCTGCAACTGGGCCTGGAACGCGATTTGCCGCTTCAATTCGGGTCGCTCTCTTTTCATTCTGCCGTCTACAAACTGCGTGGTTCGCCCATTGCACTTGACCGCTACTTTCCCGAATTGCAGCACCCTCTTCTCATGTCGGTCGCCACACTCGGCCACAGCCGTTACTGCACCAATACCGTTTCGTCTTTCTTCCGTGTCCAGCCTTTCCCGATCCTGGGTCACAACGGCGAGATCAACACGGTCGCCCGCCTGCGCCAGGAGAGCCAGATGCTAGGGGTGCATTTGCCCCAGGATAGCAGCGACTCGCAAGACTTGAACCGCCTGGTCGAAACGCTGATCCACGAATACAATTACGGCCTGCTGGAAGCGATGGAAATTGCCTTCCCGCCTATCGTCAACGAAATTAAGCAGCTTGAGCCGGATTTACAAAACCTGTATGTATTCCTGCGACAGGCTTTTGGTCCGTTTGCTCAGGGGCCAGCCGGAATTATCGCCCGGCACGGCGACGAGTGCGTTTTTTCGGTGGATGCTCTGGGCCTGCGCCCGCTCTGGATGGGCCAGCTTGAAGACGCTTATTTTTTCAGCAGTGAAAAAGGCGTTTTTGCAATTGATGATATGACCGCCGACCCCCGACCGCTTGCGCCGGGCGAGAAAGTTTATTTACGGCTGGGGACGAACGGGCAGGATAACGAAGTCTGGAGTTATCCGCGCATGCAGCAAGAAGCCCTGCGGCGGCTCAACCAGCGTCTGGTCATTCCCAAAGATACCGCCAAGCTGATCGCTTTCAGCCAGCCTCCTACCACCCTGCCCGGCGACGATACGGCGAACCAGCTTTTGCCCCTGGTTCATCTGCCCCACCCGGACGAGACTCGCACCGAAATGTTGATGGCGGCCCTGGGTTGGAGTGGTGATGATCTACATTATGTCGAGTTCCTGGCCGATAGCGGAAACGAGCCGATTGGTTCGCTGGGCTACGATGGCCCTCTGGCCGCTTTGAACAAAGAGCGGCGCAACCTGGCCGATTTCTTCAAAGAAAATGTAGCCGTCGTGACTAACCCGGCGATTGACCGGGAGCGCGAAATCGAGCATTTCTCGACCCGTGTAGCTCTGGGAGCGCGGCCCTCGCTGACTGGCCTGCCCAGCGGCAGAATTGGCACCGGGCCGTTAGGTCTGGCCCGCTTTGGCGGCACGACCAGCCCGAACCGACCCAAACCTCGCCCGAACCGGATGGTCGAGCTTAGCTGCCCGGTGCTGCTGGGCGGGCATGTCGGTTCGAGCGAGACGGAAGGTTTGCTTCCGGCCAACCTTTACTGGGAAGCGGCCCGCCACGGCGACACTTATTTATTGGAAGAACTGTTCGAGTTTGTTACTCAGAACGGCTTCCGGCCCGAAGCCGTTTGTATCATTTCCAGCACTTTCCACCCGGATGAAGAACCCGTCGAGGCTCTAAGCCGCATGGCGACCGAGGCAATCCTGGCCGTCGAAGCCGGAGCCAAACTGGTGCTGGTAGACGATACAACCGCCCTGAACGGCCAGGACCTCTGGCTCGATCCCCATCTGGTCGTGGCGCATCTGGACGAAAGCCTGCGCCGTTATGAAGTACCGCAACGACCGGGCGAGAGCTATCGTAACCTGCGCCGCGAAGCCAGTTTGATCATGCGGAGTGGTTCGATTCGCAACCTGCACGACCTGATCATAGCTTTCGGGTTGGGAGCCGACGCGGTTAACCCCTACCTGATGATCGAAGCGGCGGTCGCCAAAGCCCGCACCGAAACTGCCGATACCGAAGCCCGCGACCGCCAGATGGCAAAGCGAGTTGAAAATCTGGTGGAAGGCCTCAAAAAAGGCCTTGAAAAGGTCATCAGCACGATGGGTATCCACGAGTTGCGGGCCTATGGACGGCTGTTCGCTTCGATTGGTTTATCCAGCGAAATAACCCGCTACCTGGGAACCAAAAACTACGCCGGTTCCGACCGGAGTGGCTGGGGCTGGGCCGGGCTGCGAACGGACGCGCTGGCCCGTCAGAAGGTCTTGCTGGGCGAGGCCGAACCTAAAATGGCCCGTGACTTCCATCTATATCCCAAAGTCTGGAAGGTGGCCGGGCAGGTTGCGGCGGGTCAGGCTACGTTCGAGAAATTCGAGAGTGCGGTGCTGGCTCTGGAAGCCGAAGACCCGATTTCGCTGCGGCACGTGCTGGACGTGAAATATCCCGAAAGCAGCTCGGTCTCGCCGGAAGAAGTGGATATTTCCATCGAACGACATAATTTGCCGTTTGCCATCAGCTCGATGTCCTTTGGGTCGCAAGGCGAAACGGCCTACAAAGCCTATGCCGAAGCCGGGGCGCGCCTGAACATGGTCGCTCTCAACGGCGAAGGCGGCGAGATGAAGGCTATTCTGGGTAAGTATTATCACACCCGCGGGGTGCAGATCGCCAGTGGCCGGTTCGGAGTTAACATCGAACTGCTAAACTCGGCTCATTTGCTCGAAATCAAGATTGGTCAGGGAGCCAAGCCGGGCGAAGGCGGCCATCTGCCCGGCTCGAAAGTCACGGCGAAAGTCGCGGCAGCCCGCAACGCCTTCAAGGGCGTAGACCTGATTTCACCCTCGAACAACCACGATATTTACTCTATCGAAGACCTGGCCCAGTTTATTGCCGAACTTAAAACGGCTAACCCGGATGCTCGCGTCTCGGTCAAGGTGCCGGTAGTATCCGGCATCGGCACGATTGCTATCGGCATTGCCAAAGCCGGGGCGGACATTATCGCCCTGTCCGGCTTCGATGGCGGCACAGGTGCGGCCCGTTCGCACGCCCTCAAGTATGTCGGGCTGCCCTGCGAGGTCGGGGTGGTCGAGGCGCACCGCGCTCTGGTCGCCAGTGGTTTGCGGTCGCAAGTTGAAATCTGGGCCGATGGCGGCCTTAAAACCGCCACTGACGCCCTCAAGATGGTGCTGCTGGGAGCTAACCGGGTCGGTTACGGCACGCTTTCGATGGTAGCTATCGGTTGTACCATTTGCCGGGCCTGCCAGAAAGATACCTGTCACGTTGGCATTGCCACCCAGATCGAGTCGGAAGAGGAGGCCAAAGAACGCGGCTTGAAGCGTTTCATCCCGCAACAGGACGACCGGGCCGTGGCTCAACTGGTGCATATGTTCACCGAGATGGGCGAACAATTGCGGCTACTGGTAGCCCGGTTGGGCTTCCGGCGTTTACAAGACCTGGTAGGTCGCACCGACCTGCTAACCCAGGCCCGCAACGCCGAGCAACTGGACTGGTCGGAGATGCTAACCGCGCCCCTGGAATGGCTGGACAGCCAGCGCGAAGCCGCTGCCGAACGCGCCCGCCAGGATCAGGTTTGCTTCCCCTGCGCGGCTGCGCCCGTGCCGATCTCGGTTGGCGATACTTCCCGACTGATCACAGCGATGGTGCGCGGCGAAGCTCTGGCCGGAGTGGGAGCCAGAAACCTGGGAGTTAGACAGGTTGCTTCTAATTCAAATTCGACTGCCCAATCACTGAACTCTAACTCGCGGCAGGTACGCTACGACGGCGAGAAGCTTGGTTCGGTTGACCGGGCGGTTGGGACGCACCTGGCGGGCGCATTGGTGCGGGACGGTCTGGGAGCCGGGCCGAGCTTTGCTCACAATATCGCCGCCCGTGGCTTGACCGATCTGCACGGCATTGCCGAAACCGAGGAGCCGGTGCGAGGTGAAGAAAACGTAACGCTCTACCTCAATAGCGGCTCGATCCCCGGCAACGGCCTGGCGGCTTTCAATAGCCGGGCGGTCAAGGTGATCGTCGAAGGCGGAGCGCAAGACGGCGTTGGCAAAGGTTCGCTGGGCGGCCAGATCGTCATCCTCAAGGGTAAAAATCGCTGGGGACGGCGGGTGGACGGCTCGGTGGGCAAAAGCTTTGGGTACGGAGCGCAACGCGGCCTCTTTATCATCCAGGGCAACGCCGATAGCCGCTTTGGTATCCGGCTTTCGGGCGCGGACATCGTGATCGGCGGCGAAGTGGCCGAACCGATTGACGATGGGTTGGGTTATATTGGAGCGCGGGCTAACCTCAAAGGCTTCGCCTTCGAGTATATGACCAACGGACGCGCCCTCGTGCTGGGCGATCCCGGCCCCTGGATATGCTCCGGCATGACCGGCGGGGTGGTTTACCTGCGGTTGCAACCGGAGATGGGACTCGACCTGGCCGCGCTCCAACGCCGCCTTGCTAAAGGTGCCAAAGTTGGCATGAGCCGCCTGAACGACCGGGACAAGGACAACGTGCGCGAACTACTAGGAGCCTATCACGCCGAACTGCTGGCTACCGGCCAGGAAGATGTCGCTTACAGCCTGATGCCGCTACAAGCCAATCCCGACGCTCACTTTATCAAGGTACAGCCGGTCAACCAGCAGGTTGATCCGTCTATCTCGACCGAGTGATAACCGTTCTAACCAGAAAGATTTAAAGTACAAGTCCCAAAAAGAGGCTCAGCCAGGAGAAATTAATTTCTCCTGGCTGAGCCTCTTTTTGAGCTTAAATTCCTGGGCTGAATTATGCTAATTTGTAGCACAGACAAATTGTAGCAGCAAAGATTAAATATGAGGCGGTGGAGGAGGCTTGGGATGGGATATTTACCGATTGAGCAATACGGAGTAATTGGCGATTGTCACACGGTGGCCCTGGTAGGGCTGAACGGTTCGATTGACTGGCTATGCTTCCCCCATTTCGATTCGCCCAGCGTTTTTGCCGCTCTGCTGGACGAAGAAAAAGGCGGGCGGTTCCAGATCGCGCCGCTAAACGCCGGTTGTCAGGTCAAGCAAATGTATCTGCCCAGCACCAACATCTTGATCACCCGCTTCTTAAGCCCGGAAGGATTGGCCGAGCTAACCGATTTTATGCCGATTGACGATGATCTGGGGTCAGCCTGGAACCACCGGGTCGTGCGCCGCTTATGCGTGGTTAAAGGTTCCTTTCATTTCGAGATGACCTGCCAGCCCGCCTTCGACTACGGCAGAGCCGCGCATACAGTCGCGCAGTCTGAAGACGGCGTGGTTTTCCATTCTAAAGAACTTAGCCTGGGCCTGGCTTCGGAAACGCCCCTGACAATCCGGTCGGACGGCTCGGTTTATAGCGATTTCAGACTAGCCGAGGGCCAGAGCGTCATTTTTATGCTTCACCGGGTGGACGAGGGCGGAGCTTGCGGTAAGTATCTTAACCACCAGGAGGCCGACGCTATTTTTGATGAGACAACCGAATTCTGGCGCACCTGGCTAGAACAATGTACTTATCAGGGTCGCTGGCGCGAGATGGTTCATCGTTCGGCCCTGGTACTAAAGATGCTGACTTTCGCGCCCACCGGGGCAATGGTAGCCGCTCCGACCACCAGCCTGCCGGAAGCTATCGGGGCCGGGCGCAACTGGGATTACCGCTACACCTGGATACGCGACGCCAGTTTTACCTGCTATGCTTTTCTTTCGCTGGGTTTTTACACCGAAGCAGGTCGCTTTATGGATTGGATCGAGGCCCGCAGCCGCGAGGTAGACCCTAAAGCAGGCGGGTTGCAGATTATGTACGGGATTGACGGGCGGCACGACCTGCCAGAGCAAACCCTCGACCACCTGAGCGGCTATCGTAACTCGCGCCCGGTGCGGATCGGCAACGGGGCTTATAACCAACTCCAACTGGACATTTACGGCGAACTGATGGACTCGGTTTATCTTTACAACAAGTACGCTCGGCCCGTTTCATATGACCAGTGGACATATCTGCGCGAGTTGATGAACTGGCTCTGCCACAACTGGCAACGCCCCGATGACGGCCTGTGGGAAGTCCGCAGTGGTCGGCAGCATTTTGTCTACTCGCGTTTTATGATCTGGGTGGCTCTCGACCGCAGTATCCGGGTGGCCCAGAAGCGCGGCCTTCCGGCGGATACAGCCCTGTGGGAACGCACCCGCAACGAGGTCTACGAAGAAGTGATGGCGAAAGGCTGGAGCGAGAAACGTCAGTCTTTCGTGCAGTATTACGGCAGCGATACGATTGACGCCTCCAATCTCTTGATGCCACTGGTCAAGTTTGTCGGGCCAACCGACCCGCGTATGCTGTCAACCCTCGACCGCATTCTGGAAGAGTTGACCTACGATGCCCTGGTGTACCGCTATGACCTGCAACACGGAGCCAGCGATGGGTTGCGCGGGCAAGAAGGCACTTTTAGCCTGTGTAGCTTCTGGCTGGTGGAATGTCTGACGCGGGCCGGAAGGCTGACCGAGGCCCGGCTCAAGTTAGAGAAGATGTTCAGTTACGCCAATCATCTCGGCCTTTACGCCGAGGAAATCGGCACTTCGGGCGAGATGCTGGGCAACTACCCGCAGGCTTTCACCCACCTCAGCCTGATCAGTGCCGCCCTAAACCTGAACCGCGCCCTCACAAAATAAATAGTTGACCGGGGCAACTGGGACAAACAGGCTATTTTTTACAAATAGCCTTGATTTAGGCTTGCAAAGTGTGGGAAATAAGCTAAAATCAGGCTGCATATTATTTTATGCAAAAAGCTCATTGGAATAGTAAACAAATAATACACGGTTTCCGACTAATCTACTAACCCCTTACCCGCCCAATGTCGGGCCATCCTTGTTTTGCTTTGCTCTGTTGGAGCCGCGGCTGTTAGAAAGAAGCTGCAACTTTGCGCTATCTAAAAATCATCCTGACCGGCCTACTGCTCGTGGCCGGTTTGACTTTGCTCTGGCCTCAAACTTCGCAGGCCACCTTTGGTGAGGGGGATGGGCCGGATACCAGTGGCCCCGCCGCCGTAACTATACCCCCGCAATTTACCGACGCCGTAGTTACAAGCGGTCTTTCCAGCCCGACCGCGCTGGCCTTTCTGCCGGATGGCCGGATGCTGGTCACGGCTAAAGAAGGTCAGCTTATCCGCTACAAAGCCGGAGCCAGCCCCGAAAAATTAACCGTGCTGGATTTGAACACTACGGGCGCGGGCAAAGTCTGCTCGAACTCCGAGCGCGGACTGCTGGGTATTGCGGTAGACCTGGATTTTGCCAACAACCGCTATATTTACCTTTATTACACCTTTAACCGTTTCAACCAGAATCGCACTAACTGCGGCACGGGTAGCCAACAACCGGTCAACCGCGTCTCGCGCTTTCAGTTCACCACCGCTACCGGCGACGCTCTGAACGCCAGCACCGAGACAGTTTTACTGGATTATATTCCCTCGGCGGCGGGCAACCACAACGGCGGCGACCTGCATTTCGGAGCCGACGGCAAGCTTTACATCAGTGCCGGGGATGGCGGTTGTGAGATGTACAAGGACGGCACAGATAACACCGACAGCACTAGATGCGGCGGCGGAAACCGCAACTCGCGCTCCCGTAACATCCTCGGCGGTAAAATCTTACGCATTAACAAAGACGGTTCTATTCCGGCGGATAACCCCTATGCCAGCACCCCTGGCACTCGCCGCTGTGGAGACCCCAGCCAGAACAACCCGGTGCTGGCTCCTCCGGCGAATGCTCCTTTTTGCCAGGAAACCTGGGATTGGGGCTTGCGCAATCCCTTCCGCTTTGCGATGCGGCCTGGCACGAGTGATTTTTATATCAACGATGTCGGTCAGGGAATCTGGGAAGAAATTGACGCCAGCAGCAAGAACGCCGACTACGGCTGGAACGTGCGCGAGGGTTTTTGCGCCAACGGTTCGACCAGTGATTGCGGTGCGCCACCTGCCGGGATGACCAACCCGCTTTTTGCTTACCAGCACGATGGCGAAAACTGCGACTCGATCACGGGTGGCGCGTTCGTGCCAACCGGACTCTGGCCCGGTGCTTATAGCGGGCAGTACCTCTTTTCCGATTATGTCTGCGGTAAAATCTGGCGGCTCGACGCGGCGGGCGGAGGCACCTACACCCGCACGCTCTTTGCCAGTGGGCTGCTTGGGCCGGTCTACCTGGCCTTTGGCCCTTACAACGGGGCCAACGGGCAAAACCAGGCTCTTTACATTGTTGAGATTTACACCGGCACGATCCGCCGTCAGTCATTCACCGGGTCGGCCAATCGTCCGCCGGTAGCCGTGATCGGGGCCACTCCAAAAAGCGGGCCGGTGCCGTTGAACGTTAGCTTTAGCGCGGCAGGCAGTAGCGACCCGGATAACGACGCGCTAACTTATTACTGGACTTTTGGCGATAACGGCGCGACGGAAGTTTCGACCGGCTCTACTCCTACGACTTCGCACCAGTACACCGCCGCCGGAACTTTTTACGCCAGGCTACGCGTCAAAGATACCAGTGGGGCTTTCTCAAGTTATGCCCAGGTACGACTTGATCCGGGTAATACTCCGCCAACGCCAACTATTATAGCTCCCGCTAACGGCACAACTTTTTCGGTCGGGCAGGTTTTCACCCTGCAAGGCAGCGCGACCGATGATCAGGACGGCCCTCTGGCGGCTAACCGCCTGAGTTGGACGGTCATCAAGCATCACGATACCCACACGCATCCTTTTTACGGGCCGGTCGTGGGTAACAATCTGGTGATGCCGCCCGCGCCAGAGCCGGAAGATTTTTCCTCCACGCAAAATACCTACCTGGAAATCCAGCTTACCGCGACTGACTCTGCCGGACTGAGTGCGACTGTGACGCGTAGTATCTACCCTAAAATAGTGGACGTTACGCTGGCGAGTGTCCCGACCGGGGTCGGGCTAACTGTCAACGGGCAAACCTTTCCTGCGCCCCATACCTTTAAATCGTGGGCCGGTCTGGATTTGAATCTGGAAGCACCCGGAACGGTGCAAAGTAGCGGGCAAACCTACAACTTCTCGGCCTGGTCGGATGGTGGCACGGCCCTTCACGAGGTGACAACGCCAACCGGGGCGGTCACTTATACGGCTTCGTATGTGCAGGGTTGCGCCCCGAAGGTCGTTACGGTCAACACCGACACAACTAATAATCCCGGCTGCGGCACGCTTCGCTACGCCCTGAATATTGCCGCGCCCAACGATACGGTTGACCTGACGACGCTGCCCGACCAGACCACGATTACCCTCGCCGACTCCCTGGTAATTAATAAAAAGATCACTCTTAAGGCCAATTGCGCCACCGGGCCGAACGGCAAGGCTCGGCCAGGAGTGATCCTGGATGGCAACGGGCAGAACAAGGTCGGCCTGGCGCTCAGTGGCGGCGTGACTGTCGAAGGCTTGAAGATCGTTAACTTCGGCAAGCAGTTGATCCAGGTGGTCAAACCGAGCGGCGGCAACGGCGACAATGTTCTACGCTGCATGGTAATCAGCAAAAAACTCACTTCGTAAAGCCGCTAATCAGATACTTGAGAGTGGGGAGCTAATGACCGTAAACGTTTATTTTTACGGTCTATAACTCCCCACTTGCCTTAAACCCCCAACTCCCAGCCCTTTTATGTAGTTACTACTACCGACTACCCCCCGGCCTGATGTTACATTAGAAACGAACTTACCTTGCAAGCTGTTCATTTACCCTTGAGCAAAAAATACTGCCTGACCTGATCTTTGAAAATGAGGAAGCGAGTATTCTAATGACCATTTCGCCTGATACCTTGAATAGTCTTATCGCGGCTCCTGGTTCACAGCCAGTCCCGACCCTGATTCCCGCCGAAGTCATTCGGGAGGATAACGGCTACCACGCCTTTTGCGGCCTGGTTTGTGTGGGTTGGCTGTACCAAAAAATGAAGGACAGCTTCTTCCTCATCCTGGGAACGCACACCTGCGCCCACCTTTTACAAAACGTGCTGGGCGTGATGATTTTCGCCCAACCCCGCTATGGCGTCGCTATGATCGAAGAGAGCGACCTTTCGGCTCCTCAGATTGATATATCCGACATCGTTAAAGGCATTATCGAAGAGCATCACCCCTCGGTTATCTTCCTCCTGAACTCCTGCACCCCTGAGATCATGAAGGTAGACTTCGAGACGATGGCAAAGAAGCTCGACGGCGTCTACGACGGTACGCCCGTTCTGCCGGTGCGAGCGGACGGCCTGGAATACACCATGACTCAGGCCGACGACAATGTGATGCAAGCTCTCCTGGGGCTTTGTCCCGAAGCTCCCGCCGGAAAGAAAGAAATCGTCTTTTTAGGAGCGGTCAACGATGTGAACGCGGGTGAACTGGAACGCGAGTGCCAGAAGCTTGGTCTGCCCGTGGCCGGGTTCGTCCCTTCTAACACGCTCAAAGAACTACCCGCTATCGGCCCGGATACGATTGTCGCGCCCTTGCAACCCTTTGTAGCCGGGGCCGCCGCCCTTTACAACCGTAAACGCGGCGCGAAAGTGCTGCAATCGGTCTTTCCGATTGGGCCGGATGGCACGCGCATTTTCCTGGAAGACCTCGCCCGCGAGTTTGGCCGCGAAATAGACCTTTCGGCCCGCGAAGCAGAATGTTGGGCTAACATCGAGTCAAAGGTCAAGCACATCCGTGGCAAGCGCATTTTTATTACCGGCGACAACATGCTCGAACTACCGATTACGCGCTTCCTGCGGGCTGCCGGAGCCGAGGTGCTGGAGACTGGCACACCTTATGTCAACAAGAAATTCCACGCCCGCGAACTGGCCTCGATGCCCGGCCAGCGCATCATCGAAATGCCCGACATGTCTCGCCAGATTCTCGACATCCGCCGTCTCGAACCCGATCTGGTTATTACGAACTTCTGGCAGGCTAACCCCTACGAAGGCGAAGGCATCCCTACCAAATGGTCAACCGAGTTCTTGTTCACCCCCATCTTCGGGTGGAGCGGTGCGGGCGACCTGGCAAACTTGTTCAGCCGCGCTCTCAGCCGCCACAAAAAACTCAACATGCTCGATTGGAAGGATTTCTTACCCAACAACTAGGGGACGGTTCTTTACCCGACCAGAACCGCCCTGGAATGAATTCCGGGCTAAGTTACGAATGTCGGTATGAAACCGACAGAAAATCGAGGTCTGGGCAATCGGTTTTAACCGATTTTGATAACTCAGCCCGGAATTCATTCCAGGGCGGAGTCGACCAAGTACAATCTATAGGAGTTTCACAATCTATGGCCTTGTGGCGTTTGTACTATCATCTAGTGTGGGCCACACGACAGCGCGAACCTTTCATCACGACCAGAGTAGAGCCTTACCTACAAGGTTATATCCTGGGCAAAAGTGACGAACTAGATTGTCTTCTACATGCTATAGGTGGGATTGAAGATCATTTGCATTTGATAGTATCTGTACCACCCAAGCTCGCGCTGGCCGATTTTGTCAAACGCATCAAGGGTAGATACTTGAGAGGAAAATCAGAACTCGCTCTAGCAGAATTTAATTGGCAAGGTGGCTACGGTGCTTTCTCACTCGATAGCAAACAACTTGAACCAGCCGTTACCTATGTCCGAGGTCAAAAAGAACATCATCGGCAAGGCACTACTATCTCAGTTTTAGAACAGGAAGCCGATCTTGACAACGCTCCTAATATCTGGCAGCAAGGAGCAGGTATAGCTGGGGTTAAAGCTATTAGGTCAGATGTTTTGGATAGCTAAATGATTGTTTGGCAAAAAAAACCATTTTGTCCGGTCGAATGGCTGGCACAATAGAACTTTTGAGGCTCTAACTATGCGAATGGCTTACTGGCAATATCAGGGAACCGCCCATACCGGGGTCGCCCGCGTCGCTTGTAGTATGCAAGACGTTCACGGCGTATTTTACTCGCCGGTGGGCGACTCTTATATCCACTCGATGTTTACCATGATGGAGCGGATGGATCGCTTCCCGCCGATTACGACCAGCGTATTGGACGGTCAGACGATGGGAATGGGCGTCAACAAGTTGCCCGACACCCTGCGCCAGGTCTACCGCGACCACAAACCGGGTTTGATCGTGATTGCCTGCACCTGTTCCTCAACCCTGTTGCAGGAAGATTTAGGGGCGTTGGCAAAATCAGCCGATATTCCCGCCGAAACCGAAGTCCTGGTGTATGCTCCCAACCCTTACCGGGTCGAGGAAGATGAAGCCGCCGATGGACTGTTGACCCTCATGGTTGAGAAGTTTGCCACAACTGCCCTATCGCCCACCGAACGGCCTTCGGTCAATATAATCGGGCCGATTTCGCTGGGCTTCCACAACCGGCAAGACTTGATCAGTCTCAAACGGATGCTGACGACGATGGGCCTCGACGTAAACGTAGTTTTTCCGCTCGATGCATCGCTGGCCGACGTTAAGAACCTGCCCCGCGCCTGGGCCACGATTGCGCCTTACCGCGAGATGGGTCACGATGCGGCCCGCAGGCTCGAAACCCTCCACGGTATCCCGGCAGTGACGACGGCCCCTATCGGCGTGATGGCGACCCGGCAGTGGGTGCGCGAAACCCTCGGCGCGGTCGCCCGCTATGCCCAGGCGCACGGCCTGGCCTTCGATCCCCGCGAACCGGCCCTGGCCGCTTTTTCGATGGATCAAAAGAGTGCCCCCAGCACCCTGCCCTGGTTCAGCTACACCGCCGATACTCAGAGCTTTAGCAGTCGCAAAGCGTTTGTCTTTGGCGATTTCACCCACGCTGCCGCCCTCACCCGCGTTCTCTCGACCGAAATGGACATCCAGGTGGTTGGGGCCGGTACTTACGACCTCAAGCGAGGGGAAGAATTCAAGCAAACCGTCGCACCTTACACCGATAACACGATTATCTCAATCGAGTTCGAGGAAGTCCGCAAGCGCATTGCCGCCCTCGCCCCAGACGTAGTGCTGGGTAGCCAGATGGAGCGACATACATCTGCCGGGTTCGATATACCCTGCGCGGTAATCTCGAACCCGACTCATATCGAAGATTTCCCGCTGGGCTACCAGCCGTTCCTGGGTTATGATGGCTCGAACTTCCTGACCGACCGCCTCTACCATACCCTTACGCTCGGCCTCGAAAAGCACCTGATCGAGATGTTCGGCGATGCGGGCCTGGGTGGGAAAACCGAAGAGCTGAAAGCGACTGCGACAGCACCCACTCCGATTGCCGAAGCTAAAACTTCGCACTCCGAAGCCGCCGGGGTGTTGCAGAAATTGCCCGAAGCGGCCCCCGTCGGTCAGCACGAGCAGTTGGCCGTGTTGGGTGGGTCCGCCGCACCTTACCAGACCGCCGCCGCTCCGGTCGTCCTTACGAAACCGGCAGAGCTGAGTTGGACCGAAGAAGCGACTAAAGCGATGAAAGGCATTCCCTTCTTTGTCCGGCCAAAGGTGCAAAAGCGAGTCGAAGAATATGCCCGCACCCGCGGTTACAGCCTGATTACGCTCGATCTGGTCTACGAAGTGAAAGAAAAAGGCGATTAAGTAAAAGGCAAGCAGCTATCAGCCAGGAGCCGTCCGGGGATTTAGCCCAGGACTGACGGCAAGGAAACTGATCGCTTAACATGGCCGGATAAAGAAAGGAACTATTCAAAGATGAACCACGCATACGCATTTTACGGTAAGGGCGGCATCGGCAAAAGCACCACGGCCAGTAATACTGCCGTGGCAATGGCGAAGATGGGCGCAAACGTGATTTTGATCGGCTGCGATCCCAAGCACGACTCGACCTTCACCATCACCGGCCACATGATTGACACGGTGATTGACACCCTCGAAAAGAAGAATTATCACGCCGAAGAAATCGAGCCGGACGACATCATTAAAACCGGCTACATGGGTGTAGCGGCAGTCGAAGCGGGCGGGCCACCGGCAGGAGTTGGTTGCGGCGGCTATGTCGTGGGCGAAACCATGAAAATGCTCTCCCGCATGGGGATTTACGAGAAGTATGACGTGATCCTGTTTGACGTGCTGGGTGATGTAGTTTGCGGCGGGTTCGCCACGCCTCTGCAATGGGCCGAGTATGCCATTATCATTGCGGCCAACGACTTTGATAGCCTTTTCGCGGCCAACCGCATCTGCGTAGCAGTCAAAGCCAAATCCGCCAAATACCCGGTTCGGCTGGCCGGGATCGTGGGCAATCGCATTGCGTCTAACGTCAACGACAACGGCGAAAACGGTCACGAACTGATTGACCTTTTCTCGAACGAAGTCGGCACCAACCTGCTGGGCCTTATCCCGGCAGATGATGCAATCCGCAAAAGCCGGATCAGCGGCAAAACTCTTTTCGAGATCGAAGGCGTAGACACCAGCCCCTACGAAACGCTGGCGAACACCTTGCTGTGCGAACCCGAAGTAGTGATCCCCACCCCTATGATTGACCGCAAGGTTTTCGAGGTGATCGGGAATCGGTACTAGGAGAAACCCGAAAGACGAAGAACGAAGGACGCGGGGTAAGTAAACCTGCTAATTCGTTCTGGATAGAAGGCTACCGAATAATATTATTCGGTAGCCTTTTTTGCTTAGGGTGAATAATCACAATAACTTACTAATTGCCTATTTATTGTACACCCTCCTGGCTTGCCCTATAGAGTTATAATATACATGGATGCGTTGTGTGATACGGCACAACGGTGTGATGGAAGGAAAGCTAAAATGGCAAGACCCAGGAATGTTCATAAAAAACTCGGCCCATTTGTTACACCCCGCGACCGCCGCCGCGAGGATGATACCTCGCCGCCCCTGACTGCTCTGCAAGCCGTCACCGTCCAGGAAATCGGAAAAGCTAACCAGGCGGGTCACGGCCCTTACACTATCGAAAACACGCTCTACCTGACGAACCAGACTTATCAGGGACTTCTTCGACCCCGCCAATCTAACAGCGCAATCGGGCGGGTGGGACGGCTGGTTTCCTTTTTCCTGCTGGCCGGGCCAATCCTGGCTGTGCCGATAGCCCTGTTCGTTGCTGCTACCTACCAGACCGAGCCAAACTCGCTGGTCATAGTGGGTTTTATTATAGCTCTTACTCTGGGCTGCTTCTGGCTTACGGCTCGCCTCGTCCGCACTCGGCATAAATCGTAAAAAAGAGGTGGATGGTTCTTCCTTTGACGAGGAAAGGAACCATCCACCTCTTTTTACGCTAGGTTTTTAAGTCGTTCAAGCTCACTACCGCCAGCTAGCGGTTTAACGTTAAGCTAAAGCAAGTTCCTGATAACGCGGGCTGGCCCTCTTCCAGGTTTAGTTCAGTGTCCATCCGTTTCTCCGTGTTAAAACTTTGTCTTTAGATTTAAGTCCGCCAAATTTTGTGATAACAATTTTAGCTCTTTCAACCGAAAATAGCTAAAATCACCACTGCAAGCGGGCGAGTGCGTGTAAAGGCTTTGAAGAGAAAGCCTCGAATAGGTTCTGCATTTATTAGACTTTTAAAATAGCGCAGTGTGACCGAGCGCGGGACAATTGCTAATTAATTTTTGGTTTTGTAAGTTCTCAAAAATCAGTTTTTAGAGCGGAACATTTAGGGAATTTTAGTCGAACTTTGCGAAACAGGCCCATTTTGGCTTGACTAAACATGCACAAATTGCCTGGGTGTTGTATAATTAAGTTTCAGTTACATACTAAAGTGTAGCAAAGCAAAGAACTAGCAGTCCCGCAAGTTTAGTACCATGTACGAGGTACGTACTGGTTAGCAGGAAGGAAAGCATTTAATTTAGATGCCAGTGACTAACAATTCGGAAGACGTGCTTGCGGTTACGGAGGAGACGCAAGCCGGCCCCGCCGAGGGTGAGGTGACGACTGACGACACCACTGCCACCGTTACCAACGGCAATGGTAATACTCCCAACGGTGTCCCCATGAGTGTTGACACCGACGAAGCAGACGCGGACGCGGCGGTTCCCGCTTCGGACGAAGCTGTGGAGGCCGAGCCAGTGCAGGAATCCGCCCCTGTCCAGGCTTCCGCCGAAGCCCCGGCTGAGGCTATTAGCGATACTCCATCCGACGATGCAGTGGTGACAATTGACGCCGAAGCAATTCAGCAAACCGCCGAGGAGAACGCCCCACCGGTCTCCTTGATGGAGCAATTGCTCAACGAAAACGAAGCCGCCAGTCGCGTCCGCAAGCTCGAATACGGTCAGGCTATCGAAGGCGTGCTGATGTTCAAAGACCGTGACGATATGCTGATTGACATTGGCACCAAGAGCGAAGGGGTCGTGCCAATGCGCGAACGCCAGAGCCTCAGTGCCGAGCGGTTGAACGAGCTAAGGGTCGGCGATAAAGTGCTGGTGGTAGTCGTGCGGCCCGATAGCGGCCCGGACGGTGAAGATGGCCCGATCCTTTCGATTGACAAAGCCCGGACCGAAGTTAGCTGGCGCAAACTGCAACAGCAATTCGAGGCTGGCGAAGTCTTCGAGGTGGATGTGGTCGGCTACAACAAGGGCGGTCTGATGGTCGAGGTCGAAGGTGTGCGCGGCTTTATCCCCGCTTCGCAGGTCAACGCTCTTTCCGGCGTCGGCGATAGCGAAGAAAACCGCCAGAGCCAGATGTCCCGCCTGGTCAACACTAAACTGCTGGTCAAGATTGTCGAAGTCAACCGCGACCGCAACCGCTTGATCCTTTCCGAGCGACAAGCCGTGCGCGAACAGCGCGAAGCCTCGAAGGGTCGCCTGATGCAAGAGCTTGAAGCCGGTCAGACCCGCGATGGCGTGGTGACGACCCTGGCCAAGTTCGGAGCCTTTATTGACCTCGGCGGCGTAGACGGTCTGGTTCACGTCAGCGAATTAAGCTGGGCCAGAATTGACGATCCCAAGCAAATCTTGCAGGTCGGCCAGCACGTCAAAGTCTACATCCTCAGCATTGACCAGGAGCGGCAAAAAGTCGCTCTGTCAATCAAGCGGACGCAGCCAGAGCCGTGGAGCCAGGTAACGGAAAAATATCAGGTTGGCGAACTGGTCGAAGCGACTATCTCGCAACTGTCGAACTTCGGTGCGTTTGCTCGCCTCGAAGAAGGGCTGGAAGGCTTGATCCACATTTCCGAACTGGCCGAAGGGCGCGTCGAGCGGCCTAGCGACATCGTGAAAGCGGGCGATAAGGTGAAAGTTCGCATTCTGCGGATTGACCCGGAAAACCGCCGTCTGGCTCTCAGTCTCAAACGGGCGACCGAGAACCCCGAAGCGACGCCCGAAGAAGAGTAGCCCGGCCTGTGCCTGATAAAGGCCAGAGCCTGCACTGGATAGCCGACTTCGAGACAGCTCAGGCGATCCTGCGGCACAAAGCTTTTCGAGAAGTTACTTTCAAAGGGTTAGTGCCGCTTCTGGGTCACGTTATCGTGACCCTGGAGGGCCTGGAGCATCGCCAGCGGCGTAGCCTGGAAGGACGCCTGTTTACTGCTCTGGCGTTGCGGACGACCGAAACGGCCCTGGTCGAACCGGTTATCCGGCAAACGCTGGCCGAGGCGGGCCACGAAGCCTGTCTGGTTCAACTCAGCTACCGGGTGATGACCCGCATCGCCGCCCGACTGCTGGGCCTGGACGGTTTAGAAAGCCCGGAAGCGGTGGACGAACTGGTGGGCCTGCTGGGTGCGCTTGTAAGCGGCACCGGGCATGGCACCGGGGTAACTCGCCGGGCCGCCCGCGACGCTCTACGGCTCAAATTTATTGACGGCGCGATTTCTCGACGGCGCAACCGGCTAAACTTGCGGCAGACCGGACGGCCTGGGGCCGACGCGATGCCTTCCGACCTGATTTCTTTGCTTTTGCTACACACTGACCGCCCGTGGGACACCCGGCAAATCGCCGGAGAAGTGGCCTTCTACGCAGTCGCCGCCGTGGATACCACGGCCACTCTCGTGCCGCATCTCTTTCACGAATTGTGGAAATACACTCAAATCTATCCCGCCCTGGCTGCCCGGCAGTCCGAGCGGGATTTTTTGCGCCTGGCCGCTTCCGAAGCTTTACGGTTGCACCCGGCGATCCCGACGATCTTCCGGCAAGCGACCGAGCCGGTCAGGGTTGGCAAGCTTGAATTTGAGACGGGCGAGACTGCCGGTATTTACGTGACCGACGCCAACCGCGACCCGGCCTTATTTGGCCCGGACGCGGGCGAGTTCCAGCCTTTGCGAACCCTCCCGCCCAAAACTCCCCGCGTTGGCCTCAGCTTTGGCGGTGGAGCGCACCTTTGTCTGGGCCGGGAACTGGCCCTCGGTTCGCCCGCGACACTTGAACCTGCCGCCGTTCCCGAACCACTGCTGGTCGGTCAGGCCGCGCTGCTGGCCCAGGCTCTGTTCCACCGCTCCGCCCGTCCCGACCCGTCCCGTCCCGTCGCTCTACTTTCGCCCTTCCAGCGCGACGTATACCCGACCTATCCGATCCTGCTGGACTAGCTTTCGGGCAATTCTGGCGTTCCCGGCAGCCCGACCCCGGCCCGTTCCGGCACTATGTCGGCGGTGGAGTAATTACCAGGATGGACGCAATTTGCTAGGCCATTTACCCTCATTTGTTTCTAAGATGAGGCGGCTTAAATCACTCCGCATGATCTCTAATCTTTCCGAGCCTAGTAAATCACTCCATTGCTGCTCTAATTTATTAAGGATATTTGCCACCGTATTCGTGCAGCCCCATCCTTTATCGGTCAGCAAAACTAATTTATTCCGTTTATCAACTGGATGAGGTTGGCGCGAAACGTAACCGTGCTGTTCCAGGAACTCTACCATCTGACTGGCAGCCTGTTTGGTCACTCCTAAATGCTCGGCAATTTCATTGATTGTAGCCCCGTTTGGAGCTAATAGCTGAAAAGTAAAACCGTGGGCCGGGCGCGTATCGCTGTATATGGTCTCGTCCAGTTGCCGGTGCAACTCATCCCCTAAGGCTCTTGCAGCCATCAGAAATAGTACTGCCAGATTAGGATCATCATTTGCTTGTGTCATTTTTCCTCCTTTGAATAATAGACAAGTTCATTGACTAATGTGGAATCATCGCCTATAATTAGATAATAGTCAATGTGTTTGACTATTTTACTCGATTTCTACTAAAGGTCAAATTTATCAGGCTTATACAAGGAGAACAACTTATGGCAATTGTACGAGCAGCGCAAGCCCCTATCTTTGAACTGGGCGGCAATCATTTTAGAGGCTTAACCTCGCCAAGTCGTGGTTCAAGCGAACTTGCGACATGGCAATTAGAAGTTGACCCCAATACGGAAGGAGTAGCCCATTCGATAGACCATGAAGAAGTATTTATTGTTTTGGCTGGTAAACTTACAGTTAAAGTAAATGACGTGGAAAGTGAACTTACAGCGGGTGATGCTATAAGCGTACCGGCCCATAGCCAAATGGCCGTATCAAACCGTAACGAGTTAGTAGCTCGTTCGATTGTGTGCGTAAGTGTTGGCTTACAAGCGACTATGGCAGACGGTACAGTGATAGGTACACCGCCCTGGGCCAGGTAAAATCCAGCATACTGGCACTCCTTTTAACTCTGGCAAGAGTGGAAGCTCTGCGAGACCTTTACCACGTTGCGGCCAGGTCGCAACGTGGTAAAGAGGGGTTCTATAACCATTAGAGGAAATCTGGGTGATAAGGCCAGTAGTGTCTTACTGGCCGAGTTTACAAGTAGAACAAAACCGATCCTGTGCAATATATTTAAGGCTTCCCAAAGGGCTAAAAATAAGGGGCTAATGTTCGGTTTTTTTGACTTTTAGCCTCAAAAACGGTATAATACATAAGTTAAAATAATATTTATTTTACTAGCTAGAACTGATCTCAAAGAATCAAAAAGGATACCTCTATGTCAATGGAAACGAGTGAGAACGGGAATGTAGGTAATATTCAGGTCATTGACATTGACCAGGAAATGCGGGGATCATTTCTGGATTATGCCATGAGCGTGATCGTCCAGCGCGCCTTGCCGGATGTTCGTGACGGCCTGAAGCCGGTTCACCGCCGCATCCTCTACTCCATGCACGAAAACAACATTCGCTTTAACACGCCCTACCGCAAGAGTGCGCGTATTGTCGGCGACGTGATGGGTAAATATCACCCGCACGGCGACGCCGCAATTTACGAAACTCTGGTGCGCCTCGTCCAGGATTTCTCGATGCGCTACCCCCTCATTGACGGGCAGGGTAACTTTGGTTCAATCGAAGACGACCCCGCCGCCGCGCCGCGCTATACCGAAGCCCGCATGGCAATGATCGCCGACGACCTGTTGCAGGACATTGACAAAGACACGGTAGATTTTGTTCCTAACTACGATGGCAGCGAAATGCAACCGACCGCGCTGCCCGCCAAGCTGCCCAACCTGCTCTTGAACGGGGCGCAGGGTATCGCCGTCGGTATGGCAACCAATATTCCGCCCCACAACCTGACCGAGCTTTGCGACGTGCTGATCCACCTGATCGAAAACCCGGATGCCCCGGTGGACGAACTGATCGAACATCTGCCCGGCCCGGACTTCCCGACTGGCGGCGTAATCCTGGGCCGCGAAGGGATCAAAGAAGCTTACAGTACCGGGCGCGGTCGCATTATCGTGCGGGCCAAAGCCCACGTCGAGGAAAACAAAGGCCGCTTTAGCATTATCGTCAGCGAAATTCCCTACCTCGTCAGCCTTAAAACGCTGCAAGAACGCATCGCTGAACTTGTCCGCGAGGGCAAGATGGACGGCATTTCGGATATGAACGACGAGAGCGACCGGACGGGTATCCGCCTGGTGATCGATCTTAAGCGAGACGCGCAGCCCAAGAAAGTCCTCAACCAGTTGTTCAAGTACACTCAACTCCAGACTTCTTTTAGCTGCAACCTGCTGGCTCTGGTCGAAAACGGGATGGAGCCAAAGCTCCTGACCTTGCGGCGTATCCTGCGCGAACATATCGCCTGGCGACAGAACGTAATCCGTCGCCGCACCCTCTTCGACCTCGATAAAGCCAAAAAACGCGCTCACATCCTGGAAGGGTTGCTTAAAGCCATCTCGATGATTGACGCGGTGATCCAGACTATTCGGGAGTCGCGCAACCGCGACGCCGCCAAGCAAGGTCTGATGGCAAACTTTGGCCTGAGCGAAGAGCAATCTCAGGCTATTCTGGAAATGCAACTGGGCCGCCTGGCCGCCCTCGAACGCCAGCGCATCGAGGACGAGTACAACGAGATTAGCAAAACTATCGCGTACCTGCAAGACTTGCTGGATAGCCCGGCTAAAATGCTGCTCTTGATCAAAGACGACCTCAAAACACTCTCCGAAAAATATGGCGACGCCCGCCGCACCACGATCCTGGCCGGAGCCGACTCGGATTTCTCGGTTGAAGACCTGATCCCGGACGAGCTAATTCTGGTCACGATTACCGGCAAAGGCTACGTTAAACGCCTGGCTCACGACACCTACAAAACTCAGAAGCGCGGCGGCAAAGGCATTACCGGCATGACCACCCGCGAAGAAGACGCTATAAAACACACCATTATTTGTAGCACGCTGGATAGTCTTCTATTCTTCACCAACAAAGGCCGGGTCTTTCAGCTAAAAGCCCACGAAATCCCCGATAGTAGCCGCACCGCTAAAGGCTTGCCGCTGATCAACTTGATCAACCTGACCCAGAACGAGCAGGTCACGAGCGTACTACCGATTACGAGCTTTGCCAAATCGGAATATCTGGTGATGGCGACCAAGAACGGCAAAATCAAGCGCACCAACTTGAGCGAGTACGCCGCCGTCCGCTCTAGCGGCCTGATCGCAATCAAGCTGGAAGATACCGACGAGTTAAGCTTTGTCTGGGAAACCGGCGGCAAGGGTGAAATTATCATGACCACCGCCGAAGGCAAAGCGATCCGCTTCCGCGAAGATGAAGTCCGCCCGATGGGTCGAGACGCCGTGGGAGTAAACGCGATCAAACTGGTGAACCAGGAAGATTACGTGGTCGGCATGGATACGGTCGCACCGAACGCCGACCTGTTTATCATCACCGCTAACGGTATTGGCAAGCGCACGCCGCTAGAAGAGTTTCCTACTCACGGGCGGTACGGCCAGGGCGTGATCGCCATGAAGTTAGGCCCGAAAACAGGCCGGATCATTGCGACGCGAGTAGTTATGCCTAACGACGAGATTATGATTATGACGACAAGCGGAATGGTCACGCGGATCGGCGCACACGATGTCAGTCAGCAAGGCCGCTCGGCTCAGGGCGTAATGGTCATGACTTTCCGAGATGGCCGAGGCGATAGCGTGGCCTCGGTTGCAGTCGTGCGCGAAGAGCAAGCCGCCGCCGCTAAAGTCAGAGGCATCGGGGCGGAACTCGACAGTTTGCGCCTGCCGACTACCGCCAATGGCAACGTTATCACCAACGGCAACGGTAACGGACATCACGCCGACGCAGTAAACCCACTGGAAGGGGCCGACTTCATTGACCTGACCGACCCGATTGAGGATGACCCTTCTAACAATTCGGACGACCCGGACGGGCCTTCCTCGAACGGACACACACCCTTATAATTTGAGGTAGAATAGCAGGAATTGGAGAAGTGCAAATTTCTCCAATTCTTGTTATTTCAGGCTTCTTTTTACCTTTTCACTTCAGTTTTAGTTTCGACTTCGACCGCACCCAATCATCCTACCGTAGAAGCAGTATAGCGATGATTTGAAACCGATTTCTTTCAAGCAAACGCTTTACCTACCGGGAGAATAACGCCATGCACGAGCAAAAAATCGAACTACGGGGCCACATCGTAGACAGTTATATTCTGCCGCAGGTGATGGACGGCATTATGGATTTGGGGGCAAACTATGTAGTCGAGCAATTCGAGCTAGGCCGCAACAAAGACGAACCAAGTTATTGCCTCATGCGAGTGATCGCGGCGAACACCGAAACGCTGGATGAAGCTTTGCGGATTGTGCAACGTCTGGGCGCGATCATCCTGGAAGACCGCGACGCAGCCTTTGAAGAAGCACCCCGCGACGGTGTTTTCCCGCTAACTTTCTACAGCACCACCAACCTGCAAACTTTCGTGCGCTATGGCGGGCAATGGCAGGGTGTGGGCAAAACCGAAATGGACTGCGGCATTATCTTGCGGCCTGCTCTGGCCGGGGCCGAACCACTGGCCGAGTGTATCCCTGTCACCCACGTCAAGAAAGGCGATCTGATCGCAGTCGGGCATACCGGCATCCGGCTAGAGCCAATCGAGCGCGACCGCAAACGCGAGGTTTTTGCCTTCATGGGCAGTGCTGTTTCGACCGAGCGGCCTAAAGAACTGGCAATCGCCGGTTTGGTGGCCGAAATGCGAGAGGCTAAAGCCCGTGGCCGCAAAATTCTGCTGGTCGGTGGCCCGGCTATCGCCCATACCGGGGCCGCCCGCTACCTCAGCCAGATAATCGAAATGGGCTACGTGGACGTCCTCTTTGCCGGTAACGCCCTGGCGACCCACGACATCGAGACGGCAATGTACGGTACCTCGCTGGGTGTTTCGCTTACCAGTGGCCTGAACGAAGAAGACGGCCACCAGCATCACATCCGGGCCATCAACACCATCCGCTACTACGGCTCGATTGAGGCGGCGGTCGAAGCGGGCGTCCTTACGTCAGGGGTAATGTTTACCTGCGTCAAGCGCGGTGTGCCGTTTGTGCTGTGCGGCTCGATCCGCGACGATGGCCCTCTGCCGGAAGTCATTACCGATGTGCTGGTAGCCCAGGATGTAATGCGGAGCTATATTCCAAACCTGGATATTGCTATTATGATTTCGACTATGCTCCACTCTATCGCGGTCGGCAATCTCCTGCCCGCCAGCGTGCGGACGGTCTGCGTGGACATCAACCCTTCGGTCGTCACCAAATTGGCCGACCGGGGCAGCCACCAGACTCTCGGTATCGTGACAGATGTGGAGTCCTTCCTGCGCGAGTTGTGCCAGCAGTTAAGTGCGGTGAAAGTGCAACCGGCGCAACCAGCCTGATTTGGGCGCGTTGACACAATCGCCTCTAAGTAGCATGATAGGACTGACGGCATGGCTTAGTCTGTAGCCTGTCGAAAAAAAGTAGAGCAAAGAAGAGTAGAGAGAATAAATGGCCCTTACTTTAGGCATTATCGGCTTTTCCAAAAGTGGAAAGACCACCGTTTTTAACATCCTGACCCGCTCGAACGCCGAAACCAGTGCTTACGGCACGAATCAGGCTCCTAATATCGGGATGGTCAAAGTGCCGGATACCCGCCTGGACAAGCTGACCGATATGTTTATCCCTAAAAAGACCACGCCCGCTACAGTCGAGTATACCGATGTGGCAGGAATGGCGAAAGGGGCGGCCCAGACCGGCGCGTTGCCCAGCATGAATTTGATCCAGAAGGTAGACGCCCTGGTGCATGTCGTGCGGGCTTTCGAGGACTCGAACCTGCCTCACCCGGAAGGTAGCGTCAATCCGATCCGGGACTTGCAGACGATGGATTTGGAACTGGCTTTCGCCGACCTGGCGGTAATCGAGAAGCGGTTGCCCCGCCTGGATGACTCGATCAAGAAGACCAAAGCCGGGCCGGAACGCGAAGTTCAACAGTTCGAGAAAGAAGTTTTGACCCGGCTAAACGAAGCCCTGACTGCCGATATTCCCCTGCGCGACCTGGACTTGAGCGAAGATGAGCTAAAGGCGGTACGTGGTTATCAATTCCTCACGCTCAAACCCCTTATGACTATCTTGAATCTCGGCGAAGAACGAGCCGAGGGCGGAGACGCGCTGCTGGCCGAAGCGCGGGCGGCGGCAGGAAATCACAAACGGATCGCTGTGGAAGCTTTGCGGGGCAAAATCGAAATGGAACTAAGCCAGCTTGAGGAAGAGGAAGCCGCCGAATTTATGCAAGACCTGGGTATCGCGGAGTCCGGCCTGAGCAAGATTATCCACGCTTCGTATGAATTGCTGGGCCTGATGAGCTTTCTGACGGCGGGTGAGGATGAAGTACGCGCCTGGACGATCAAGCGCGGCACCCCGGCCCTCAAAGCGGCAGGCGAGATTCATTCCGACATCGAGCGCGGGTTTATCCGGGCTGAAATCGTGGCATACCCCGACTTGCTCAAAGCCGGCGGGATTCCCGAAGCCAAAAAGCTCGGCCTGTACCGCAGTGAAGGTAAAACCTACGTGATGCAGGACGGCGACATAGTAAATTTCCTCTTTAACGTAAGCGGCAAGAAGTAAGCTTTGGGATTATAAAAATTGGGGTTGTAAGGCTTAAAGCTCTAAGAATTCGCCGGTGTGGAGGGCAATTTGATAGCGTAGTTTTACTGCCGTCGAAGGAATTTCCAGGTCGGCGGCAATCGCCTCGAAGGGGCTACCCAGGTAAAGTTGCCGTTGCAGGTAGAGTAGCGGGACGTACAGGTAGGCCGAGATTGCGTAAGCTTCGGCTTCGACCGGGTTAGCCAGGTTTTGGAGGTCATCGAGTTCACTGGTCAAATCCTGAATGGTGCTGAAAAGCAAGTCCCCCCGGTTATACTGGAACATATGGCCCAGTTCATGCCCGATGATAAAACGTCGCCAGCACGGGTCAAGGTCGTGCTTGACCCGGATTTTCTTCTCGCCAGTTGCAGGTACGATCAGAGCCATCCCCTGTACATTTGGCGTCAGGGTGCTGTAGCGGAAATCAACGTCGAGGCTCTCGATTAGCTGGCGCAAACCAACCGCGCCTTCGTGCTGATGCAGCCCGTAATATTCTATAACCGCCTTAAAATATTCTATATCGAACTTTGCCAGATTAAATTGGCTCATCGCAAACTCCCGCCACTAACACCAATGCTCACATGCTCCTGGTAAGGAGCTAATATATTAAACGTCTGGCAACAGGTTTTGGTTCTGGCTATCTATTCCAGGCCGGGCGGCGTCAGGGGTCTATTCTTTACCTTCCAGAATATTTCTCACCAAATCTTTGACCATCTTGCGTTCACGAGGCGTCATTTTGTTCAAGTTTGAGGGCGAAAGTAACACCATCATTTCCGGGTCGTCCAGGGTTGGAGCGTCGCCGGGAGGGAGTGCGCGGTGTCCGGCCAGAGCCATCAGCCAATCGGCGTCCAGTTTACCCCATTCGGCGATGCGCCGGATACTGTAGGGGGCCGGGATGTGTTCGCCACTTTCGATCTTGGAGATCGTCGCATTCGACAGCCCTACTCGTTCGGCAAACTGGTTAAGACCCAGACTGCGCTCAACTTCACGATAGTTTTTGAGCCAGCGAGCAAAATCGTGAGCCTGTTCGCGCTTTCTTGCTTTTTCGGTTGCTTTTTCTTTCTCAGTCATGGACGTTTCCTTTACCCTACCAGACTTTAGCTAACTTTCAGCCCGGTAATCATCCAGAAATTATGACTCTCGGAAATAACCATGCTAGAGCTTTTGTTAGAGCTTGTCAAATTTACCAGCTTAAATCCAGTTGTAGAATATTGGACAATAAAGAAACCGCCGGTAGTAGCAGGCTTGAAGCACAAATAATATCTGTAAGTACAATCCAACCTCTACCATATTTAGACCATTTGGCTATTGACTGGTCTCATTTGTGCTGTATGATAACCTGTGTAAAGGCCCGCTTCGGTGTGTGTGTGGGCCAATTTCTTTCTTACTGAGGTAAATTGTGAACATTGGTAGAACATCAATGTAGCTTACCAGCCAATCGCTTTGAATGTTCGATTAAATTTGCTTAGAATAAAAGCGATTAAATCATCAAACGGTTAAATTTGAGCCTACTTCGAGGTAGCAGGAAGGGTCTGTGGAACGGAGGGTTCTACATTGATTAAAAAATTAAAAAAGGATTTCCGACAAATAGTTGAAGCATTCAAAACGCTTCTGGGCTTGAATGGTCGGCGTGGTTCTTCCAGCATGTGGCGAAGCCAGCGTTTAGCTCAATCGCCCAACGGCCCTCGACCCCGCCCCGGCGATCAACTGGGCCATTACGCCGGGCCAGGCGGCACCACCAAACGCCATAAATATACCCCGGAAGAAGTCAAACGAATCTTGCGGGGTCTGGAAAAAGGCAATCGCGCTCACTCGGTAATGGCCCAGGCCGCTACTTTTAGTAGCTTGATAGACGAACGCATGGTGCGGTATTTTCGAGGTCGGGAACGCCTATTCGACCGGCTGACCTATGTAATGCAGCAATATATATCGGGTCGGCCTTGCCAGGAGATCGCCGAGAAAGTCAGCTTCTTTTCAGACGGCCAGGATGTAGAAGAAGCGATTGATTTCGCGGCCCGGCTAATTGCCAATCACCTGAACCGGCAACTGCGCTAACACTTCACTGTCTATAATAATACTTCTAATAACATTGTAGTAACAGCTTCGATAGACCTCGATAAACACCATAAGCACCAATAAACCTCAACCCTTTTTTGAAAAAAGCCAGTGAAGACGGTCTACTGGCTGGCGATGGGCCAGCCAGAGGCCGACCAGAGGCCACCAGAATTGAAGCAAGGCCAACCGCACTACCTTAAAGCTACGCCACTTCAATAGTCCGGCCCCGCTCCGTCGCACCCCCATCTGCCAGACCCAGGCCGCTAGCATGCCCCCGGCCCGGCAGTCGCCGCATCGCCAGTATTTGACGGTGGCCGCGCCGACGCTGAGGCCGTAACCGGCTTCGGTACGGAGTTGCTCCCGGAAGCTTTTGGGGCTATTGTGGTAAACCAGCGAGGCCGGAACGTAGGCAATTTGTCCACCCATTTGAAGGGCGCGGTAGCCGATGTCAATATCCTCGAAAGCTCGAAATTTTTCGCCAATCGAGAGTAGCTCATCCATTCCCCCGGCTTTTTCCAGTAGAAAAGACCGCCGAAAGGCCATATTGTTGCCACTTCCCAGGTACCAGGGCAGCGTCGGCTGGCGGAAGAGCTGTGTAGTATTATTTGTACGGCTCACCACCGTGCCATCGGCCTGACCAACCGGCAACACCCGACCGTAAACGCCCCACACATCAGGCTCTTCGGCAAAAGTCCCGGCCATTGCCGCAACCCAATCGGGTTGCGGCAAACAGTCGTCGTCGCAAAATAGCACAAGCTGGCCCAGAGCGCGGCTAGCTCCGAGATTACGAGCGCGGCTGGCTCCCCTGGAGACGCTCTGGATCAGCCGCAACTGGCCTGGATCGCTGGACGGCTGATGTTGATCTTCAACTTCGAGGCTGAACGACCAACCTGCCCGTACCGCTTCGGTTTGCGCCGCCGTTTCTACGCTCTTACGCCGGGCCGGGTCGCTCTGGTCTACCACTAGCACTTCCAGGGGAGCCGGGTTGGTCGCCAGAATCGCACGCAAAGTCTGACCCAGGCTTTCGCCTCGGTTGCGAGTAGGAACTATCACTGATACATTTTTAAGCGTTGGAAGGGGCAAACTCGAACCTTCCCGATAGCAAGCAGTTAGAGATTATAGCTAGTTAGCAAAAAAAGTGGAATTAGATTTAGGGCTAGTCGGATAGATTGAAGCCGGTGAAAAGACCTGGATAAGTGATCGTGCCGTTGACCCGGACTTCCCAATGCAGGTGCGGGCCGTTAGAACGCCCGGTCGTCCCGACCTGGCCTAAAACCTGCCCTTTCTTAATAAGGTCGCCCGGCTTAACCAGGGTCGAATTCAGGTGATAGTAGTAGCTGGTCACGCCCAGGCCATGATCGAGCGCAATTGCTTTGCCTCGCGCTTTTAAGGTACCGACGTACAGCACCCGTCCCACCGCAGGTGCTTGTACAGCCGTACCCAGCGGTTGAGCGATGTCGAGGCCGCCATGCCAGTTCTCGTAGTCGGTACTATCGCCGTAAGCGCGGCGTTGCGCAAAATCAGTCGTAATTTCGCCGTAGACCGGGTAGGCCCACACCCCGCTCCACAACATTTGGGGAGTAAAGGTCGCGTAGGTGGTCGCAAGCTGGGCGTTATCGTAGTCGTCGTTAGCCTTGTCGGTTAGCTGGCTTTTGTCGTCGGGCAGGTAGAGATTTTGTGTTTTAAAGTCGAATTTTACGACGTTAATCGGTCTGAGCAGTTCGCGGCTACGCCCGGCAGGGTCGGTATAGAGGACTTGCAAAGGGTAATTCTTCGGCTCGGCCCAGGGCGCGAAAGACCGAAAAGCCCGCCAGTTAGAACCGGTTTGCACCATTCGTAACTTTTCATCGCCCACACTACCCCGCAGTTCCAGTGGTTGCCAGCCTGTATCCGGCTCAACTTTCACCAGCAAGGTACGGCCCTGGTAGATTTCGTCGGCTTCAATATCCAGCGACAGGTTTAAGATCGTCGGACGCGGCCAACCTTTAGCTTCGATCAGGGCGGTACCAGCATCCACCGTCGCAGCTTCTTTGCCACCCGGTTTTAGTTGAAGTAATCCCCGCTCGAAATATTGCACCGTCAGGCCATTCTCAATGCGTTCGGGGCTAATCGGCAGACCTAGCAAGCGTAAGCCATCACGAGTGGCCCAAAAAGTCTTGAAAGCACCCGAAACCGATTGGCCGGTTTCCGGGAAATAAGTCCGCGTGGCACTATTGCCGCTATTCGGCCCTGGCTCAAAGCGCAAACCACGCGCTTCGGCCAATTGCCGACCCAGGAAGCCAAGTTGCACCAGATTTTTACTATCGCTACTTTCGGGATGCAGTTCTAGCAGGGCGCGCTCGAAAAGCTGAGCGGTATGACCGTTCTGGGTAAATTCTTCGCTGAGGGGATTGCCCAGAATCTCACGGCTACCATTGTTACGCCAGAAAGTTAGAAACGGCTCGGTTACGATATGCCCGGTATCGCCCAGGTAAGCTTTGTCCGGCGGTAGGGTCGTTTGCGGACGCGGTAAAGAAGCCGTCGGCACGCTCTCCGCCGCTTCACGTTCGAGGTTACGCGCACTACCCAGGCTAAGCGAGGCGGCAGGGGCATCCTGGTTCGCTAAAGGCGCGGCCCCGGCAGTCGGGGTTGACGCAAAGCAAGCCGGAATTAGCGACAGTACAATCGCAATCAACATGATAATCGCCACGATACCGCTGTATCGCTCGAAGCGGCTGGGTTTACGGACGTTGGAAGAACTGGGACGCGCCTGGTTTTGCGAGGTTTGAGGCAGGCCACCCAGCGGTCGGCTGGCAGCCTTGCGGCGACGTTCTTCCTGGGACGGCCCGCGGCGGCGGTTCTGGTTCTTGGACATAGCTTGTAAAAATAGCCTCGTAATCTGACAAAAAAAGAAAGAGCCGATTCTGACACTAGGTCAGCCGTCATCTTACTCGATCAAAGCGTGCTTGTAAAGCCGATTTGCGCTCCTACTGGCTCGAATAAAGGCGACGAGTAGTATCGAGGGAGAGGCGCGGCAAGTTCAAACGCTGAGTTGCGCCGGTTTCCTCGGTGCGTGGCGGGGGCAAGGCTGAAACAGGCTGATTGTCGGGTCGGATTTGCAGATTAAAGACCGCCCGCCCGATAAAGACTGTATCGCGCTGTTGCAGCTTATAAGGTGTGCCGCTTTTGATTTCGATATTGTTGACCGTCACGCCGTTAGTGCTGCCCAAATCCATCACAGTCACTTCCCCGCTCTTTTCATCCAGTTTGAACATAGCGTGGTAGCGTGATACCGCTACTTCGTCCACCACTACATCGTTATCGGGATTGCGGCCAACCGAAGTCTGACCACTTTTAAGATTGTAACGCTCCCCAACGTCGCTGCCACGCTGCATAATCAGAAAACTTTTGGGCATTTTTAAGCTCAACCTTTACCTTTCATTTTTTGACTTTGATTTAAGTTTCGTCCGAAACCGCGCCATCGCTTAGGAAAAGCCAGCCAGACCAGTCCGGCCAGAGGTAAGAGTGAAATCAGCACCGGCAGGACGTTTTCGCCAAAGGCAACCGTAAGAGTAATACCCGCCGCCAGCAGTAAATTCAGGCAGGCCAGCACAAACAACGCGACCGGCCTGGGCGGACGCGGTAGCACAAAGAGGGCGATCAGGCTCACGACAATCAGCCCGATTAGAAATGCTACCAGAGTGCGCGTGAACAAAATCCCCAGAACTACCAGTAAAGCAAGCTGGCCGTAGAAAAGGGTGGCCGGAATTGCCAGCAACCACTCGCCCGCACTCATCGCCCGGTTGCCTCCCTTGCTCGAACCAGCCGCCGAACCTAGCCCGCCGAAAAGCTTATCGAGATAGCTTTTTTCGCCGACGGGCTGAGCCTGGGATGGGTTAGCTTGTCCGGCCTGGCTATACCTCAAATCTAATTCTGGAACCTGCCCTACTAAGAAGCTAATCGAGTTAACCACGGCGGGAGCCAGAACTGTCGAAGAATTAAACTCCGGCCAACCCTGACCTGACGGGCTAATATTTAAGTTCAGCAGTAGCAGCCAGAGAAGACTCCAGCGAACTATCTTGATCGCTCTCACTCTCGCACAACCTTACACCTTTTTTAACTGGTCGGAGAGTTGCTGGGCTTCGGCATAATCCGGCTTGAGGCGCAAAGCCTCGGCTACTTCCTTCTTGGCATCGTCATAATTCTTCTGGCTGGCGTAGGAATAAGCCAGAACGTAATGGTAGGTGGAATTTTCCCGATCCAGGTCAATTGCTTTTTTAAGCGGAGCTTCCGCCTCGCTAAAACGTTTGAGCAACACCAATGCCCGGCCTTTTTGAAAATTTGCATCCGGGTAATTAGGTGAAAGTTTGAGAGCCTGGTCGGTATTTTCGATGGCAAGATTAAGATAGTTAGGGGCAATCTGAGTGTTGGCCGGAAGCGTCGCCCTGGTGATATAGCTGATCGCCAGACCGTTGTAGGCCGAGGCATTGCGGACATCAAGTTGCAAAGCGGCCCGGAACTGGTCTTCGGCAGCCTTCGAGTCGCCAATCGCATCCAGCGAATAACCTAACCCAACGTGAGCGTTTACATCGCTATCATTGACCTTGAGGGCAAGCCGGTATTCGGTGATAGCTTCGTTATTCTGACCGCGCAGCCGGTAAATCTCGCCCAGGCCGGTGTGCGCCGCCGGATAATCCGGGTCAACTTTCAAAGCTTCGCGGTACTTCTTTTCGCCTTCCGGGATATTATTTTCCAGAATATACTGGTACCCCCTGGCGGCGATGAAGTTGGCGATGTTTGGATAAGCTTTAGTAAGCTTCTCGATATAGCTCTGCGCCGTGGGAAATTCGTTGCTATAGGCAAAGCTCGACCAGCCAGCCCAATTCGCCAGGAGGTTATCCTGATCAATTTTCAAAGCAGCCTGAGCATTTTCCCGCGAGCCTTTAAGGTCGTTCCGCAAGAGCGTGAGCGATTGGGCCGCCCGCACGTCCGCCGAATTCGGGTTTAACTGGACGGCCTTGTTGACGGCGGCCAGCGCATTCACGTCGTCAAAAGCGTCAAAGTAAGCGACGGCGAGGTAAGCATGGCTCATCGGGTCGTCCGGGTTCAGCCGCACCGCTTCTTTTAGATAATCCAGGCCGCTCTTTTCGCGTCCGTACCAGTAATTAGCCCGGCCTAGTTCCCGTTGCGTCACCCAGCTAGTCGGGTTGGCTTTTGCCAGGGTCTTGAGCCGGTCTATCCCGTCTTTCAAATTCCCAGAAGAGGTATAGATGCCGGTCGAAATCTGACGAGCGGTTACTCCTGCCGGATCGGGTTTCTCCGCCGGAATCGTCGGAGCCAGCGTTGTCGGGGCCGGAGCGGTGGTGGGAACGGCGGCAGTGGTAGTAGCCGGGCCGGTGGTCGTCTGGGGTGGCGCACTCGTACCGTTTGCGGCCCCGGTCACAGTTACCGGGGCCGCCACCCCGGTCGAGGTCGGATCGGATTTGGAGCCGCCTCCTGCGATCAGGATGACGGCGGCTACTACAACCCCGACCAGAAGAGCCGTGCCGATACCCAGCAGCAAAATCCGACCGAGGCCAGGCCGGGCCGGAGCCGAGGCGGGCGGGGCAACTGCAAACGACCCGACCGGGGCCGGGTTCTGCGGTAGCGAAGGCGGGGCGATATTGCCATTTGCGCTCGTCGGCGGAGCCGCTGGGGCAGGACTGGAACCGGTTGGGTCGTTGGGGACATAGGGGCCGGAAACAGTCGGGCTTTTGTAAGGGCCGACCGGCAGCACCCGCGTCGGGGAATTATTTTCAGGGGCAGCATTATTTTCAGGTGGCCGGGGCGGCTGGAAAAGAGTGTGCTGGCCGGTGTAGTGAAAGTGCTGTCCCTCATAATCTCTAAGGCGATCCGGCACGTCCTGGTAATTGGGGTCGCGCCGTTGTATATCTACCAGAGTTTCGTAGGCGGCCTGGCGGTTGCCCAGACGTTCCTGGCGCAGCGCGTGGTCGTAGGCTACGGCGGTTGGTACAAAACCTGGGTCGGTGCTGGCCCGTCCGCTCTGGCTAAGCGAGGTCTGGGCCTGGGTCACTTTGGGAGCCTGACCGGGAGTTAGACGCTGCGGGCCGGAAACGCCTTCGGTCTGACTTCCGGCGGGCATTGTAGCGGCCACCGCCTGAGCAAAAGCATCGGCAAACTCACCGGCACTACCGTAACGGCCCTGCGGGTATTTCGCCAGAGCCTGGGTCAAAACGGCTACGATGCTTTCGGAAAGCTGGGGATTAAACTGGCGTGGATCGGGGAGTGGCCGGTTGACGTGGCCCATCAAGACGGCCAGTGGAGTATCCGACTTGTAGGGGGTTACGCCGGTCAGCAACTCGTATAGCACAATACCCAGCGCATACTCGTCGCTACGCCCGTCGAGTGGTTCACCGGCAGCCTGTTCAGGACTCATATATTCGGGGGTGCCAACGCCGACGCCGGTCTGGGTCAGATTCGTATTGGCGAGTAACTTCACGATCCCGAAATCGGCCAGCACAGCCCGGTCGCCCAGGACGCGCTGAGTTCCCATCAGAATATTGGTGGGTTTGATGTCGCGGTGAACCATCCCCTGCGCGTGCGCATAGTCGAGGGCATCGGCTACCTGGCTGATGATCCGGCTAATCTGGCGCAGGTCGAGCGGCTTTTGCATGAACTCGCGCAAAGTGCCGCCATCGAGAAGTTCGGTGACAATATAAGGCTGGCCGTTGTCCTGGCCGTATTCGTAAACTGCCAGAATATTCGGGTGACGCAGACGGGCAATCGAACGGGCTTCCTGGTTAAAGCGTTTGGTGAAATTTTCGTCCTCAGTAAACTGGGCGGCCATCAGCTTGATCGCCACGTCACGGTCGAGGCTAGGCTGGTAAGCCCGCCAGACCGTCGCCATACCACCCCGACCGAGTGGTTTACGAAGTTCGTATTGGCCTATTTTCCTGACTGTTTCATCTGGCATAAATGTTTCATTCCGTTTTAGGAAGAATGTCCATAATAACCGAACTTCCGCTTCAAGTCCGGTTCGGTGTAGTGACCGACTCTGTTATTTTTAAAAAAGGCGGTCTAGCGTGAGTAATTTTTGTCTTTACGCAATTGGAACACGATGATCAGAGCCAGTGCCACCCCGATCATTAGACCTAGAATGCCCCATTGCAAGAAAACATCGGTGTTGAATTCTGCTTGTCGTTTGCCCACAAAGAACCACTCGTATTTCTGACGGTCGAAGAAAACGCTACCTGGAAAATAAGCCTCGATAAAATTAGCCTGTTCGGGCGGCGGGCCGTTAAAGGCCACCGGGGTACTCGGCACTGTATCCAGGCTAAGGATACGTCCGCTCGTCTGGTAGCCCCATTTCGCGGCCATTATAGTCGAGATAGCGTTACCCAGCGGCCCCATTTTATCGAGAGCTACCACCGCGCCGCTAAAAATAATTTGCGGAATCAACACGACCGGCACAAAACTGGTAGCCCGGTCGCTGTTGGTAGTCATCGCACTGATCAACAGACCCAGCGCGACCCCAGCCAGAGCCGTCAGCACCAGGGTTAACCATAAATACAGGAGGCTTTCCAGGCTCGGCCCGCCCAATCCTACCCCGACTACCACAATCCCGACCAGTAAAGTGATCTGCACCAGCACCAGCAGAGTTTGAACGGTCAATTTCGAGAAAATGTAAGAAGTCAGGCTCAGCCCGATCCGTCGCTCTCGCCGGTAGATCGCGGCTTCCTTGACGATTTCTCGTGCCGAATTGGAAGTACCAAACCAGACCGATACGATCACCATCAGAAAGACCAGCGTTTTAGCCGAGCCAAAGTCGCCGCCGGGCCGGTTCCAGTCCTTGCGCTGAAAAACCAGCACCATCATCAAGGCGATAACGGGAGCTTGCAGGAGCAAGATCATCAAATTTTTGCTATCTTTGGTCAGCGTCTCGAAATAACGCCGCACCAGGAGCCAGTATTGGGCCGGGCCGCTCAACCCGGCCTGCACCCGCCGGAACGTGACCGGCACCGAAGGCACCACCGCCTGATACTGCCCGGTGCCGCCCGGCCCCGGTAATTGCAGCCCTAGTTGGGTGGCCTCGTGAGCGACCGCCCGTAGCCGGGCCTCGACGTTTCGGTTGAAATGAACCGAATTAACAAAGCGGTTGGCCCATTCTTCGGGGGTTAATTCCTGTTCGAGCTTGATGTAAATGTCGGAAAACCGTTCGACACCGAAATATTCTTTAGCGGCCTGTGGTGCGCCGTAAAAAGCCACGTAGCCGCCACGGGCCAGGAACAGCACCTGGTCGCACAATTCGACATTCTGGGTGGCGTGCGTGATCAGGACGACCGTGCGGCCCTGGTCGGCCAGCTTTCGCAACAATTGCATCATGCGCCCTTCCAGGCCCGGATCGAGGCCACTGGTCGGCTCATCCAGGAAGAACAGGCTGGGCTTTGAGATAAGTTCTGCCGCAATACTTACCCGCTTGCGCTGTCCGCCCGAAAGTAGACCGATCCGGGTGTTGCGGCGTAGTTCCAGGTCGAGGTCGTCAATCACGTCTTCCAACCGCTCTTGCAACTCCTGTTCGGTGGTATCCTGAGGTAGGCGTAGGCGGGCGGCGTAATAAAGAGCCTTGTAGACCGTCAATTCGCTCGAAACGATGTCGTCCTGCGGCACATACCCTATCGAAGAACGGTAAACCTCCATTTGAGGGTAATATTCAGCTTTGTTATAAAGGACTGTCCCGCCGGTGGCCGGTCGTACCCCGCTTATAGCGTCCATCAGGGTAGATTTGCCCGAACCGCTAACTCCCACGATAGCCACGAACTCACGCGGCAAAATCGTAAAGGTTACATTGTGCAAAAGGGTAAGCTGCGCCGAAACCTGCTTGGATAAATTCAGCACATCCACCCGCACGCTATCGTCTTCCTGGCTACGATGCAAGAAGCCATTGGCGAACATGAAACGGTACGGGCCAATGTTGATAATATCGCCGTCGTTGAGATCGGCCTGTCCGACCCGTTGCCCGTTAACAAAGGTGCCGTTGGTGCTGTTCAAATCAGCCAGCTTGAATTGACCGGAAGTATTGGTAAGCTGCACGTGCCGCCGCGAGACCTGGGGGTTATCCAGCAGCACGTTGTTAACGCTGTGTTCGCGGCCAATCGAAGTTAAAGCCCGGCTCCGCAAGTCAATGTGTTCGAGCGAACTTTCGTCAATAACCGAAGGTGGAGCCGAAGACGGCAAGGGCGACGGGCTACCATCCGCTTGCATGGTAGAAGCATTCGGAGCCTCGTCGAGGCGACGGGTCAGGTTGTTCTGGCCGGTCGCGCCGGGTTCAGGCCGGGATGTCCCTACACCGTCCAGTTGGAAAGCCATCCGCACCAGCCCAATGGTGATAATATCGTTTGGCCGAAGTTGGGCGCGTTGAGTTTGCTGCTCGTTCAGATAAAAACCGTTCGCGCTCCCGGCATCCACCGCCCAGTAAGTGCCGTTCTCCACCACGATTTGCATATGGCGACGGCTGGTTTTGGGGTCGGCAATTACAATGTCATTGTTTGCGCCGCGTCCGAGTGAAGTAACCGAGTTGACCAGCCCATATTCACGACCCACCTGATCGCCGGACAGCATAAAAAGTCGGGCGACCGGTTGATCCGGCCCGACAGGAGCCTCATAGGTCGCACCGTGGCCCTCGTTATTCGGGCCGATTGCCCCAAACCCGTTTCCTTGAAATCCCGAAGAACCGTTTGGATAACCAGGAGGAGGGACTTGCCCGCCCCCTGGTCTCTGCTGAAAACTCACCTTTAGTCTCCCGAAATGACTGGTAACTTATTGTTTGGTCTTGTCGAGGCGAATAACTGACGTTGGAGCATCATCGTTTTCTTCAGGTTTCGGGGCATCCTTGTCTTTATCAGCCGGCGTCCCACCGACTGGCCCAGGATTAGGCTGACTGTACTGCGGCGGTTGGCCGTACTGACCATACTGCCCGTATTGCTGGCCCTGACCCGGTTGGCCGTACTGACCATACTGCCCATATTGCGGTTGTCCATAAGGCTGGCCCTGGCCCTGGCCCTGACCACTTTCGGGCTGGCCGTATTGCGGCTGCCCATACGGAGGTTGACCGTATTGGGGCTGTCCATACGGAGGCTGACCGTATTGACCGTATTGGGGCTGTCCATACGGAGGCTGGCCGTATTGGGGTTGGCCTTGTCCCTGACCTGGATCAGCCTGGCCCTGGCCTTGCGGTGGCTGGCCGTACTGACCGTACTGCGGCTGGCCGTATTGACCGTATTGCCCGTATTGCGGCTGGCCGTACTGCTGACCCTGGCCCTGACCACTTTCGGGCTGGCCGTATTGCGGTTGCCCATACGGAGGCTGACCGTATTGACCATACTGCCCGTACTGAGGTTGGCCGTACTGACCGTATTGCGGCGGCACAACCGGGTTCTGGTCGGCGGCGGGGGTGCTGTTGGAATTACTTCCGTCACCCGAAAGCTTGGAGGTACTCGAATTCTGGCTGTTAAATTGACCGCTCGAAGCTTCGCCGGAAATGAGAGGTTGGAACCAGGGTGAAGGCGAAAGCGAGGGCGCAGCAGGAGCAGCCGAAGAATAGCTGTCGCCATAAGAACCGCTCGGCTGATTACCTAGCTGGTCTTTGTAGTTGGTCGCCACCTGAGTAGCATCGCTATCGCTGCCAGTCGAGGTCGGAGCGGGGCTACTCTCGGCAGGGTTGGCCTGGGCGTAGTCCTGCCGACTCTTTCGGAGTAATTCGGCGTAATTGTTACCTACTACGGTTGCTTCGTCTGCCGGTTCGCTCGCCTCGCTCGGTGGCTGGTACATCCCGACGGTGTTGGGTACACTTGAGGCAGGATTGTAACCGCCATAACTGCCGTAAGACGGAGCGGCATTGCTGCCCGTATTCTGGTCGGGGCCTAGTGGGATCGGGCTAGTCTTGATTTCGTCGCTATCAACATCTTCGATCTGGGCCGAAGCAGGCGTAGCCAGGGTTTGCCCTTCGGCCTGGTTCTTATACTGGCGCAAAATCTCGGCATAATTTGTCCCGATCACGGTCGGGGCGTCACCGGCATCATCAATCAGGGGAGCATCATACCTGCTCTGGCTCTGAAAGGCAGGGGCAGGGGGGGCGGGAGGAGTATAGCCATCACCACCCGTACTCGGAGAAGCTGACGTATTTGAAGAATCCGCCGAAGAAGAATTATATCCGCCGTAAGCGGGAGGTGGGGGCGGGTTGAAGCTGCTTGGTTCGGGCTGCCCATAGCTGCTACCGAAGTTGCTGGCTGGCTGGCTGCCACCAGTGCCACCGGACGGCGAAGTGTTATAAGTGCCGTAAGAAGGAGCCGGAGTGGAACCGCCTTGATTTGAAGCAAAGCCGGGTTGATCGTAGCTACCCGTCCCTGCCTGACCATAAGTGCTGCTGCCATAGGAAGGAGCAGGAGCCTGGCTTGTGCCGTAACTGCTGGAAGTGGCAGCAGGAGTTTCGCCCAGCTCAATGCGGGTCTTGTAGTCGCTACTATCGGTCGGGGCGTCGCTGGCGGCCAACTGAGCTTTTGCTGCCTCGTAGCTAGGAGCCGCCGGGGTATAACTTTCTTTGCTGGGGTCGGTGTAGGTTACAGCCGGTAATTCATCTACGGTATCAGCCTCGGAAGCGTCGGCAGACTGTGCTACCGGGGCCATCGGGCTGCGGCTAAGAGTGCCAGTGCCATCAAAAGCGGGACTGGAATCTGGCCCGGCCTCGGCGCGGGCCATGCGCCCGATACCGCTAAAGACCTGGGTGGCTCCGGCATCTTCGACCGGATAAGCGGCAGCCGAAGCTCCGTTATCGAAAGCGGGCTGCGCGGCGATTTCAGCCACTCGCGCCGCAACACCATCGGCAGTCTGGTAGCTAAAGGTGTACTGGCCGATCCGCAGTACATCGCGGTGCTGTAATTTATAAGGTTCGCCCGGTTCCAGAGCTGCGTCACGAATTTGTACCGGATTCTCGCTGCCCAGATCAATCAGCAAATAATCATCGCCATCTTGCTTTATTACCGAATGATAACGTGACACATAAGGGTCGTTTAGCTCCACGTCGTTATCGTTGCTACGCCCAATGGTAGTAATTCCTTCTTTAAGAGTAATTTTCTTCCCCAACTCCGGGCCACGCTGGATAATCAAATAGCTGAGCATTGGCTCTTCCTTCCTGTAACTAACCTTTTGAGTCTTTCGATTGGCGGGCTGAACTATAAATTTCTTATTTCATTTTGCTTAGGTCTACCTGCCTATACTTTACCATATATACATTATAAACACTATATCAACAGTATTTTTCGTCACTTTTCACGCCTGAATATAACGGTTTTTAGCTCGAAAGCACTCTTTTAGCTCCGCTTCAGACTAATAACAGCCACCCAACATTACTTTCTCACAAAAGGTCTGGCAAAAAGTTTAGCGGGTGGTAAGCGGCGTAATTTGCAGCCTGTTAAAGGCAACCAGAGGTAAAGTGGCCGTGCCGCCGCCACCGGGTAGGCCGAATTGCCCCGCGATCAATCCGAATTTACCGCCCAACCGGGCCGGTGGCGGGATGCGACTGGCCGAACGAAGCGGCACGCTTTGTAACAGGCTAGGGCCGACCCGCAACCGGATGTACTCGGCGGTAGCTTCCAGCGAAAGGTTCAAGCTGCCGGAGGAACCCGCTTCGAGGGCGGCATCCTGGCTCCACCCGGTCAGATTCGTCCAGGTCGGGCCGTTGCGCCGCATGAGGGCGTAGCGTGAGCCGCTTACCAGCCAGGCCCAGTAATCTTCCGGCCCTTGCTGCCAGAAAATCAAGCCACAGAAAGAGCCGTTCTGGACCGGAGGAGGCCGGACAGCGACCGAGGCCCGAAATTCCTCGAAGCTGCGGCTCAGGTAAGAATTCCAATTTAGCTGACCGGCAGGCGCAGCCACCAGATAACTCGGCCCGTTTGCGTCCAGGCCGTAGTAACCTTGCGGATTGTTGGGCAGGCCACTGGCACTGTCCCTGAAATCATCCTCAAACGGCAGGCCGTTCGGCACCGCCAGCAGCATTTCAGCCAGACCCAACCGGGCCGCTTCGGGCGAACCAAGCCGCACCCGGCCAAACCCACTCCGAGCGTCGCGGCCCGGTTCGGCCAGGTCGAGGGCGTTCCGGCTAAGGTAAAGCGCGACCTGCTCGGCACTCATCTCGCGGGCCGCGCTCCAGACCAGGGCGGCAGTACCGGCCACCTGGGGGGCCGCCGCACTGGTTCCGGCAAAAGAACCTCGGAAAACCTGGCTACTTACCCCGGTTGGCCCCATCAGTTCCGGTTTGGCCCGGCCATCCACCGTCGGCCCACGCGAACTGTAAAGTTCGATGCGGTCGTCCTTCCAGTTCGTCGCCCCGACGCTCAAAGCTCCACGAGCGTCACCCGGTGTGGCGATGCTACCTTCGGATTGAGCTTCTTCCAGGCGGGCGTTATAAGTAAAGAGGTGAAAGCGCAGAGAGTGCGGCGCAGAGTTGGGCGGCAAAGGGCCGGTTAGTTTTACCTGGATCGAAAGACGCTGGCCCGGTTCGGTACGGAAAGGAGCCAGTTCCGAAGGCGGTTTAGGACTACCCGCCTGGGCTTGCTCGTTACGCGAACTGACCAGGGCGCGACCGGCGGAGTCCAGCACAAACAAATCAAGATTAGTGCGGGGCGCGTTCCAGGGTTCTTCCCAGCGCAACGCCACCCAACCCGTTTGCCCTTCGGTGGTCAACTTTAGCTGGGTCTGCTCCGGCCCGTAACGGTGAAAACCACGGGCATCCGGGTCGAACAGGCCGCTGTAATGAGCCAGACCGTAATTGCCGGTCGAAACTATCGGCAAAATACCAGCGCGGCGAGCCTCGTCCAGCTTTTCGTCCATCTTACCCGTACCGTCGCCGGGAAAGATTCCGGCCCAACCGAGCGAAATCTGGATAATCTGAACTTTGCGGTCAATCATCATCTGGACGGCCCGCGTGAAGCCGATTTCATCTTCGATAGGAGCCAGCACCAGACGCGCTTCCGGGGCCAGCCCATGCACGATTTCGGCAACCGCGACACCGTGGGCTTCGCTACCTTCGCTCTGGCCGAGCAAAAATGATTGGAACTCGACCGCATTCGCCGCAGGCAAAGCCGTTCCTAGAAAAGCCCGGTATCCGGCAAAGCCACCGTCAATGATGCCGACAGTGATGCCGCGCCCGCCAAACCCGGCTTTTTGCCATCGGTCGGCTCCTACCAGGGCAATTCCTTCGTTCGGGCCGAGCGTAGCGAGATCAGGCGTGACCCCGGCCAGGGCGGGCCGCAGCAAAATCTTGACCTCGCGCACTTCCTTAAAAGAGGCTAATTCTTGAAAGAAATTCCGCTTGTCGGTACTGTTGAAATAGCTTGTCAGCCGGGATAGTTCGACCGCTACACCCAACCGCTCGTCGCTGGCACTGTAAACTTCTCCGCCCAATTGCTTGACCTGGGTTGTAACTGGCCCGGCGGCCCCGGCACTGGTCAGGGTCAGGCCAAAGCGCACCCTGTCGCCTTCGTCCAGTAGTCCGGCGTTGCGGGCATAAGTGCGGGCCGCTTCCAGGCCGCCCGACTGGTAACTAATCAGCAGGTCGCGCAAGACGCTATCAATTTTGGCTCCTTCCTGAGCCGGATTAGGAGTAGGAGTAGGAGTAGCCGAAGGTTCGCCGCAAGCGGTCAGCAAAAGAGACGTTAAAAGAAGCAAGACGGCCCACAGGTGGCCCTGAAGAAGGGATAGCGAGGGGTTATTCTGGTGGAAAAAAGGTCGGAGGATGAAAAAGAACCCGGCCTTATAACCGGGTTTTCTAACAAAAGCCGGGGGGGGTGTTAAGGATGGTTTTGCATCCTTCATCCTTCTCTCCGCTGGAGTACCCGGTGGGCCTCCTTCAGTTTCAGCTTCAGTTTCAGCTTCAGAGCTTTTAACTCGTCCGGGCGGGCAGCACGATCAACAGCGTATCGTTTTGCTGACTAAGGCTCGTTCCGCCGTTGAGCGTAGCTTCGTTGAGGTTAGACTTCACATCCAGCGTTATTTCGTAATCGGTGCGAAGCTCGATCTGGTCGCTGCTAGTAGCGGTAGTAGCATCGCGGCTTTTCACCACCAGGGCGTACTGACCAGGAGTTAGCCTGTCTACATTAGCTTGAAAAATGCCAGCCCCGGCCCCACTAGGTGTAAAAGTCCAGGAGGTATTATCGGTTTTGTGGCGCAAAGAGATGATATAAGCCAGCGTGCTACCAGGATTAGTAAGCTGCACTCGAACCTGCTTGACCTGACTAATTGGACAGTTCTGGCAGTTTAGCGAAACAGGTTCGAGCTTAGCGGTAGGGGGAACAGGGCTGATCACGCCGGCGGCAACCGAACCAATCGCCGCCGCTCCCGCCGCCCCACCCACGGCGTCACCCGCCGCCCGGTCCGTCGTTCCACCGCTCCCCGGTGTCGGGGTGGTTGCTCCTAGCCCTGCCGAGGTCGTCGGAGGCACAATCGGGGCAACGCTACCTGTTGCCAGAGTGGTGGCCGCCGCAGTCGTGACTGGCGGACTGGTTGTGACCGGGTTGACTGTGGCCGTCGCGCTATTAGGGCTGGCGGTATTAGTGGTGTTATTAAGCAGAACAAAAGCGATTACACCCGCTACGACCAGTAAAAATAGCAATAAACCTAACAGCAATCCACGTCCACCCGGTCGAGGCCGCGAACCTACTCCTTTCATTTCCCTGGTAGCCTGCAACGGAGTGGCCGCCGAGGGCAGGGGAGCGATAAAAGAAGGAATGGTTGTGCGGTCGTCGTCGGTCGCCAGTTCATCGGGGTTGTAGGCCAATTGCAGAGCGGGTTGGGTTTGCTGGGTATAAATCGTGTCCGGCGGCGGCTTGTAGATCGCCTCGCGCCCGTTGAGGATCGGCGGTAGCGGGTCGCCCACTTCGTCAATTCGCACCAGCATCACACTGATGTTGTCCGGCCCGCCGCGTTCATTCGCCAGGTTCACCAGTTGCCGGGCCGCTTCTTCCAGGTCGTCGCTGGCTCCGACTATCGTACCCATCTCGATCTCTTTGACCTGACCGTGCAGACCATCGGAGCAAAGCAAAATCACGTCCCCGGCCAGCAGTTCCCGCTCGAATAAATCCGATTCGACAATATCCCGGTGGCCGATAGCCCGTGTGATGTAATTGCGCATGTGGCTGCGTTCGGCCTGCTCCGGGGTAATCGCTCCCACATCAATTTGCTCTTGGACCAGCGAATGGTCGTGGGTTACTCGTTCGGGGATGCCCTGCCGCACCAGGTAAACCCGGCTATCGCCCACGTTCCCAAAAATACCCCGGTTGCCCTTGACCAGCACCAGGGTCAGGGTCGTACCCATTCCGGTACGCCCGGAGGTATTGGAAGTTTCGTGAACCTGGAAGTTAGCCTGGCGGATCGCGTCAATCAGGTCGTCGGCAATATCATTCTTACTTGGAGCGTTGTAATATTGTTCAAAAAGCGTGGTAATCGCCAGTTCGCTGGCAACTTCGCCCCCGGCGTAGCCGCCCATTCCATCGGCAACCGCAAAAAGATAGCCGCGTTCGTCCAGCTTTTCCGGACCGTACTTGCGCCCACTCTTAAAGATCAAGTCTCCCAGATAATCCTGGTTGTTGTTACGCTTGCGGCCTACGTCGGTTATAGCTACTGGTTTTAACTTTAACAATAGTTTCCTCTTAACCTTTAACTGCCTGCTCTAAAATTCGGCGGATAACATTTTCCTGCCTGGGGAGTAATCACTGAGATTGCACCGAGTTCAAAATAGCATTAAAGGTGCTTACCTGGTAATCAAATTTAGTATCGTCGGTGGAAAAGCGTACAAAATAAGTATCATCCGTGCCGGTGGCGGCACAAATCACATAATCGCGGTGTAAAACGTTATCCTGACTATCGGTATAAGTGATGTAAGCATCGGCAGCGTTAGGATTAGTGGAAGAGATTTTGACTTCTCGAATAATCTTAAAATCGCCGATGTCCTGACCGATACCTTCCAGGTAATCCGTCAACCGCTCGGCGGCACTGCCCTTGACCCCACTGATCCGGCGAATCTGGCCGTAAGTGATAGCGTCGGGGGCGTCACCTTCGATTACATTTTTACTTTCGTCTACAAAAGTTTTCCACTCTTTAGGGAAAGTCACGCGCAGTCCCAGGCCCTGCACCGTTCCGCCCGCCTGGGCTGCGGCAGCCGTCGTCGGTTGGGCGGTCGGGGCCGCGGCAGTCGTAACCGGCGGAGCGGGGGGCGGTGGGTTCTGGCCGATCTGCCCGGTGGCTTTAGTAGGAGTAGGAACGGCGGGGGCAGTAGTGGCCGGAGCCGTACCGGGCGCGGCAGTCGGTGGATTAAAAACTGCCGGAATCGGCGTGCTATTATCTTTCTGCCCGCCCAGAACTACAATCGCACCAATAGCGGCAGCCGCCAGCACGACAATGCCAATTAACCCGCCTATTAGTAAACTTCCACCCTTCTTCGGGGCAGGTGGAGGCGGGGATGCTACCGGGGAAGCGTAGCCCTGCCCTGGCCCACCATATTGACCGCTGCCGCCATATTGATTTGGGTTGTAAGCCGGAACCGGGGCGGGCGCAACCTGGGATGGAACGTTATAGTCGTAATTCTGACCGACCGGGACTGCCGGTGGCGCGGAATAGACATTGGGTGAGACTTGATTGGAGCCAGTACCGTAGGAAGGCAAAGCGTAACCCTGATTAGGATTATTATTATAGGTCGGCTGAGGTTGAGCGAATGGCCCAGGATTAGGATTAGAGTTAAGATTAGAGTTGAAAGAACCTGGCACTACTTCGGTACGGTCGGTGGGAAATGGGGAAGAGGGCGAATAGCCTGAGTTAGCACCGGGCTGCACCAGGAGCGAGGTAGAACCAATGCCGATTATGTCGCCGACATTAACCGGGCGGCTCTGGTTCTGCACCAGCCGTTGACCGTTAACGGTTGTGCCGTTGGCCGAGCCAAGATCACTTACAACCAGGCTGCCGTTAACCACCGTGAAGCTGGCGTGCCGCCGCGAAGCTTGCCCGTCGTTGAGCGTTATTTCGGTGCCAATCTGCCGTCCGGCTACCATTGAGGTTGGCCCGACCGAAAAGATTTTGCCCGCATCCGGGCCGGATTGCACCATTAACTCCATTTCGCCTGGCCTCTCTATTGAAACCACAGCCTTACGGCTAAGTATGTCAGAACAGACATGGGAAGGGCTTGTTAACCTATTACTGTCCGTATTAGGGTATATCTACACTCATACTGCGAATCATTTTAAGCTATCAATTGCCGAAAAGCAAGTGATCTGTTTTACACCTGGCAATTATTAGCGGCACGGAGCCTGGCCCAAAAGAAGATTTCTCTTTTAGCCACCGAGGTATATAACTAGCCGAGCTTGACGATCCCGGCTTCCGCGCCCGGTCGAGGCCGTTGCAGAATGTCCTGCTCTTCCTGGGCGTCGGAGCTATCGCCCCTCAGCTTGCGTTTGAACCAGTACAAAACCACCAGCAAGAGGGGGGCGGGAACCATCATTAGAGCAAAACCCAACAAATGATTGAGGGCGAAGAACTGTAAAAAGTTCGCGCTGGTGTCCGGCAGCACCGGAGGTTGGCTGAGCAGAGGAGCGACATAGCCAAACCGCCAGTAGTACCAGACCAACCAGACGAACGCTCCAAAGTAGACCAGCCAGGCTAACAACAGGGCCGCGAAAATCGAGAGACGGTTCAGGGGAAACGGCGGACGGCGCAAATCGGCGATTTGCTGGTAGTCGAGGTCAATGCGGCCTCGTCGCCGTTTGCGGCGTTTCTCGGCCCAATCGAACAAAAAGACCGGAATAAGTAAAGCTACCAACAGGCTCAGACCAGCCCGCCACAGACTTGTTTCCAAAAGAGACCGAAAACTGGTCGAGTTAAAAGCAAAACTTTTGCCTTGCAGCCAGTACAACCCATAGGGTAGCGTGGTTGCCACCAGCGCAGTGGCGGCAGCGATCCAGCCGAGAGCCGACCGCCAGAACAGCAGCACTACCAGGGGCAGGGCCACCAGCACGACCGCCAGGATCGCCCGTTGCCAGCGCACCTGAGCGAACCATTCCTGGCGGGCTTCTTCCATATCTGTCCGCGCTGTCCGCAGCACCGGGTCAATCACGCCTTCGATCCCGTCATAAGAACCGAGTCGGTAGTTTTGCTGGGCCAGCTTGACGTTCTTTTCAGCTTCGACCGCCGCCGGGTCGTTAACGGCTAGCGGTTGCAGCAAACCTAACCGATTGCGGTAAGCCGTCGCCAGAGCCTGGCGTTGCTCGGCCAGGGCCAGGAATTTCTCGCCCTGGTCTACCGCGGGCATCGAAAGCAAGTTACTCAGGAGGCGGCCCTGATTGTGGCGAGGTATTTCGACGCCCAGCAAGGCCGCGACGGTGCTAGTCAAATCTTCCTGCCGCCCCCAGGTTTTTTCGCCCGGCTGGACGGCCTGCCCGACCAGCACGAGCGGCACGGTATAGCGGTCGCCTGCCCTCACCGAATTATCCCAATCGCCGGTAATAATCAGGGTGGTGCGGCGCAAGTCAATTTCGTCCCCAACCAGGCGAGCCAGAGCAGTGTTAAGGTTCTGGCGAGCCTCGATACTCTGCGGCGCGTTAAGGCCAAACTCGGTTTGAGCCTGACCGAGCGCGGGTAACTGGATCAACACGAAGTTGGCCGACTTTTTCTGCAAGAAATTCAAAGCGTTGTCGGCAATATCGGTCGAGGGCTGGCGGTTATCAAAGGTAGCAAAGAAATCAGCCTGGCCGGGCGGCAACGCCTCGTACCAGCTTTGAGTGCCAAAAAGTGCGGTGGTAAAGCGGCTGCGATGGGAAGCCTCGAACAGATTGTCAAAATACTGTAGTTGCAAGCGCGGGTCGGGAGCAGTGGTAGCGTCACTGCTCCCATCCAGGCGGAAGCCGCCGGTCAATTCGGTGCTGGCCCCTGTCAGCAATGTTACGAGCGCGGGTGAGGTAGGCTGCACCGGCCCGGTGAACAGGTTGGCCCCGGTGCTAATATTTTTGAAGGCTTCGGCCTGGAAAGCCGGTAGACTCTCGACGTCATCCAGACCTAAACCATTTACCACCACCACCACGACTCGATTACTGAGCGGGGCGGTCGTACCGGGCCGGGCCGGGTCTGCTGTCCCCGGTTTGGCGGTAGAGGAGGCTCCATCGGGATTAGTCAGCGATTGCACTGGCTCTACGTCCAGTTGCAGGGGTTGGTAGCTTTCCAGGCCACTTCGCAAAAGCAACAGGCCGTTATAAGCTCCTACCGTTAGCAATCCGACCACTACCAGATAAAGAAACGGCCCGCGTATTCGGCCCAACCAACGCTTGAGCATAACCAATCCCCCGAATTTACTCTTTGCCCGGCCCGGTTCGGTAGTACCACATTCTTTCGCGGTGCTGACGTAGTGCGACGCTTTCAACCAGGCCGAGAGCCATCAGGGTTGTCCACAAAGCACTTGCACCATGACTGATCAACGGAAGTGGAATGCCGGTGACAGGCATCAGACCTAGATTCATCCCGACGTTTACAAATATCTGGAAGAACAGCATGGTTGCAACACCCACGCAAATATAGCGACCGTAGGTATCGGCGGCTTTGCGGGCTACGGTCACGACCCGCATCAGCATAAGAGCCAGCATCGAAAGCACCGCCAGCGACCCGACAAAACCAAACTCCTCGGCAATGACCGAAAAGATGAAGTCGGCGTGACGAATTTTGAGGTAATTGCCTTTATTATGGATGCCCTCGGTATAGCCCTGGCCCAGCAAGCCGCCGCCTTCGACCGACTTGCGCGACTGGATCAGGTTGTAGCCTTCGCCTTCTTTGTCCTGGGTAGGGTCCAGGAAGAGTTCGAGGCGTTGCTTCTGATAAGCCTGAAAAACCTGCACTTTGCCGCCGGTTAGTTCGCCCAGATTCCAGACTAAAATCAGCAGAGGCACTGCAATTACAATCAGGGTGGCGATGTGCAACCAGTCGGCTCCGGCCACAAAAGTCATGCCGAACCAGATCGCCAGCAGCACCAGGGTTGTTCCCAGGTCAGGCTCGATAAAGATCAGGCCGGCAATCGGGGCAATCTGTAGCATCGAAAAGATAAAAACGGGCAGACGACGTACTCGGTGTTCGTTGGTAACGTAGAAGCGGGCCAGCAGCAGGATGATCAAAAGTTTGGCCGGTTCGGAAGGCTGAAACTGCACGCCCGCGATAGTAATCCAGCGGGTCGAACCGGCAGTTGTAATACCGATGACTTCCACAACCAGCAGCATACCGAGACAAATAGCGTAAATGCCCAGTTGCAAGCTCTCGAAGAAATGGTAATCGAGACGCGCAACCACAAAGAAGAGTACCAGGCCGATCCCCAACCCCACGGTTAGTTGGTTGAGCGGTAGGGATTTGAGGGCCGGGCTGGGATCGCTACTGACCGCGCTATAGATCATGGCTACGCCAAAAAGACAGGAAAAGATTGTGGCTACAAAGAGCGGAATCTCAAAATTGCGCCAGAAAGAAAATTTGAGCATACACCTTACTTGACTGCAAATTACCGGGGTTAATCACAACTAATTTACATAATGCGATTAGTTACCTGAAGCCAGTATAGCAGAATCTTAGCAGATTGCAAGAATTTAGAGGGGCGATGTTTACGGGCCGCGCACCCCGGCAGTATCTCGCACGAACGGCTCATCGCCCTGCCCGACCGGATGCAAAAGCGTCGAGACCGACATGGGAGTAAAACCTCTGGCCTCGTATTCGGCCTGCAACCGCCGGGCTTCGCGCCGGAACCGCCGCAGTTTGCGGAAATATTCAATCGAATCGTGGATGGGCCGCACGCTGGATTGTTTATCGTAGCGTTTGATAAAGAGAGTAGGAATTTCAACGATTTTCAGTCCGGCCCAATAGCTCCGGGCCATCACTTCGGTATCCCAGAACCAACCGGGGTCGGTGCAATCGAGAATGATCGGCATCGCTCGTTCGCGGTGGAAGAACTTGAAACCCACTTCGGTATCGCGCAGAGGCAACCGCAGCACCTGCGCTTCTAGCTTGTGGTAGCCCATGCTCAATAGCTGGCGGTAGAAAGTGCGCCACAAGAAGCGGTAGATGCGCTGGGCGGTTGCAACGTCGGCTCCGCGTTCGATTTCCAGCACGGCCACCGGGATGTAGTGAGCGGGAGTTTCCAGGTCAATGTCCAAAAAGCCGATAATCCGACCTCGCGCCGCCTCGAAGCCATCCATCACGGTCCGGCCCCGGCCCCGGTTGCGCTCGTGGCGGATCAGCCGCATCGGAATATCGCCGTACTTGTCCATCAGTTCTAGCACGATCTCAATCGTATTGTCGCGGCTCAGGTCGTCCACAAAAATAAGTTCGTAGCTGGCGGCATATTTAGTCTGGGCCAGCACATCTACGATCCGGGCGACGCTATCGCGCAAAACCGGCTGCTCGTTATAGCAAGCAATTATTACACTCAGGTCCAGTTGGGCCGAAAGGCCAAAGGGTCGGTTCTGCAACTACTTCTCCCTAAAATCTACAGCTTAAATCTCTAATTGTCCGATTATTTACAGTCAAGGTGACGTCAGCCGAAATAGTCAATTTCGCCAGAGCCAGGGCTGCAAAAGGCTTCCTGCATTTAGCTTTTCGGGCGGCACACAATTAATGTTTGCCCGCACAACCCAGAGTAATAGGTTGTCGCTTGCTCGACCTCGAAAAAAGGTTCGAGCAGGGCCACCTGCTCGGCCAGAGGCCGAATAAAATCTCCCCGGTCTTGCTCGGCCAGAAACTTGCTGAGCGGGTTGCCCGGTGTCGGGTTCATGTCAATCACCACGAAACGGTCGGTCGTCACGGCAGCCACGGCTTCCAGGACGGCCTGGTTTTGCTCGGCGGAAAGGTGGTGCATGGAGTTGATCATCATCGCTTTGGGGAAAGTCTGGCCGCTGGCGCGAAAGCCCGTGCTGGTGATGTCCTCGGCGCGGAAATCGCGCTCCAGGTGGCCCGTACCCGCCCCGTATTTCTTAGCGGCGTATTCGATATATTGACTATTTATGTCAATCCCCAGGTACGGCCCCAGGGCAACATTGGCAAACTCGCCCGTGCCGCAGCAGACGTCAAGTAGCCGCTCGTGAGCCTGTAGCCGCAGGTGCTGCCGGATTAATCGGCGCGTGCCGTTTTGTCGGCCTGAAATAGCAAACTGCACCAGATTAAACAAGAACGGATTGTCCAGCGACTTCTTAAGCCGGGCAACAACCCCCGAATTACCCACCATTTAGCACTCTTACTTTCTTACCTACTCTTAACTTGCTCTCTTACTCGCTCTATTTCTGTTATGCCGAAGCAACTCAGCGTCGCTTGATGAAAACGCGCTCCAGCCAGAGCGCACTGGCCGAATAGGTTGTCCACAGGATCAGCCCGGCCACTGCCAGACGACTGGCCCATAGGGTCGCCGGGGTGCGGTAGCGTTGCCACAGCCAGACCAGACCCAGGCCGGTCAGGACGCAAGCATAGGGCAGGACGAACCAGACCTGTTTGTTGACCATATCTACTTTCCACTGCGCCAGGCCGAAAAATAAGAAAACCAGCCACCAGGCCGCTCCCAGCCAGAGGTGAACCGGGCCGCGCAGGAGGGCCAGGTTTGGCTCGACCCTATCGAGGTCGGCCCCTTCGCCTTCGTCCGCCGACGCCCGGCGGGGAGCCATCACCAACCAGCCGTAAACAATCAGGCCGATCACGATAAAGGCGCCCGCACCGTAACGGAAGAAAACGTGGTTGGCGTACAGACCCAGATAGTAATCCAGCGAACGGTCGCCAAAGCCACCGAGTGAACCTTTGCTTTCGAGCGAGGAGCCAAAACTGGTCAGAGTTTTTGCCAGGTCTGGTATAAACTGGAAATAGTACAGGGCTACCGCCAGCACCGCCGCCACGCCCACTGAGGCCAGCAAGAGCAGGGCGTTGCGCCGGGCCAGGGCCTCCCGTCCACCCCAGATCAAAAGGCCCAGCGACCAACCGATCAACAACATCCCCATAAAGACCGCCGTGACCGAGTAGCACAGCATCGTGAGTAGCAGAACAAAAGTTGCCCCGGCCCAGGTCGGGCGCGAACCAAACCAACGCCAGCCGACCAGCACCAGCAAAAGATAAAGAGTCGCCAGCCACAGGCTAACCGTGGTCGGCCAGTTGCCCCAGGAATTAAGCATCCAGGTGCTTGGCGTAATCAGATAAAGGCCCGCCGCAACCAGAGCGGCCCGCGCTCCTGCTCCTAGAGCCGCCGCCAGCCCGAAAATAATAAAGACCCGCCCGGCATCCAGCAAAGCATTGAACAAATTGACGCTCACGTTCGGATCAAGCGGCAGGGCGGCGACCGGCGCAAGGTAAAAATAAACAAAAGGCGAATACGGAATGATCGCCTGAGACTCCCACTGGGCCGGAACTTTCGAGTTTTCCTTGTTGCTCCATTGCTTCGCCGGGCCGTCCGGTTCGTGCAGCACGAGATCGATCTGGCGCAGGTGGAAAGGAGCGTCACTCACTTCGATATTCGGGTAGATCAACCCGCCGCCGCGCCCGATCATGCCGACTAAAAACAGGATCAACAAGCCTTGCCAGGCCCAACCCGGTAGCGGCAAACCCCAACGACGCAGCAGACGTGGCATAGCCCAATCCAGCACCGGCAAAAGGCCCACCGTCAGGAGTAGCAAAAGGGCCAGTCGTCCGGTGTAGACTGTCAGGTTCAGCCGGGAAAAAGCCAGACCGAAACCGGCCAGCCCGGTCAAAAGAGCGGTCACCCCAAAAGCCCATTTTTGGGTCAGTCCTGCGTAGGCCAGGCCAAAATAAAGCAGCCAGGCACTGACCACGATTGCTCCCAGCACCCCCAGCGGCGGCAAACCGGGACTACCCGCCCCGGCTTCGATCCGGGCCGAGTACAGCTTGAACCCGGTCTGGCCCTGATAAAGATTTTTATCCAGCCCGACGTAAGTGCCGGGATACTGTTCGATAGCCCTGGCGTCTACCGGGCCGAGGGCTTTGACCCGCATTTCAACCGTCAGGCTACCGCCTGCAATCCGCTCCGGCCCGAAATCGAAAGAGTGGGTAGAGGGAACCCCGGCCTGGAGGTCGAATCGGCTGAACGGCTGGCCGTTGAGTAACACTTCTACGCTCTGTCCGGCCCGGATCAGCGGTGAGCCAGCGGCCTGAATCGTCAGGCGGGTCGGAGCCGACCCAATACCCGGCAACAGCAAGATCGGACGCTCCCGCGTCCAGCGATAGCTTTGCTGCGGCAGTTCTTCGGGCGCGGTTGGCTTCACGTTGGCGGCGTCGGCAGGAGTTGAAACTGCCCGCCCGCCGCGCTCGTCCTCGTCCGGCGCGGCCTGCACTGGACGGCCAAAGCCGCTTTCGGTCAGGTTCAGATACGGGGTATCGTAGCCACTTCCCAGCTTGAGGTCGTAGGTGTAGGCCGGTCGAAAGCTATACACCAGCGTCACCAGGGCCACAGCCAGGCCAAATATTGCCAGGCTCCAGGGCGAAAGCACAATCCGCCGCCCTTTAGCAACCAGTTCGGGCAGGCCCGGACAGTAACGGCTGGCCCGCTTTGCCTCCTCCGGCCCAGACGGAACGGCTAAACGGTCGGAAAGAGCCGACGGAGGGATGTTTTCTTTGCCGGAGGGGTCTTTAACTGAGAAGGCCAAACTCTGTTCTTGCTCCTATCAAAACTGCCAGCCGTAACTCGAAGACTGGCTGGAAATATAATGCGCCGACCTGCCGGTTTGTTGCCCGTTTCCTGGTTCGCCCTCGGTCGGAATCCTGCTATTTGCACTGGCAAAGGATTTTAACAGTTTTGAGGTTTTCAGGCAAACGAGCCAAAATCTCTAAATTTCCTCCAATTGGACAAACCAATCTGTTAGAATAGGGCCTAGGACAAGAGTTTTAACAGAACAAACGCTGGAGTAGCAAAAATGAGTGAGGAATCCAAACATATAACGGTCGAAAACAACGAAGCTGGTCGGCGTTTTGAGGCCGAGTTGAACGGTTATATGGCCGTCGCGAAGTACCGGCTAGAGCCAGGCCAGATCGTTTTTTATCACACCGAAGTACCGGAAGCAATCGAAGGCGAGGGCGTCGCCAGCATCCTCATACGGACAGCCCTGGACACGGCCCGCGAGAAAAGGTTAGAGGTAGTGCCACTCTGCCCCTTTGTAGCGGCCTACATCCGCCGCCATCAGGCTTATCTCGACCTCGTGCCGCCGCAGTACCGGGCCAGGGTATTACAGGGTTAAGCCGTTGGTGGGGCCTGGTCTTAGAATGCTTCTAGCAAAAGAGGGCTGCATGCGCTAAAATACACGGGTAGATACGAACCAAGCCATAGTTGCCACCAGGAGAGAAAAATGGTTATCGGGCCAGGTGCTACTCTTAATAAGCGTTACCGCCTGGATAAACGGGTCGGCGAAGGAGGGTTTGCCCAGGTCTATTCAGCGACCGACCTTGTTTTAGGGCGCACGGTGGCGGTTAAGTTAATGGATGCCAGCCTCGCCAGCGACACAGAACTCCTGGGCCGCTTTCAATTAGAAGCCCGCGCCGTAGCGACCCTCGACCATCCAAACATCTTGACGGTCTACGATTTTGGTTTGCTGCCGGAAACGGCCTTTCTGGTAATGCCTTATCTGCCGGGTGGCCCGCTTTCAGCCCGCATGCGCTCGAAACGCCTGACCCTGGAAGAAACGGGTATCTATCTTGAACAGGTTGCCTCGGCTCTGGATTACGCGCATCGCAATAATATTATCCACCGTGATGTAAAGCCTCAAAATATCCTCTTGCGCAACGAAGGCCAGACGGCAGTGCTGACCGATTTTGGATTTGCCAAAATGCTACTGGATAACCAGTCCGAAGCTGCCACTCGTGCGCTCGGCACGGTGCATTATGTCGCCCCCGAACAAATTCGCGGCCTCGTCAGTGCCGCCACCGACCAGTATTCGCTGGGCATTTTGCTCTACCAGATGATTGCCGATGTGCTACCTTTCAACGGCAGACCGCAGGAGATTTTGATCAGCCATATCCAAAATCCCCCGCCTTCGCTAACCACTCAACCGACTATGCAAGAAATCGCGCCGGAAATAGTGCATCGGCTGGACGGCGTAATCGGGCGAGTGCTGGCGAAGACAAATTTAGAACGCTTCCCGAATTGCCTGAGCCTGGCGGCGGCTTATCGAGAGGCCATTACGCCCGGCCCTTTAAGCTCCACGGTGAACCCGGAAACCGAACGCACCCAGGCTATACCGCCTATTTTAAGTCCACAAGGGGAGGCTAAACCCGGCCTTTCGGTTTCGCCTCAACTCTTTCAAGGAACGCCGTCCTCAGTGCCGAGAGTATCGCCCTCGGCCAGACCGCCCGGCCCAACCGTACCGGCGGCCCCGCTCCGGGAATCCTCGCAGAGTGGGCTGACCGAAGATGCTCCAACCGAAGTGGGCCGACCACTGGTACAACGTTCGACGACGGCCCCGGTCAACCCTGCTCCGGTGATGGTGCAACCGCCCCGGCTAACCGTGCGTACCGAACCAGATCAACACTTCAACCCAACTTTCGATCTTCTGGGCGAAACGCTGAGCCTGGGCCGCGAAATCGAGAATACCTTGCATCTGCCGCTCTCGACTGTCTCGCGCAAGCACGCCACCTTTTACCGCCTCGGCCCGATTGGGCCAGGAATGCGCTACCGCATCGTGGATAACAAAAGCCGCAATCAACTTTGCTTCCGAGGTCAATTTATCACGGAAAGAGTGCTGGAAGACGCCGACGTGATCGAGATCGGCAAGAAAGGTTTTGGCGAGTACGTAATCTACCTTACTTACAGTGCGCCGGTTTTTCGCTAACCGGCGCAGCGTTTCCTCCTTAATTCTCGAAGCGGCTGACGATCAGGGAGACGTTATGGCCGCCAAAACCGAAAGAGTTAGACATAGCGTGGCGGACGGATTTCTTCCTGGCGACGTTCGGCGTTACGTCCAGGTCGCAATTAGGGTCGGGGGTTTCGTAGTTGATCGTGGGTGGAATGACACCTTCGTTGATAGCCTTCACACAAATGATGGCCTCGATAGCTCCGGCAGCCCCTAACAAATGGCCGGTCATAGATTTAGTGCTGCTGATGGATACTTCGTAGGCCATATCGCCAAAAGCCCGTTTGATCGCGGCGGTTTCGGCTTTCTCGTTCAGGCCGGTGCTGGTGCCGTGGGCGTTGATATAATCAATTTCGCGCACCGATAGCCCGGCCCGCTCCATTGCCAGAACCATCGCCCGCGCCGCTCCTTCGCCTGTTTCTTCTGGCTGTACGATGTGGTTCGCGTCGTCGGTGCTACCGTAGCCGCTCACTTCGGCAAGAATCCTGGCTCCACGGGCGCGAGCATACTCCAGGTCTTCTAAAATTAGCGTCCCGGCTCCCTCGCCCATCACAAAACCGTCCCGGTTTTTATCAAAAGGACGGCTGGCCCGCTCCGGCTCGTCGTTGCGGGTCGAAAGAGCTTTCATGGAATTAAACCCGGCCAGGCTGATCGGCACCAGGGGTGCTTCGCTACCACCGACGATCATAGCGTCGGCTTCGCCCCGGCGGATGATTTCGGCTCCTTCACCGATAGCGTGCGCCCCGGTCGAACAGGCCGAAACGACACAAAAGTTAGTTCCACGCGCCCCGAACTGGATCGCAATGTAGCCGCTTGCCATATTCGCAATCATCATTGGAATAAAGAACGGGCTAACCCGGTCCGGGCCTTTTTCTTGCAGCACGCGGAACTGTTCGCCCATAACGCCAATGCCACCGATACCGCTTCCCATAATTACACCCACCCGGTTGCGGTTGTCCTCCCCGATCACCAGACCGCTATCGCGCAAAGCCTGGCCGGTGGCGGCTACGGCAAACTGGGCATAGCGATCCATCCGGCGGGCTTCCTTGCGATCAACACCCTGTTCTTCGGCCTTAAAACCTTTAACTTCGGCCCCGATTTTACAATCGTACCCGGTAGTATCAAAATGGGTGATCCGGCCTACCCCACTTCGCCCCGCTACCAGTCCGGCCCAGGTCGTC
>JBBRBE010000014.1:0-62367 GCA_038206175.1 Chloroflexia bacterium
TAATCCATTTTAGACTTACTCGTCATCCAAACGAAGAGTGGGTACCCCAGCAGCTCAAAGAAGCCACCCCTTTTGGAGAGAGGCCGAAATACCTGATATGAGATAATGACACTAATTTGGGAAAGGCTTTTGACGAGCTAGCCGAGAGTAGCAGCATAGAGGTACTAAAAACTCCCCTTGCGGCCCCATCAAGGCCTCCAGCAATAAATTCCAGCTGTTCCGGTTCAGTCAGTCTCTGAGTGAGGAAAAATCATCAGTTTTCCAGTCTTAAACGGCTTACATCAAATCTACAAAAGAACGGTTTACGCTTCGGATAGCCCTGGTAGCCAATACAGGTAGCCTAAAGACTATATACAGCAAAGCCAGGATCGGTATTATCCAACGACAAGACCAAAATCTTGGAGAGATACTTTGTTAATTCCCGTAAATTAACAACTTTAGCTTTGTTCTTCACAAAAGCTACCTGGCATATTTAACTGATTATCATAAAGTATAAGTGCTAACCCGGTCTTACAACTACACTTTCGGGTAATGACACATTATTTTCGCCGAAATACAATAAGAGTTGTCAGAAGTCCTTAGCCTAACAAGCTACCACAAAACCAATACCTGGCGGGTGTTTAACCTACGCTTTCTAGTTTAAACAATATCCTTCCAGAGAGAAAGGAACAACTTAGTATGGAGAACCGACCAGACCGTACCGGGCGACTTTTGCACGGCACGATGGAAACTTTCAAGTGGAGCGAGATAATAAGCTGGCTTAGAGAAGAACCTCAATACCAACAAAAGGGTCATAACGCTCTTACCCTGGTTAAAAACGAGGCAATGAGTATAGTGGTGCTTTGCCTTCACAAAGAGGCTCAAATGCGTGAACATCACGCCCCTAACCAGCTTACCCTGACTATGTTGGAAGGCCAGATTAACTTTTTACTTTATCTCAATGCTGAAACCATTACTACTGAATTAACCCAGGGTCAAATTTTAGTGCTGGAAGAACCCAGTCCTCACGCTCTGATAGCCGTGGAAGAAAGTGCCTTTTTGTTGACCATCGTAGGTACTAAATCGTAGGCACTAAGTCAGTTTAACATAAAATCTCAAAGGGAGGTTAGTATGAAGCAACCAAGCAAGCAACCCGCAGTTTCCGCCGAAAGGTGTTTGGGGTGTGAAGAGAATGAAACCTGGGTATACTCTTACGAAAAGCAACACACCAGATCAGGTAAAGAACATCAACTGGCGATTCCATCGCATCCTGACATGGCTTCTAAAACTTCCGCCTCTGGGATCAAGCATCCAAAGCCGGAATATCATAACCTGCAAGTGGGCGAGCATCATATTGAGGTGATGGTTCACGGGCCATTGTTTGAGCTTAAAATTCTCAATCGGGAAAATGAGCCGCGAATAATCCTCTGGGGTATCGAGCCTGCCGAGGCCATTATTTTATTAACCCTGCTGACATCCAAACTATTAAAAACCTGATCAGCTACTAAACCGACGCTCAACCTTATTGGCCGCCGTCGCCGGCTGAAAAGCTTCAAGCTCCAGACAATTGTCCTCATACCATTGGCTGGCCCTTAGGTGTAATTCAGTCAGGCGGTTTTCCGCATCTCCGGTAAATGAGGCAGCCTTCTGGTACAGTCGCTGGCGCAAAAACTCAACAAAGAGATGATGATAAGGGTACCAGCGTCGCTCATTGTCCAGGGGAACGATGAACAAATTGGCGCGTTCGAGATATTCCAGGGTTGCTTGCCCGGAAGTAGAGGACGGTATCACACAGCGGACCGCACAACCTCTCAAGGATAGAGGTGTATAGCAAGAAAATTTGGACGCTTTCGGACTACTGTTGCAGAACTTCTTTCATCAGGTAGTCCAGCACGAAGTGGCGGCTGCTCCATATGAGCGATTTGGGATTAAGGGTTGTAGGGTGGTGTTCCTGCCGGGCGATATTCCAAAAGTAGGCTGCGACCATCCAGAACCCTGGTCGAGATCAGGTCGAAGCCCATATCTGGCAGCCCTTCAAAGATCGGTTCAGCGCCTGTTTCCTGGACAATCAGGGGACAGACGAGTTTGAAACGATCTACCAGGCCAGCCGTGAGCAGTTGCCTGACCAGCGATAGGCTGCCAAGGGTTCGCAACTCTGGGCCGTCACCACGCTTCAGTTCACGCACAAAGTCTACCAAGTCATCGCGGACAATACTTAGCCCCTGCCATTCTGTCGCCTCCAGGGTGTGCGAGAACAGCCAGCCTGGCTCGGTCGTCATTTTTTGCCATCCTTCATCCCTCGCCTCGTTGGGCAGGGAGTTCAGCATTTCGTAGGTCCGGCGTCCGACGAGCATCCGATGGGGAACGGCCGTGTTGGTCTCTATCCAGTCGGCCATATCAGGACCAAAATAACCATAATAACCGGGTGAACGTTGTCCTCGGGCAAAACCATCGAGGCTGACTATAAGTTCACAAACAAGTTCAGTCATAAGCTTTCTCCTTACACTACCTATCTGTCCGCTCATAATGAGCAATTATCACTCCGCTCGAAGAAACTTGGCTACTCGCTAACTTCAAAGCCGCTGGCAGCGTACCCTCGCTAAAGAGACGTTTGCCTCCTCCAACCGTAACCGGGTACGTCCAGATGTGCATCTGATCAACCAGGTCATTATTTAGCAAGGTTTGGATCAAATTACCACTACCCCATACCCACAGATCCGGCCCAGCCATTTCCTTGAGTTTCTTGATTTCGGAGGCAATATCGCTGCCCGTCACGACAACCGAATTGTGCCAGGACAGCTCGGCATGAGCGTGGGAGACCACATATTTTTTCGTGGCATTAAAGGGCCTGGCGATGTTTGGTGACTCATCGGTGTGAGGCCAGTAGGCTGCCCAAATATCGTAGGTCTTTCTTCCCAGGAGCAGTTCAAACGGAATTTTCATGAAGCCGTCTATGACCTGCTCAGTCATATCGTCATCATAGGCCGCCGACCAGCCTCCTTGCGTAAAGCCGCCAGAGGTATCTTCCTCCGGCCCACCTGGTCCCTGCATAACACCGTCCAGGGTTACAAAAGTCGTCGTGATGATTTTTCGCATAAATTTTATTCTTATTCCTTTCTCCGGTAAGTCACATCCAGGTCCTGTTCCCAATGTGAACCATCGCGGGATAGCTCTCCCTGACACTTAATAAGCTTGCCATCCTCGCTCAAAGTGCCAGTCACCCGTTGGGAGAAACCCGACGAATCTCGCCACATCTTCCAAACGCCGCCTTCCAGACTCATCTGATAGATTCTGGCAACCCCTCGCTCATCAGTATAAAGCATGGAACAACTTTCAACCCCATCATCACGACCTATCACACTGAAAGCGTTCGGCGGACCGCCGCTCTCCCAATTAAAATGCCATATTAAGAGACTGCCCTCTCTCAGCCACTCGAAAGAAGATTGTCCATGTGCTAGGGAGGGAAATTGAGGATGGCTTCCCACCATAGTCCATTCACCAACCAGAATAGCAAATTGTTGCATCGAACCAGTCGGTTGCGGCGGTAGTTGAGCACGCTCATTCATATTCATACCCCTTGTATATTTTCTATTGCTCAATGCGAGCAAGCTACAATTTTACAAAACTGAGCCTCAATTGCCCATTATCGAATTTTTAGCTGAGGCTGATGAAAGCAAAATCTTTTGAGCGAACTTTCATCTACACAGAGTTTAGCATAATTCTGAAAACGCGTTGAGTGGTAAGATTAAAGAACCCTTGCCTGCCTCAAAGCGGTGACCTGGCCTCGGTTAATGCCGGGCAAAATCTGGGAATTAGCTAAACCTAATCGGGCTAGATGTTGCTTTAGCCAGCGAGCCGCCACCGGGAGGTGGCGCGGCTGGGCCGAGACGGTTGGGAAGGCTATCAGGTTACTTAGCTCGTTTAGCCAACGCCCCCGCTGAGCAGGTTGTTGACCGTATAATAACGGCGCATTAGCGGGTAGTAACATAATCTACTCAAGCCCGATATTGGGCCGTTAACGGAGTTATTACTCACTCACGGCAGGCGTTCAAAGATCAGGGCCGGTTTTTCCCGGAGAGGGGTCGGGTAAGCTCTCAACCACTGGCCGCCCGCCAAAACCGGGGCGTCTGGGCTGTCCCAGAAGTCGCGCCACTGCCCGGCCGGTAAGTACACATCTCGGCTGTCAGCTCCTTCTTCGACTACGGGTGCTACCAGATAGAACGGCCCGAACATATACTGGTCCTCTATCTGCCTACAGCTCAGGTCGTCCGGCCAGTCCAGCGCCAGTGCCCGCATCAGCGGTTCGCCGGTCCGGGCGGAATGACGGACGGCCTGCCGGATATAAGGCAAAAGTTTCAGCCGCAGGCGTGCCAGCCGGGCGAAATCTTCTACCAGCCAGGGCGCACCGTTTTGCTCGGCGATATTCCAGGGCGTGCGGTCGCGCAGGGGCGGTCGGAAAGCGTTATATTCCGAGTGGTACTGCATAATCGGGCAGAACACGGACATGGCGCTGGCCCGCAGGTAAAGCTCGGCGGTCGGCAGCGGCCCGCTGAACCCGGCAATATCCCAGCCCCAGAAGGGGATGCCCGACAGCCCGGCACTCAGCCCGGCCACTATCGAATGCCGGAAAGCTTCAAAGGTTGAGTTCTCGTCGCCGGCCCAGTGACAGGGCGCGGTTTGGGAACCGGCGAACCCGGCCCGGCTGAAAGTTACTCCCTCCCGGCCCGCTCTCTGTAAAGCATCAAAGTACATCTGCGTGTAAAGGCGGGGGTAAGCATTGATCATTTCCGCGCCGCGCCGCCCGTCCTGGAAGCGTAGGCCGCTGCCCCACAGGTGTTCGCCGCCGTCAGTCTTGAAGCCGTCCAGGCCCAGTTCTTCGATCAGGTAAGCCCTTTTCGACATCCACCACTCACAGGCAGCCGGGTTGGTAACATCAAGGACATAAGCGTCCTTGAACCAGATACCGGGATTGCGGTAAGGCGTTCCATCTGCGTCCAGCACCACGTAGCCATGTTCCAGGGCAAAAGAGGTGTCGCGCTGGTGCTGTTCCAGGCTGGCGGTTTGCGGTTTTTGACCGGCCAGCGCTCGCTCCGCCATGCTTTGCTCGACCTCCTCAAAACTTTTCAGGACCGGGATTTGCCACAGCAGCACCTTAATACCACGCGAATGCAATTCCTCTACCATTCCTCTGGGATCGGGCCAGTGTCCTTCGGCCGGAAAGCTGAAGTCTGATAGGCGTGGAGGACGGGCCGGGTCGCCGGGGCTGTAGACCGCATCATTAAAGACATAGAAAGTGGTTTCGTCGGCCCAGGCTTCGATAACCACAACCCCGACCGGTATCCCGGCCTGCTGGCTGCGGTTGACCGCCTCCATTATTTTAGCCTGGCTGTTCCACTCATTGCCGCTGATCCAGGGGGTGTATATCCAGTCCGGCGGCAGGACCGGCTGGCCGGTCAGGGCGGTATAAGCTCCCAGAATGCGGGCCGGTGTGCCGATAAACAGGTAAATATCCAGGCTGCTGCTGCCCGGCAGTTGAACCTCGCAGGCCATCGGACCATCCTGGGGCAAGTCGAAGCGGCTATAACCGCTGCTAGCCACATACAGGCCGAACCCGTCGGGCGAAAACCCGAAAGGCACCGGGAAATAGGTCCGGTCGCCCTGGCTTTTGTACTGCTCGTAGACCCTGATGTCCGGGCTGTGTCCGCGCTGGTTGAGGTGGTCAAAGCGTTCGCCCAGCCCGTAAAAATCCGCACCACGTTCTGAGAAATTTAATCGAAAGCTTTCGAGATCTCCCGCCGCTGTTAACAACCCTTCGAGCCAGGGCGCGGTGCTCCGTAAAATAGTGCCCTTATTCCCGTCTTGCAGCACCAGGCGATGGGCAATCCCGTCCACACCCTGTTCAAGTTCCAAGAGCAAGCTTTCGGGGCCGTTTTGAACCAGAACCGGCCCGGTTAGCGGCTGTAGCTTGCCGGGGAACGCATGAGCGGCACTTACCCGCTCCACCCGCAACCGAAAGCTGTCCTCCCCGGCAGCGTCGACCGTCAGGTTTAACAGTGCTCGGCCCTGCCAGGTCAGATAAAGCTGCTCGGACCCGGTGGGACCGGCGACCAGGGCCAGCGGCTGCCAGGCCCGCGTGTCAAAGCTAAAGTCGTAGGTCGCGACTCCCGGCCCGGCTTCTGGTTGTTCAGCGGTAGAGAAGGTGTATTCGATCCGGTCGCCAAAGTTAAAGGGGCCGAAGCCGGTTTCCCAGCACAATTGCGCGTCCTGCTCCTGTTCCTGCTCCGGGCCAGTCCTGGCTTCCAGGCCAGCTTCATTCAGAGGGGATACGGCCAGGAAGGGTGAAGCCTCGCGTGGGGCCAGTCCCTTTTTATGCAGTGGGAGGGCCGGTTGTTCGACCCCGTTAAGCCGCCAGCGGCAATAGACCTGCTCCGGCGCACTTTGCAGAGGGACGGTTACGCCCAGCGACACCGGTTGGCTGGCCAGGGGCCAGCGAGGGAACCTTTCGTCCGGGCCGTGCGAATAAGGCGCTTCAAAACCCAGTGGTCGGTGAGTTAGCGACTCGTTCAGGCGAGTTTCAGTCATTACAATCCTCAGTAATATGGGACTAAGAACCGAGTTCGATCCGGTTAAACCGGGCCTTCGCCGTAGAGAGAGGTATAAAGTATCAGGTACATGGCGTGCGACCACAACAGTGGGCAGGCCGACAGTCCCCAGCGCGCCTCCCATTCCGCCCGATGGGCGGGGGCCAGCAAGTGATGGGCGACCTGTTCGGGCATATCGCCGTTGGGTCGGGCCTGCCGGGCGACCCATTGAAGGCACTCGCCAGCCTTTTTGCGCCGGTCGGTGCGGGCGTAATACCAGCCCAGCCAGGCCGTCAGGAGCAGCCATTCGCCGCCGCCATAATAAACATCACGGGCGTAGCGGTATATTCCCCCACTGGGCGACACCAGTTCGCGCTCGATCCGGCCCAGGGTAGCCTGCATTATTTTACCCCCCGCTGGCAGGAGGCTGTAAGGAATACCGGCCCCCAGCAGGCTGGCGTCCACCTCTGCCCGGCCCAGCGATTTTACCAGGCTCAGGTTGCCGGGCTGAATAGCCTGGTCTTTGACAAAACGCCGGATAAGCCCGGCCTGCTGGCGGCCCGACTGGCAGGCCGGACTGTCAGGGTAGAGCTTATGCGCTGCCACCAGCCCGCCATAGATCGCAGCCAGGGTAGCCGGGTGAATATCCTCCAGGTTTTCTTCCCAGCAGTCGTAATTGGGCAACCGCCAGAAAGCCACCAGGTAGCGCGCGGTCAGTTCTACCGCCGGGCGCAGATCGGCCTGTAAAGCCGGGTCGGGGTAGCGCCGCAGGTGTTCAGCGAAAGCCCACAACCAGGTGCCGTAGCCGTCCAACTGAAAATTCCACCATTCCGCGTTTCCGCTTTCTTCCAGGCCCTCCAGGGTATAGCGGGTATTTAGAAAATCCGAGGCTGCCAGCTTTTCGCCGCTCGCAAAGCGTTCCAGGGCCGACTGGACTTTACCCTCCTGGCGGGCCAGCGTCCGGCCAATCCACCGGAAGAAATCAGCCGCCCGCTCCGGCAGGCCGGTCCGGTCGAGGGCGTGCGCGCAGAACGAACCGTCCCGCAGCCAGCTATAGCCATAAACCGGGAAGGTCGGGCAGGCCACCAGTGCCCCGCTTTGGGCCTGACCCGCCTCTAGCACCTGCAAGCTGTGGGCGGCCAGGCGGCGCAGTTCGTTCCGGCTCAGGGTTGCTAGAGCGGGTAGTGACGGTGATGGGGCGAGAAACGGCTCGATGGGCCGCTTCTCGCCTGAAAGAGAAGATGTTAGAAGAAGGTCAGTCATGATAGCCAGTTATCCACTTATTTAGGCTGCAACAGTTTAGTTATCACTGGTTGGAGGTTGTCCAGGGCCTGCTGGGGCGTTATCTGACCGAGCTTGGCTTTGCCTAACTCTTTGGTAACGGCATCCTGCATTTCACTTTGCCGCTCGATCACCGGCGGTGTCACGGCAGATTCCAGGGCTTTGAAGACGATCTGGCGGCTGGCCGGGGCAGGCAGCTTCAGGTAAGCATCAAAGAGGCTCTGGTCGCTGAGGGCCGGTAATTCCCAGCTGGCGGCTACCCGAATTTTGGCAGCTTCCGGGCTGGAGGTGAAGAAACGCAGCCACTTCCAGGCTGCCTCGGCTTTGTCGGACTTGCTTGAAATGACTACGCCGTTGGAGAAGAACTGGTGGGCTTTGACAGTATTGCCCGGTTCGAGGGCAATATCCCACTTGAAAGCAGCATCTTTAACCGCCGAGAAATTCCAGATTCCGCTGCGCCACATCGCCAGCTTACCGGCCTTGAACAGGGCGGTATCGGCATCGGCCACGCCGCCCAGGTCGGCTTCGCCGGGGCTGACTTTCAGGGTGTTGAATTTGTCCAGCATGAACTTGAGAGCTTCGACGTTTTGCGGGCTGTTGACGGTCGGCTTGCCGCTGGCATCGAACATCGCGCCGCCATTCTGCGCGATCATCTTGTAGAACTCAAAGAACTGGACCGGCTGGTAAGTGCCCCAGACCCCGGCTTTAGCGTCGGTCAACTTCTGGGCGGCGGTAACTTCGTCTTTCCAGGTCCAGTTTTCAGTGGGGTAAGCCACGCCGGCTTTATCAAAGAGGTCTTTGTTGTAATATAACACCACGTCAGAAAAACTTTCGGGCAGACCGTACTGCTTGCCGTTCTGCTGGAAGGCACCGTAAGCCCTGGGATAAAAGGTTTTAGCGTCAAAAGTTTTATCAGCACCGGATAGTTCGGTCAGGTCTTTAAGTACGCCTTTGGAGGCATAGCTGACGAAGTTCTCGTAATTCAGCTCATAAACATCTGGGGCGGTGTTGCTGGCGACCAGGGTCTGTAGCTTGGTGAAGTAAGTATCGTAAGGCGCGGTTTCTACCTTGACCGTAATATTAGGGTTGACCGCGTTGAAGGCTTTAATCATGGCTTCCAGGTCCTTCAGGTGGTCAGGAGCGGCTGAGAAAGTAAAATAAGTAATGGTAACCGGCGCACCGCCTGTCGCCGCCGCAGTCGTCTCCGCCGGAGCCGCTGCAGTTGTCGCCGCCGGGGCTGCGGCGGTCGTAGAAGCAGCAGTTGTTGCCACGGCAGCAGGAGCAGTCGTGGCTGCTGTAGCAGCAGCGGCGGCGGTGGTGCTGGCGGCGGGGGTAGCGGTGTTGTCCCCGCAGGCCACCACCAGCAAAGCCAGCATTAAACCGGCCACCAGCCCTGACAGGGGCCGGGAGATATGGAAGCTAGTTTTCATTTAAATCCTCCTGGTGATAAGGCAAATAAAATTTGCCTGTGTAAAGAAATCGTAGCGCGAGTTGTTAGTTCCAGGTTAAAATTGTTGAACCTGGAACTTTGAACCTGGTACTAACTGTTAGCCTTTTAGCCCGCCTGAAGTCAGACCTTCGACGAAATAGCGTTGCGCCAGCAGGTAAAGCGTAATAATCGGCAGCACCGCCAGGACCGCCCCGGCCATGACCAGGTTCCACTGTGTTGTCCAGCGGCCCTGTAAAGTTGCCAGGGCTACCGGCAGAGTCATAATATCGGCATCGCGCGTTACGAACAGCGGCCACAGGAAACTGTTCCAGGCGCTCATAAAACTCAGCACTACCAGCGTCGCCAGGGCCGGACCGGATAAGGGCAGCACTAACCGGCGGAAAACTGTCCAGTAAGAAGCACCCTCCAGGCTGGCGGCTTCCTCGTATTCTTTAGGGAAGCTCAGGAAGGACTGGCGCAGCAGAAACACTCCGAAGGCACTGAAGGCGCCCGGTAGAATCAAACCCTGGTAGGTGTTTACCCAGCCCAGCCCGGTCATCAGGATAAACAGAGGCGTGATTGTAACCTGCGAAGGGATCATCAGGGTTGCCAGGTAAACCACAAACAGGGCACTGCGGCCCCGAAAGTTTATCCGAGCGAAGGCGAAAGCCGCCATAGCTGAAAAGAGTAGTTGCAGGGCCGTAGTGAGGCCCGCCACCAGCACGCTGTTGAAAAGAATTCGCCAGATCGGGAAGGCTTCGGATATGGTGACATAGGCGTTCAGGGTTGGGTTGGTCGGCAGCAGGACTGGCGAGGCGCTCAACACTTCACCCGGCAGTTTGAGCGAAGTAGACACCATCCAGATAAACGGAAAGAGTGCGAAAAGAGCCGCGACCGTCAAGGCCAGGTAAGCCGGCACGGTCTTTGCCAGCTTCAATATCGCTGCCAGCTTCAAGGTGTTTTTTCTGGCGCCCATAAATGAGATATTACCTTGATTTTCAACTTCGACTTGCATCAGTTCTAACACTCTCCAGGTTGTTTGAGGCTCTCAGCTTTCCGGTTGTAAATTTTAGGTTCTGGATGGTCCTTCCCGGCTGAAGGCCGGGGTTATTTACTGGTAATGCACCATCCGCTTTTGCAGCCCCAACTGGACCAGTGTTACCAGGAAGATCAGGCCGAACAGCACCCAGGACAGGGCCGAAGCGTACCCAAACCGGCTGTAACTGAAGGCGTTATTGACAATCTCGCCCACCAGCACTTGCGACGAACCGGCCGGACCTCCGGCGGTCATCACATAAACCTGGTCAAAGACCTGGAAGGAATTTACCAGCGAGATGACCACCACAAAGAAAATGGTAGGCGACAGCAGAGGCAGCGTTATATAGACCAGCTTGCGCCAGCTTGCCGCCCCGTCCAGGCTAGCCGCTTCATAAAATTCGGGCGAAATGGACTGCAAGCCGGTCAGCAGCAGCACCATCACAAAGCCCAGATCTTTCCAGACGCTGGCCAGAATAATCGAGGGGATAGCCCAGTTTGGGTCGAAGATCCAGCCCGGCCCCTCGATACCGACCAGACCCAGCAGCCAGTTGACCAGGCCGTAGCGCGGGTTGAGCAGCCACTTCCATAACCGGGCCACGGCTACCCAGGCCGACACTACCGGCATGAAGAAAGCCGCCCGGAAGAAAATCCGGCCGCGCAGCTTCTGGTTCATCAGCAGGGCCAGGCCCAGGCCCAGTACCAGCACCAGCGGCAAATAACCGGCAATAAAGTAGAAGGTATGCTTGAGGGCATCCCAGAAATCCGGGCTGTTGAGCAGGGCGGCATAGTTATCCAGGCCCACCCAGCGGGCCGGGGTCAGCAAATCCCAGGTGGAAAAGGAAAGTACTAACGAAGCGGCTATCGGAATGATCAGAAAGGCCAGCATACCCAGCAGGTGGGGACCCAGGAAGAAAGCCGCCCACAGCCGCCGGGTCCAGGCTTTCTCACCAACTTTGTTGCTGCTAACTATTGGCATTTTTGAAGTCCTCGCCTTTGAAGAATAGAAATCAGTCAGTAAAAAACCCGTTAAGAAGTGAAATTATTGCTACCAGCCGTAACCGCCGCTGTTAACCTCCGTTATTAACTGGTGAGAGAAAAAACTGGCGTAGCACCAGGCTGGCGGCACCTCTGGCCCAACTTTCGTCCCCGGTTGGCTCAACCGTGATGCTCATCTGCTGGGCCAGCCTGGAAAAGGTGTGAGCCGATAGGGCCGTCTGCATCGGCCCAAACAATATCTCCCCGGCGGCTGCCCCCGAACCCGACAGCAAGACCAGTTCAGGATTTAATAGATTGACCAGGTTAGCCAGACTGATTCCCAGCAAACTGCCGGCCACCCGGAAGGCTTCCAGGGCTGACCGGTCGCCGGTGCGGGCTTTTTCCAGTAGTCTGAAAACTTCTTGTTCGGGGGCCTTTAACAATTCTTCAGGAGCTTTAAGATCATTTAGCTCAAAATAGGTCTGGACGATGCCCCTGTCCGAGGCGTAAGCTTCCAGGCAACCCTGTTTACCGCACTCGCAGCGCCGTCCTTCAATTACGACGGTAGTATGGCCGATCTCACCCGCGCCGCCCAGGCCGCCCCGGTACACATCGCCGTTGATGACCAGGCCCAGGCCTACCCCGCGGCCCACGGTGATCGTTACAAAATGCTCGAAGGGCTGGCCCTGGCCGAACAACTTTTCGTAAATAGCCAGGCTGTTGACATCGTTATCAATATAAACCGGCATATTCAGCAGGTTGCCAAGTGGTTCACTAATCACGACATCGTGCCAGTTTAGTATCGGCGAATCGGTGCATATCCCGGCCTGGCTGTTGATCAGGCCGGGCATCCCACAGCCCAAGCCGATCACCTGGCGTCGATCCAGGCTACTTCGTTCAATTAAAGCCTGAACCAGTTCGGACAACAGGGGTATTGCTTCCTGGCCGTGTTCGCGCAGTTCCAGGGCACTGCGCTCGGTATAAATGATCTCGCCGTTCAGATTAAGAATGACCGCCACGACCTCGTATTCGGTCAGCTTGAGGCCAATGGCGTACCCGCCTTCTGGACGGATTTCCAGCAAGACCGGTTTGCGCCCGCCGGTGGACTCAGCCGAGCCGCTTTCCAGCAGCAGCCTTCGTTCTATCAGGTCGCCGGTGATATAGCTGATGGTTGCCAGGCTCAGGCCGGACAGTTCAGCCAACCTGGTACGGGCCACCGGCCCTTCAGTTTTTATTAAATTCAGTAAGCTGTTCTGGTTAATGTCACGGATAAGCTGGCGGTTGGCCGGGCCGTTTTTAGTTTTCATCAGTTCTATAAAACTTTCTTCATTCATTGAATGAATGAAGTATAACGCACAATGATAGAGTTGTCAATAGGTTCTCTAGAACCGCAGGCAAAATTAAATATCAACCTGAATAGCCAAAAAGAAGCTTTAACAGCAAGGTATAATACCAGATGAGGAAAGTTGAGCAATAGGAATATGGGTAGTATCAGGGCGTTTCAGAGAACAACAATTAACAAAAAAGGCTCCTTCAGCTAAAAAGATAGCTCGCCCCTGTTTCATTTAATTTGCTTGGATGCATTGCCAGGGCTTCCTTAAATGTCGGTGGAAAGGGACCCAGCCGGTCATCTTGAATGAATTTCATTCAAGGTATTGACAATTGAATAAATCGTTGCTATAACAAGAATGAAGTTCATTCAGCAGAAGGTAATCTGCTAAATTTAGTAATCGTTAAAACTAATGTTTCTCTGGAGTAAGTAGATGTGTATTACACTTATGCAAACGGGTGAAGCTCAAATAAAACCGACGCATTACCATAATAAAGGACCGGATAGCTTGCGATTTCCCCGTATATTGCTCGAACGCAGGTGGAGTGAGCCTATACCAATTAACGTCTACCTGATAGAACATCCCGAAGGCTATTTTCTAGTGGATACCGGCGAAACTGCCGAGGCTATGCAGCCCGGCTATTATAGCCCAATTTATAGGCAAATTCTCAAAGTATCCCTGACCTCAGCCCAGGAAGTTGGCTCACAACTAAAGGAACTGGGAATAGCACCAGGAGATGTTCGTATGGTTATACTCACCCACCTACATGCTGACCATGCTGGTGGTTTACACCACTTTCCAAAAGCAGAAATTGTGGTGTCTCGGCGAGAATATCAGCAGCCGTTTGGAGCCTTACCGAATAGATGGCCCAACTGGTTCGCTCCAAAGCTGGTTGATTTTACGGATGTACCGTTTGGGTCCTTTCCTCAAAGTTACAGTCTAACAAAAGCCAACGATCTTTTTATGGTTCCAACGGCAGGCCATACTCCCGGTCATTCGTCAGTTATTCTTAAAAAAGAGGGGATTTCTTTCTTTTTCGCAGGGGATGCTTCTTTTACCGAAGATCAATTACTCAATGATGAAATCTCAGGTATTAGCAGTAGTCCAAAAGAGGCCCGTCTCACCTTGCAACTTATTCGAGAATATATCAAGCAAGAACCAACAGTTTACCTGCCGGCACACGACCACGCTGCTACCCGGCGGCTTTCCCAGAAGATTCTAACTCGCCTGTAACCACCGCACCAAGTTTTGAGGGTTGCAGCGACATCTTTATCACTCCTTCGCACTCTATCCTCTAGTTCCAATTTACACCCCTATTTTAACAAAGACTCCTGCTTTTAGTTCGCCAACAATCACTATATAGCTCAACGAGCAACACCTTTAAGCATGAAAATTATTGATTCAAAGCTAATTTTGTGCATGTTCAAGTGATTTACATAGCAGTATCGACTACATGAGCAACCCCAATCTGGTAAACCTAAGCGGTGGGGCGCAACTGGAAGGTCTGGACCTTAGCAGCACTCTGGGACCGGTTCTCAAGGCCAGTACCGATACCCATAAAAACACCCTGACTTAGGTCAAAGTTACCCGGTTATGAGCCAGGGCCTGACCCGGTACTAATTATAAACCCCGCTCAAAAACACCTATTTTGGGCCATATCAATTTGTTAAACCAGGCTTTACAATGTGTAAGAAATTGTAAGAAAAAATTTTTGATGAAATTTTTTTGCAGGACCGGGTCTTTTAAGCCCTTTAGTCTCGTACTTAATCCAGAACCCTTTTTTACTTTTCAGCTATAAATTTTGCTTAGTCTTTGAAGGATTTACTAAATGTTGAGAAAACATCCTTTCGTGGGTTACGTTGGGTCAATTGTAATCATCGGGGCTTACCTGGGACTACTTTACTATGTAATGACCACCTTTATGGGAATTTCATTTGCTCAAAATAATCGGCCCGCTACCCCCGATTATGCCGACCTGACCGGACGGAGCAATCGGGATGGCCCAAATAAAATTATGGTAACTACCAACGGCGGTAAAACCTGGTCTCGGGCTTTTGGTACTTACGATTCACCGGATAACATAGCCTGTCCCGACACTAATAACTGTTTTGTGGTTGGTGGGTCACTTGGGATCCTAACTACCGGGGATGGGGGTAAAACCTGGGTGCCAAACGACACCGACATGCTTACCAGCAGCCTGACCCACATCAGTTGTCCTAAGACTAATCTTTGCTTTGCGCTGGGTGAAAACGGGCGCGGCTCTACTTTTCTGAGCAGTACTGACCGGGCGGTTCATTGGACTTCCCATTCGTTCGGGCAGGTTCAAAAGGGGCTCAACGGGCTGGCCTGTCCCACCACTACCAGGTGTTTTGTAATAGGCGACCTCGGTCGTATTCTGGTAACTACCGATGGTGGCAAAACCTGGGATATCCAGACTTCCGGCACAGACCGGCCTTTGCTAGCGATTAGCTGTGCCACTGCAACCAATTGCAGCGCGGTTGGGCAACTCGGTACCCTCCTCAGTACCAATGACGGTCTAAACTGGACCAAACCAGCCTTCAATTACGACCGGGACTTTACGGCGGTGAGTTGTCCGACTGCCGAGAATTGCTATGCGTTGGGTGGCAATATAACCAATGGCAAGTTCCTGGCGACCGAAGATGGCGGCAAGTCCTGGCAAGCGGTGGCGGCGGCCTCGAACGAAGGTTATTACGGGCTGAGTTGTCCCGGCCCCAACCAGTGTTACGTGGCCGGGGCCAGTGGAATGGTGCGCTATAGTAGCGATGGGGGCAAAAGCTGGCAATTGCAGCCCACCGGTCTCAACCAGGATTTGAATAAAGTGGTTTGTCCTTCCGAAACTACCTGTTACGTGTTAGCCCCAGCGGTATAGCGGCCCAGTGATGATGACAAATAAAAGGTGTAATTAGATGTTTTTATATCGAACTTTTCGACTTTTCTATTTCCGGGGAGTACCGGTAGAAATTTCTTTGCTGGGGCTGTTGTTTATTGGCCTTTACATCTTACCTTCGGCGAGCGGGGGCGGCGCCGGTTTAACCACTGGGATAGTCTTGGGGGTGGGGGTTTTGCTCTCGATATTGATCCACGAATTGGCCCACGCCGCCAGCGGAATGGCGCTGGGGGCCAGTGTGATCGGCATTCAGCTAAACTTGTTGGGCGGCGTGACCTATTTTGCCGCCAAACCGGCTTCCTACTTCAAAGATATTCTAGTATCGCTGGCCGGTCCGGCCTCCAATTTGGTTTTGTGGAAGCTGTGTGAATTTGTTTCACAGTTAATGCTGAAAAATAGCAGCGATCTGCAAACGATGGCTATCGGGTTGGCCTTGCAATCCCTGGCCTATCTAAACCTGTTCCTGGGGATTTTTAATGCCCTTCCGGCGTATCCGCTGGACGGTGGGCAAGCGGCCTATATGCTAATACGCTGGATCACCGCTGACGAAAAGTTTGCGGCGGGGTTACTTGTGACGCTGGCGTTGGCCCTCACAGGGTTTATCTTCTTTGGACAAAGCGGGGTGCTGGGTAGTATTTCTTTGCCGGTCGGTGGGATTTTCGCCCTTTATATCTGTGCCTGGGTGCTGATCAATAGCTTCAATCTGTACAACCAGGCCACCTCGTTTATAAAGTGGCGGCCCACTCCCCGCCAGCAATACGAAAAAATGAAGCAAGAGGCCGAGAAGAAAAGTAAAACCCATAAAGGTTTCGCCGCCTTCGAGCAGGGCAAAGCGTTGCTGCTGGAAAAAGATTATGCTCAGGCGGTAGCCCGTTTCAACGAGGCCCTGGAACTGGAACCTAAAATGGTCGATTACCTGGATTACCGGGCTTACACCAATGTGCAAATGGGCGATCTCGAAAGGGCCCTGGCCGATTATGATGTTTTGCTGGAAAAATTGCCCAAACGGGCCGATTATTACGCTTGTCGGGCCGGAGTGTATAAAGGGTTGAACCAGACCGAAGCCGCCCGCACCGACGCCGAAAAAGCTTTGCGGCTCAACCCCTTGGATACCCAGGCGCGCTCACTCCACGAAGAACTCTTGCGCTCGTAATTAGGCGTTGTACTCTATTTTGGTTGGCACTTATGAAACAGGCTCTTAATAGAAACTTTTTGTTGAATAACCTTCATAACTAAAACTTAAAGAATTTTTAGCAACTTTTCAAGAAAAAGGCGGTTGCTACTCCCAACGTTTCAGATTGAAACATCGGGGGGTAGCAACCGCCTTTTTAATATTAGCATTGCCCTCCCGCAAATACCTAAACGTCGAGGTTCTTGACGTTTTTGGAGTGGGTGATGATGAACTGCTTGCGAGGCGGCACTTCGTCGCCCATCAGCATACCGAAGGTTTCGTCGGCGGCAGTAGCGTCATCAATGTTCACTTGCAGCAAGGTACGCGCATTCGGGTTCATCGTCGTTTCCCACAACTGCTCGGCATTCATTTCGCCCAGACCTTTATAACGCTGAATATCAGGATTCTTGTTCGAGGCGAAGCCTTTGATTACCGCGTCGCGCTGTGCATCGCTGTAGGCGTAATGCTTCTCCTTGCCGTGCTTGATCAGGTAGAGCGGTGGTTGGGCGATATACAGGTAGCCGTTAGCAATCATATCCTTCATGTTGCGGAAGAAGAACGTTAGCAAGAGCGTCCGAATGTGGCTACCGTCAACATCTGCATCGGTCATAATAACGACGCGATGGTAGCGCAGCTTGGCTGCCTCGAAATTGTCGCCCAGACCGGCCCCTAGAGCCGTCACGAGTGCGCGAATTTCAGTGTTACCCAGCATCTTATCCAGCGCGGCCCGCTCTACATTCAAGATTTTACCGCGCAGAGGCAGAATCGCCTGGAAATGCCGGTTGCGCCCCTGTTTGGCACTGCCGCCGGCGGAATCGCCTTCGACGATAAAAAGCTCGCTGCGGGCCGGGTCTTTCTCGGTGCAGTCGGCCAGCTTACCCGGCAGCGACATCCCATCGAAAGCTCCCTTGCGGATGATACTATCTTTGATCTTCGACTGCGCTTCACGGATGCGAGCGGCGGTCTGACATTTCTCGATAATGCGGCGGGCGTCGTTAGGGTTTTCTTCCAGCCAGGTCGTCAACGTGTCGCCAACTACGCCTTCGACCGCGCTTTTGACGTTGGCGTTGCCTAACTTGGCCTTCGTCTGGCCCTCGAACTGAGGGTCGGCCAGCTTCACACTGATAATGGCGGTCAAGCCCTGGCGCACATCTTCCCCGGTAAAGTTCTCGTCCTTTTCCTTGAGCAGATTGTTCTTGCGGGCGTAGTTATTGATCGTGCGGGTCAGAGCCGTCTTGAAGCCGGTCAGGTGCGTCCCACCGTCCACGGTATTGATATTATTGGCAAAAGTGTGGGTAGATTCGTTATAACCTTCGGTGTACTGAAAAGCTACTTCGACTTCAACTTCATCCTGGCGGCGTTGGGCGTAGTAAGGTTTTTGCTGCACCACTCCCCGTGTGCGGTTCAGGTGCCGCACGAACGACATTACGCCACCCTCGAAGTAAAAGCTCATTTCGCGGTCGGCCCGGTCGTCCACCAGCCGAATTTTTAGGGCTTTGGTCAAAAAGCAAGTCTCGCGGAAACGTTGCGCGACCGTATCGAAGTTATAGGCCAGAGTATCAAAGATCGTGTCGTCGGCCAGCCACTGAGTGCGGGTGCCACGGGGATATTCTTTGATTTCTTCCGGGGTCATATCACGCACACTCATATCGGCCACTGGCACGCCCCGATGGTACTCCTGGGTGTAGAGTTTACCCTCGCGCCGAACTTCAACCTTTAGCCAGCTTGACAGAGCGTTTACTACCGACGCACCTACACCGTGCAACCCGCCCGATACCTTGTAGCCGCCGCCGCCGAACTTACCACCAGCGTGCAGCACGGTCATTACAATCTCAAGGGCCGGTCGCTGTTTGGTAGGATGCAAGCCAGTCGGAATGCCACGGGCATCGTCCGAGACGGTTACGATATTATCGTTATCAATGTGAACTTCGATTACCTTGCAATAACCGGCCAGAGCTTCGTCTACACTGTTATCTACAATTTCCCACATCAAGTGATGCAGACCCCGGTAGTCGGTGCTGCCGATATACATGCCAGGCCGCTTGCGAACCGGGTCAAGACCCTCAAGCACTTGAATATCGCTGGCATCGTAGTTAGGCTCTAGGGGCCTGGTTATTTCTTGTGTCAATGTGTAGCCTCCGGTGTACATACCTTCTAATTAATACACTGATTTAATACACTCTATTATACCATATTTTAGCCTCAAATAGAAGCTCAAATAGAACACATGGCCGAGAGGCGAGCTGGGATACAACCGTAAATGAGGGAGTTGATGGGCTTTAAACCCGGTTGCGAAGTGGAGCTAAAACCAGTATAATCAGAGGGTTAAGGGTGGCTTTGTGAGCGATTTATTTCGGCAGGGCCGTTTGTAGTAGTTTGATCACAGAAGAGGAGTTGCAATTTTATGCCCAAAAAAGCGAGCCGGTCGGCTCGTGCGCTCCAGGCTCAACGTGGGAGCCTGGCTGGGGGAGAGCGCAAAATGGCTGCCCGGCCTTTAATCATTCCCGAAAACTCGCGGCTGAACGTGGCTACCACCGAGGTAGGAGCTAACGGACGACGCGGAGTTTACGAAACGCCGACTGCTACCGCCACTGAAACGGAAGTTGAAAGAAGCGGAATTTACGATGCGCCTGCGGTGGAAGAAACCACCGACGCTATAGAAAGCCTGCCATTATCGGCGGCCCTGGCCCGCCCCAGAGCTACCCCGGCCCGGACGATAACCAATGGCTCCGGTAGTGTGGCTGCGACCGGGACGGTTAATCGTCCGGCCAGTGCCAGCCGTCGCCCGGTAGCGCGGCGCAGCACCACCGTCACCCGCCAACCGGAAATCTCCCGCGAAGAAGAATACGCTTATATCCGCTCCGACCTCTTGACGGTCTTTCTCTTGACCGTCTTGATGATTATCGTGCTGATTGTGCTAACTTTCGTCCTGGGACGTTAGAAAAGATTTTCAGACTTCAAATTTAAGGCTCTGAGCATTTCTTGATACTTAAGAAATGCTCAGAGCCTTTTGGTTTCAGGTAACACTCAGCGTCTGTTAAACAAAAGCCTTAAATGTCGTCCTGGTCGTTTTCTTCCACGAAATCGTCGTTAGTATCGGCTTCTTCTTCGGCTCCATCGTTATCGTCGTCGTCGTCGCTATCGTTGTCGCTGCCCTCTTCGTCATCTTCCATACCGTAACGTAACACAGTATCGCGTGTGTAGGCCCGGTAGCCTGCCGCCGAAGTTTTGGGTGGGAAGGAGAGCCGACCGCGCTGACTGGGGTGCTGGTAGGTTTCTCGGATGATCAGCTTCAGGTCTCGGTCGCCTACGCTCGTCACGGCAGCCGTATAGCGGTTGCCCCCGGCCAGGAACCTGATCAAACGCAAACCCATGCGCGGCTCGATCTGGCCTAACACCTCGCCATCCTCATTTTTCACCAGCAACACCTGATTTTTGGTGTCCACTTCCAGCGTTACCGTATCACCAGGCGTAAGTTTCGCCAGGATTGCCGTGGGTGCAACGTTCAGGAGCGCGGTTGTACCAGTCTTCCCGGTTTCTTCGATAAAATTGCTCGGCAACACCCGGTCGCGGGCCGGTATGGGGGTGGAAGGGGCCGACGCATGCGATCCAACTGTACCGTCGGCTTCGCCACTCATCGGGGCAATCGCCGAAGCGACGGCCTGGTACTGAGTCAGGCGTTGCAGATTTTTCTTGGCAATCGAGTTACTGGCATCCGTCTTGACGGCGTGTTCATAAGCTGCCTTCGCCTCGCCGTACCGCTTCAATTCGAGATAAGCCTTGCCCAGCCGATTGAGCGTCTCGGAGTCGTCTGGAAACAGGGCCAGTAGCTCGCGGTTCACCCGAATAGCTTCTTCCCAGCGTCCTTCTTTTGCCAACCGAACCGCCATATCCGATTTCTGGCGTTTGATCCGGTTTTTCTCGTCGGGTTGATATTGCGTCAAAGCTTATTCTCCAACCTTCTCTTTTACTTTGTGTCGAGAGTTTCTCAACAGTTGGCCCCAAAGAGCCGTCGCATTCCAATTACCAGTTACCAGGAATTCTAAATTTGATGATACCGCACAAATTCTATTGCTACTTTATTTTACTTCTGAGGTGTCACCGCTTAAATTAGTTCTAAACGGCGACACCGGCACTCATTCGGCAGATTTCGTGCCAGGACAATCCTGGCTTTAGCCTGGCACAGGTGCTTCAAACTCGCAAGCCTCGACCGCTACCATTGGCAAAAGCCGCAAGCGGGGCGTGGGGGCTGTTCCGGCCACCCGGCCTACCAGCGACCACGGCCCTGCCGTCTCCACCGTTATGTCAACTAGCTTGCCAGTCCAATCCAGGCCGTCAAATTCCGGCCCACGCGGAGCCTCGAAAAAGACCGGCTTGTTGGTGCGACTGCGGCCCTTCCACTTGCCTTTCTCGCGGCTTTCGACCAAAACTTCGACATCCTGACCTACAAAAGCCTGGCTGTAACTGGCGGCAATGCCCTCTTGCAGTTGCTCGACCGCCTGCAACCGCTCGCGCTTGACCTCCAGAGGCACATTGTCCTCGTATTTTTCAGATAGCGTGCCGGGACGAGGCGAATAAGCCGCTACATGCACTTCGTTGAACCGGGTGCGCTCTAACAGCTCATAGGTATGGCGGAACTGCTCCTCGGTCTCGCCGGGGAAACCGACGATAATATCGGTTGAAAGAGACACCCCTGGCACAGTCTGGCGGACAGTCGCGGCCAGCTTTTCGTAGAAAGCCACCGTATAGGGCCGTTTCATGGCTTTGAGGATCGCGTCGTCCCCGGCCTGGACGGGCAGGTTAAAATACTCGCAAACCTTCGGCAAGTCGGCAGCAGCCTTGATCATCTTGTAGCTCATCATTTTAGGATGGCTGGTCAGGAAGCGAATGCGCCACAACCCCTCGATCTCATTGACGGCGTAAAACAGGTCGGCCAGGTCGGGACGGCCCGGCAAATCGTGGCCGTAAGCGTCAATCGTCTGGCCCAACAGCGTCACTTCACGCACCCCGCGCCGCACGTAACCCTTGATCTCCTCTACGATGTCCGCCACCGGGCGGCTTTGCTCTTTACCTCGGCGCAGGGGAACTATGCAATAAGAGCAGGTGTAGTTGCAGCCGTGGATCACCGAAACAAAAGCAGTTACCCCAATTTTATTCTGGATCGTGCCGGGGCCGGTAAAGGCCGGAGGCACCTTTACAGGTGGCGGCGCGTTATCGGGCAAAATTTCGATCAGCCGCTGGGGATCGAGCGTATCGAAAAAGAGGTCTACCATGGGGAACCGCTTGTAGAGCGGGCGTTTGCCTTCGTCGTGCGGTGGCACCATGCAGCCAGTCACGGCTACCACGAGGTCTTTATTCTGGCGTTTGAGCGGCACAAGCGAACCGAGCTTGCCCTGCGCACTATCTTCGGCCCGTTGCCGCACGCTACAGGTATTGAGAATGATTAGATCAGCCTCGTCCACCTTTTCAGTGTAATTGTAGCCGGTCTGTTCCAGGGCCGAACCGATCCGAATCGAGTCGGCCTGGTTCATCTGACAACCAATTGTCCAAATATGGTACTGCTTCATTTTAATAAATTCTGTTTCTAGGCTCTCCGGTTACGACCTTTTGAACCTGTTGATGGCTTTAATTTTTCGTGGCGTATTATAGTCTATCCCCTTAGCTTTTACAAGTGAAAATAAGGGCGGATCGTAGCGTTAAACCCTTGCGCAGCACGAACTCTTGTGCTACCATCCGATTACGTAAAGTAAGCTGCGGAAGAATCGAATTTAAAGAGGGTTGTCAGGAGGGCTTGGGATGCGCTATACCCGCGACGGACGCCTGGTGCTGAGCGATTCAATGATGAAGACCTACCAGGACTGCGGTACCCGGTTTTGGTTTAATTACCTTGAAAACCCGGAACCAGAATTGCAACCGCGTATTCCCGCCCTGGAATTCGGCACGATGTTGCACTCTATGTTCTATGATTTTTTCAAACGCAAAAACCCCGACGCTAAAATGTACGAATCAGCTACAAATTTTGCCAATGTCTTTCGCGGTCGCTGGTTCAACATTGATAATCAGCCCAAGACTGACCGGGGCCGCCGCAAGCCACCGATGCTCTGGCGCAGCCCTGATGAAAAAGAAAAACTTTTGGGTGCAGGCTACAAAAGTTGCTACGATTTTTACGAGCGCAACACCGAGGTTCCACTTTCGCACGTCCTGGTCGAGCATTACTTTATTGTCAATATGACGAATGAGCAAAACGGGCGTGGCTACGCGCTGCAAGGCTACATTGACCGCCTGGAGCTTAAAGAAAGCCGCCAACCGGCCTCGTTCGAGCCGGAAGCCCTGGGCCGGGCAGTCCAGGCCAGTCGGACTTCTTTTGTGCGCGGCGAAGAAAGCGGCTATTTGCTGGTCGTTGACTATAAATCCGGCCAGAAAGCGATCCCGGCGCAGGCTTTGCAACTCGATACGCAGTTCAGCTGTTACGACCTGGCGGTAGAACTGCTCTACCCTGCCGCACCGCGCCGCTTCGCTATCGAGTTAACCCGTGACGGCTCGCACATTCCCACGCAGCGCGGCGAAGGCGAACGACGGGTGCTGCGCGAACGAATTTTCAAGCTGGGCCGGGCCATTGAGCGAGAGCAATTTAGTTTAGCCTCCAATATGTACAAATGTCAGAGTTGTAACTTCCTCCAGCAGTGCAACAGCTTGCAGGCCGTCGCCAACCGCAAAGGCATTCACCCCGAAGACCTCATGCGGGCCAGTTCGCCGGTAATCCGAGGACAGCGCAAGGCGCGAAGCCTGTTCGAGTGGAAAGACGGCGAAATTTTGCGCGTGACGGACGACAAGCGGCTGGCGCGGGCCGAAAAATTGCGCCACAAACCCACCCAACTTTCCTTTTTCTTCGGCCAGGAAGAGCAGCAAGAACTGGAAGAAGAAGCCGATAACAACCCGCTGGGCAATACTATCACCGAAACTATCGCCGGAGCCGAAGAATGGCAACCCGACGACCGCTCCGAAGCCGATTGGGACGCAGTGCAAGCTTCTTAAGAGAATCATCAAAGAAAAATAACCTCGACCAACCCCGATGCCCTAAGCTCTCTAAGTTTCAGGACACTTGCTTTAGCCTTGCCCTGCTCAAGCTGTTTTGCTACAAAACAGGCGATAAACTCCCTCAAGATAAGTCCATTGCAAATTCATAAAATTTAGCTGTATTTTTAGGCTAGAGTGCGCCTCTATTTAATCAGTAGAAAGTTCTGGGGAAGAGTTGGAGCAAAAGTTAAATTGATAGGATTGTTTGGAGAATTGCTAAAGTAAAAGTAGATTGTTAAGTTTGATCCAAACGAAATACATAATAGAGTGTTATACATTCTGTAAGCTAACAAGCTTGACGCGGCAGGAAAGCCGCCCGGATTAACCAGGAAAAGGAGAAACTGAGGGTAAAACAAACCGGCAAAAGGCCGACCCTAAGACCCTGAAGGAATTACTGACCACCTACACCCTATCTACATCTCAATGTTTACTAAGCCAAAGCTGCTACTCCTTCTCAGGAAGAAGTAGCAGCCTTATTTTATAGCCTGATCTTACTTACCTACCTTGAAAGTTCGGCTTGCGCTTTTCGAGGAAAGCCGTCACTCCCTCGCGCTGGTCTTCCGTGCCGAATAAACTAATGAAACCTAGCCGCTCCAACCGGATTGCGCTATCCAGGCTCAGGTCGTAACCTTCGTTCATTACCTGCTTGACCACCTTGAGGGTAAAGGGCGGTTTAGTGGCAAGTTTCCTGGCCCAGGCCCGCGCTTCCTCCATCAACCCTTCCGCCGGGACGACTTTATTCACCAGACCGATTCGGTAAGCTTCCTCGGCTCCGATAGAATCGCCCAGGAAAACCAGTTCTTTGGCCCGGCCTAGCCCGACCAACCGCGAAAGCCGTTGCGTGCCACCCGCCCCCGGATAAATACCGACGTTGATCTCCGGCTGGCCGAATTTGGCATTATCCGCCGCCAGGCGCATATCGCAGGCCATCGCCAGTTCGCAACCCCCACCGAGAGCGTAACCTGCCACCGCCGCTATCGTAGGCTGAGGCATCTCGGCCACGACCGTCCACATATCCGCACCGCCGATGTTGCGGTTGTACATTTCAACCGGGCTGGCCGTTGCCATTTTGCCCAGGTCGGCTCCGGCGGCAAAAACTTTCGGCCCGCCGGTTATGATGATGGCCCGCACACTCTCGTCAGTCCGTATTGCGCTCAAAGCGTCCACCACTTCGCCGGTTAGCTGAGGGCTTAGGGCATTCAGCTTGTCGGGCCGGTTGAGCGTAATAATAAAAGTCGTTTCTTCTCGCTCAGTCTTGATTGTTTCGTAATCCATTCTTTATCTCCTTTGATATTCTTAACGCCTGGACGCTAAGGGCTCCTGAGCTTTAAGCGGGCCGGACTTTCGCTCTTTGGGCAAAAAGTGTCTTGCTGGAAAGGGTTCTCGCTCACACCCCACCTGGCCTTAATCGCTGACAGTCAGGCCCAAAATGTGATAGCCGTTGTCTACGTAGAGAACTTCGCCCGTAACGGCGCGGGACATCGAGCTACCCAGGAAAACGGCGACATCGCCCACCTCGCTGGTATCCACATTGCGGCGGAGGGGAGCCTGAGCTTTCACTACGTCCAGTACCTTGCTAAAGCCCGATACACCTCCGGCAGCCGCCAGAGTTTTGATCGGCCCGGCTGAAATCGCGTTCACCCGAATATTAGAAGGGCCAAGATCGTAAGCCAGGTAACGCACATTCGCTTCGAGAGCGGCTTTTGCCACGCCCATTACGTTGTAGTTCTTGACTACTCGTTCGCTACCCAGATAGGTCAGGGTCAGGATGCTGCCGCCTTCGGAGGCTTCCAGAAACGGTTTGGCACGCCGGGCGCAAGCGATCAGCGAATAGCTGCTGATATCGGTCGCCAGTTGAAACCCGCTTCGGGAAGTATCTACAAAGTTGCCGCGCAAGTCCTCGCGGGCTGCAAAGGCCAGCGCGTGTACCAGAACGTCAAGCTTGCCGTCAAAGGTCTGACCGACCTGAGCGAAGATGCCGTCAAGCTCGTCGTCCTTCTGCACGTCGCAAGGGCCGAGCAGAGTCGGCGGGCGTTCCAGGGTCGCGGCCAGTTTCTCGACGTTCCCCTTGAGGCGTTCGTTCTGGTAGGTCAGGATGATTTCTGCGCCCGCATCGTGAAAAGCTTTGGTAATTCCCCAGGCAATGCTATGTTTGTCCGCCACGCCCATAATCAGGGCTTTCTTGCCGTCCAAAAGTGCCAAATTGATTCTCCTCGTTGTTTTTGTGACCTGTTATAACCAGAGTCCTTAACTACTTTTATTTCCCAGCCCGGCCCGGCATGTTCTCGAAATATTTTAGGAAACCCTTGTTTAGCATGTTGCCGCCGTCAAGGGTCAGGCAGGTGCCGGTTACGTATGCCGCGTAATCCGAGACGAGATAAGCGGCGGCGTTGGCAATTTCTTCGACCTCGCCAAAGCGACCTGCCGGAACTTCACGGGCCATCCGGTCAATCAGGTCGCCGCCGCCAAAAAGCTGGCGCGTAGTGTTCTCGGTCGCCACCGGGCCGGGCGCAATAGCATTTATACGGATACCGTGCTTGGCCCACTCGACCGCCAGAGATTGAGTGAGGCTCATTACCCCGGACTTGGCGGCGGCACTGGCGGCGGTACCCGGCCCCCCCGTCCAGACATAAGTTGCGATAATGTTAACCATCTTGCCCCCCCGACCCTGGGCAATCATTTCTCTAGCGACCGCCTGAGTGCAAAACCAGGTTCCGTTGAGAACGATCCCGATTACAGCGTTCCAGCCGTTAGGGGAGAGGTCTTCCGCTTTAGCTATAAAGTTACCGGCGGCGTTGTTGATCAAAATGTCCACTCCGCCAAAATGTTCTTTGGTCTGGGCAACCATATTCGCCACCTGAACCGGATCGCGCACATCGGTTGCCACCGCCAGAGCCTCGCCGCCCACCGCCTCGATTTCTTTCACCGTCGCTTCCAGATTTTCCAGCTTGCGGCTGGCAACCACAATTTTCGCACCCAGGCTGGCAAAGTTCAGGGCCATCGCCTTACCCATGCCCGTACCGCCACCCGTGATGATCGCTACCTGTCCGGCCAGCGTCTGCGCTGGCAACATTACTCCGTCCGCCATCCCTTTTCCTCCTCGAATTTAGAGTGCTGAGTTTTAATTGCTGAGTTCGGCCTGCGGTTTTAGCCCGCGCTCCCGCCGGTCTGGGGGCCGCCCGGTTCGGTCATAGCTGCCGGATCGAGCAAGCGGTCGAGTTGTTCACGGTCGAGACCGGCTTCTTCGTAGGCCACCTGCCGGATTGTGCGCCCGGAAGCCAGGGCTTTCTTGACGATAGCCGCCGTCTTGTCGTAACCGATCACCGGCGCAAGCGGGGTCGCCAGGAGCAACCCCTGTTCGAGCATCTTCATGCCCTGGTCGGTTGCCACGATGCCGTCCACGCACTGACGAGCCAGATTATTACAGGTGTTGGTCAGTAGCCGCACCGACTCTAGTAAGTTCGAGGCAACCAGGGGCAGCATCACATTTAGCTCGAAATTCCCCGATTGCCCGCAGATAGTGATAGCGGCGTCATAGCCAATCACCTGCGCTACAACCATCGTGGTCGACTCTGCGATCACCGGGTTGACTTTGCCGGGCATAATCGAAGAACCGGGTTGCACCGCCGGGACGACGATTTCACCAATGCCCGCCCGTGGGCCGGAAGTCATCCAGCGCAGGTCGTTGGCAATCTTCATCAGGCTAACCCCGATAGTTTTGAGCGCACCACTGGCTTGCACCGCTCCGTCAATCGCGCTCTGAGACTGGAAATGATTGTCGCTCTCTTTGAGCGGTAAACCCAGCCAACCGCTCAACTTTTGGATTACTCGCTTGGCAAACTCCGGGTGCATGTTGACGCCCGTACCGACCGCCGTACCGCCCAGAGCCAGTTCGCTCAATTCGCGCCGGGCTTCGTCCAGGCGGTACTGCGCCCGTTCGATCTGACCGGCATAGCCTAGAAATTCCTGGCCCAACCTGACCGGCGTGGCATCTTGCAGGTGAGTCCGCCCGGTTTTGATCACCGGCCAGAACTCGGCGGATTTTCGGCGCAGCGACGCTTCCAGCACTCGCAGGGCCGGACGTAAATCTTGCTCGATAGCCACGAGCGCACTCAGGTAAAGCGTAGTCGGGATCGTATCGTTAGAAGATTGGCCCATATTGACGTGATCGTTGGGATGCACCGGGCTTTTGTCGCCGGGCTTACCGCCTAATAACTGGTTGGCGCGGCTGGCAATTACTTCGTTCAGGTTCATGTTAGTGGAAGTGCCGGAGCCAGTCTGAAAGACATCAATTGGAAACTGGTCGGCAAAGCCGCCTTCCTCGATTTCCTTCGCGGCCTGAGTAATCGCACCGTGGAGTCGTTCGTCCAACTGGCCTAATTCGAGATTGACCTGGGCCGCCGCCCGCTTGAGCAGGGCGTGAGTGCGAATAAAACGGCTGGGCATGGGCTGGCCGCTAATGGGGAAATTCTGAATTGCCCGCATCGTCTGCACGCCGTAATAAGCTTCGACCGGCACGGCTAACTCGCCGATACTATCCTTTTCCAGCCGGGTGTGGCCTGCGGGTAGGTTGGTTACTTGTGGTGTCTCACCCATAAATGGGTAGCTCCCTTCTTTTATGCTGTGCTGTTCTCGCTGCTGCTCGGACTGAAGTTAGTTGAGTCCTGAATTATCTGCCTATTTGGGCGGATTATAACACCCTCATCCGGCCTATGCCAATTAATCGATTTTGGAGGCGGGGTTGGTTTCGGGGTGTGGCAGACATTTTTGCGGTTTGAAACGAGCTTTGAGCATAAAAGTTTTTGCCTTGAACTAGATTGCAAAAAAACTTGCCACACCCTTGGTTTCGGGCCGAATTGCTTTTTAGCCAGGTGTGGATTAGAATCAAAAAGCCTAACTCAAAGCTCAGAGGTAGACCGCAAATAAGAGCAGGAGTTTGAGAGCCAAGAAGTTTCAAGGAGAGCGCAATGAAAGACAACGATGTTTTGATTGCCGGGGCAACCCGGTTGCCTACGGGCAAGTTCCTGGGTGGTCTGGCGAGTTTTACCGCTCCGCAACTCGGTGCGCTGGCGATCAAAGGCGCACTCGCACGAGCCAACATCCGGCCCGAACTGGTAGAAGAAGTGATTATGGGTAACGTGGTGCAGGCCGGGGAAGGACAGGCTCCGGCACGCCAGGCCGCTCTGGGAGCCGGATTGCCCGCTTCGGTCAGTGCCTTGACGATTAACAAAGTCTGTGGGAGCGGGTTGCAAGCCGTTATGCTGGCCGCAAACGCGATCCGAGGCGGAGACGGCGAGGTATTCGTAGCGGGCGGAATGGAAAGCATGAGCGGTGCGCCTTACTTGCTGCCGCAAGCCCGCACCGGCTACCGCATGGGCCACGGCACGCTGATCGACTCGGTGATCCACGACGGCCTGTGGTGCGCTTACGAGAATCATCATATGGGCATGAGTGCCGAAATTATCGCCGAAAAATTCGAGATCAGCCGTCAGGCTCAGGACGAGCTTTCGTATAACAGTCATCAGAAGGCCGCGAAAGCGATTGAGAGCGGAGCTTTCAAACGTGAAATCCAGCTGGTCGAGATTAAGACCAAAAAGGGTGTCACCCTTTTCGAGACCGACGAGCCGGTGCGCCCGGATACCAACCTGGACGCCCTGAGCCGCCTGGCTCCGGTTTTCAAGCCGCAAGGCGGGGTCGTGACGGCGGGCAACGCTCCCGGCCTGAGCGACGGAGCCAGCGCGATGGTCGTGCTGAGTGCCGCCGCCGCCGAACGGCACGGAGTACAACCCCAGGCCCGCGTGCTGGGCCAGGCCACCGCCGGGATCGAACCAAAGTATATCTTTGCCGCGCCGCCGCTAGCGGTCAAGCGACTGCTGGAGCGCACCGGGCTACAACTGAGCGATTTTGACCTGATCGAAGTTAACGAAGCTTTTGCGGCCCAGGTGCTGGCCAACGCCAAAGAGCTTAAAATGGATATGTCGAAGGTAAACGTGCGCGGCGGAGCGATTGCGCTGGGCCATCCTATCGGCTCTAGCGGCTCGAAAATCCTGACGACGCTGATCCACGCGCTGCAAGATACCGGCGGCAAGCTCGGCCTGGTGACTCTTTGCCTGGGCGGAGGCGGCGCGGTGGCGATGGCGATTGAACTGGTCTAAAAAATAAAAAGTACCTTTCAGGTTTACCCTTTACGGACACAATAGAGCTACTTTTGGCACACCTCTTTATAGCTGTAAACTGTTCTGTAAAGCGTTAAGGTATGTTATAATCAGGAGACCGACCCACCGGGTTCAGGGGTTGGTTTCCTTTTTTGTTGCGGTCAGGTTGTCTTTGAGGCGACTCGTTTGGAAATTTATTAAGTTTGTGATTTGGTGTGATTTACCCAGAGAAAAGAAGAGAAAAGAAAAGAAGGTTTAACTTTTAGATGGTTGCTTCGAGTGCAAGGGTTTGGCTCCGTCCGGCCCGATTTATCACGATTGGTTTATGTCTGCTTATCCTGGCGACGCTACTGGTAGCCTGCGGAGATGCGGCTACGGTGGACAATAATTTTGATGTGCCACCCCTGGATGGTATGACCCTGAACGATGGAGCGACCAACAACGACGCTTTACGCAGTAAAATTTTGATCCCCGCCAGCAATAGTAATACCGTCGTGCGCCAGAAAATGAGCGTTTATACTACCACCCGCGCCATTACTGATTTACAGGGAGCTTACGACACCGAGATGACCAAGCGCGGCTGGAGTAACGTGAGTGACAAGATCACTGGCTCCGGCGAACGCGGGGCGGACGGCCTGGTGCGGGCTTATGAGAAGTTCGAGGGCGGTGACGTTAATCGCAAGCACGCCGCCGGGGTGATAATGCTCAAGCCTGAAATCAAGGACAACGACATAGTGAATACCTTACGCAATAACGGCACGATTGCCAAAGATGCAAACGTGATTATCCTGGTGCAAGGGGCCACCGGCGTACCGGAATTTACCGCTGGCTCCAAATAGAGTAGCGTAGCTTTTAATTTCCCTGATCCGATACCTTAAATTAGACCCACTTTATCGGCCTGTTGGCAACAACAATTTTCACAGAAGGGTTTAGGGCGATCTACCTTGCTCCTGCAACCTTTCATAACCGTTAATCAAAGGAGCAAGCCATGAGCAATAACTACGGTAATTATGGCGGCGGTTATCCCCCGCCACCAGGCGGTACAGGCGGGGGACAAGGTGGTTATCCGCCTCCTCCACCTGGTGGGGGCGGGCCGGGCAATTATCCTCCACCTGCCGACGGCCAGGGCGGAGGCGGTTATCCTCCACCTGGCAGTGGCCCTTACGGTCAGCCTACGGGCGGTTACGGCACTCCTCCTCCCGGTAGTGGGTATGGCGCACCTCCTCCTGGTTCCGGCCCTTACGGTCAACCGGGCTACGGCGGGCAACCACCTTACGTCCAGCCACCCTACGGTCAAGCTAATTATGGTGGAAGGCCGACTCCTCCGCCGCCGAAAAAATCCAATGCAACGCCTTTGATCCTGGCGGGCGTGGGCCTCCTGGCTTTGATTGCAATTGGTATCGTGGCTTTTATAGTCCTGGGCAACAAAAACAATCCTTCCAACCCTACTCAGGCGGCGGCGGCCAGCCCGGTTGCCAGTGTGACGGTAGCAGGGGATAGTCCCGCCCCGATCCAGAATGCCACGACTGCGGCGGCAGTTACGACGGTAGCTTCTTTGCCAACCTCCACGCCTGCCGTCGTCACCACTGCGGCAGCCCTGACCACGGCGGCCCGAACGACTGTAGCCCTGACCACGCGACCCGCCATCAGTGCTGCCGTCCCGACTACTCAACCCGCCCGTACCGCAGTCGTTCCTACGGCGGTTCCCGCCCGCACAGTTGCACCGGCTACGACCAGCAGTGGCGGCACTACAGTGGCCTCGAAAATTGAACCTTATCCTGGCTCTAAAAAGATTGACTTACCGGCGGCTACTCAGCAGCAATTCACCCAGAGTGCCGGGGGTAATGTGAAAAATGTCAAGCTGGAAGCCTACACAACCGGGGATGATGCGGCAAAGGTAAAAACTTACTTTAGCACTAACCTGGTCAAAGCCGGTTGGTTGGACGCCAGTGCTTTAGCTGCCGATAGCTTTAAGGCTTTCGACCAGTTGGGGGGTTGGGGCCTTAGCTACGCTAAAACGCCGGACATCGGGGTGATTATCTATTTGCCGGGTGCGATAGCCGGTGCCTCACTCGGTATTGATGTTGAAGCCACCGAGGGGTTACTCCTGGTTATTACCGGCTCGGTTTAAAAACCCATTCTGGATGCGGCACTAAAATCTGGATGTGGTAATAAAAAAGGAAAATGCAGCATTTTCCTTTTTTATTTAAGCAGTATGATAGACCCAATAAGCTGAGTTAAACTTAGAGTACAAGACTAGGAAGGATGTTATCTGCCCTGAAACGTTTGGCCGATCTTGCCTCAGCCAGGGACTCCGCTAATAACCCTGCGCCTGAACTGTCCTCGGCGAAGCGTTCAGGCCGGGCGAACTGGCCGCTGGTAGGTCTGGGCCTGGCGGTAATCGTTTATATTGGCGCAATCAGCTTTTTACACGGATTGCGTCAGGCCCGCTTACTCAACGGCTTTGACCTGGCCTTCTACCGGCAAGCGATCTGGAATACCACTCAGGGCCGCTTTCTGGAAGTCTCGGCCACCGATTTTAGCTCGTCGCTTCTGGGTACCGATGCTCTGCTGATTTATGCTTTGCTGGCTCCCTTTTATATGCTGTTGCCTTCGACCCTGACGCTGGTAGTGGTTGAGACGGTGGTCGTAGCTCTGGGAGCCTTGCCGGTCTATTGGTTAGCCCGTGATAAGCTTGGAAGCGGTTGGGCCGGGTTAGGTCTGGGGTTGGTTTACTTGCTTCTCCCGGCGGTGCAAAACGGCAACCTGTACGAATTGCGCGAACGTCCGATGGCCGGAACTTTTTTGCTTTTTGCTTTTTATTTCTGGCAAAAAGACCGGCTAGGCCTTTTCACGCTGGCGGCCGGGCTGGCGTTGGCCTGTCGGCCTGAAAACGGCCTGGTGCTGGCAATGCTCGGCCTGTACGGTTGGCTGAGTGGTCGAAGTCGGCCCGGTGCGGGCGGTTGGCGGGCTATAATCTGGCCGGTGGCGTTTGGGCTGGGCTGGCTGGGAGCAGCCTTGCTGATTATCCGGTTTGCGGCGGGCGGAAACTTCGCTCTCGGCAGCACCTTTGCCGGTGGTTCGCCCGTGGCTGCCGTCTTGACCCTGGTGTTAGACCCGGTGCGAGGCTGGTCGCAGCTTTTCCCAACCGGAGCGGTGCTGCTGGGCAAATTGCTCTACGTGCCGCTTTTACTGGCTCCTTTGGCTTTCTTACCTCTGCTGCGGCCCTTACCCCTGCTGATGGCCCTGCCGCCGGTAGGTTTGAACCTGCTGGCGGGCGAGAAACGCGCCCTTCAGTGGAACCCTTTCGATTACCACTATCAGGCCCAGGTAATCCCCTGGTTGCTGGTGGCGACAATCTTTGCTCTGGCCGCGTTGCAAAGCCGTCCGCCTGGTCGCTGGGCCGGGCCGCGCCTGGGGTTGGGCCTGGTTGGACTGGTTTTATGCCTGACGCTGACCTTTAATCTGGCGACGAACCTGCTCAGGATCAAGCTAGACGGAGTTCCAAACGTGGCGAACGGCTGGGGGCCGATTTTGAGAGCTTCGGCCCAGGATGCCCGGTGGGAGGGAGCGCGGGCTTTGCTGCAAAAAGTGCCGGAGGATGCACCCCTGGCAATTACAAACCTGTGGGCGGCCCAGGTTGCTCCACGGCGCGGATTGTGGCTCCTGGCCGAGCGACCGCTTTACTCACTCCATCCGGCCCAGGCTGCTCGCTTCGTCTTTGCCGACGTGCGCTACCCCGACTCGGAAGAAACCAGTCTGGTCGCCCGGCTTCTGGCCGGGGGCGAATGGCGCGAGGCCGGACGGCAGGCGGGCTACGTCCTGCTGGAACGGCCCTAGAAGGCCGAAGGCTGAGAAATTAATTCACTCATGATGGTCAATTCCTAGAAAGGTTCCCCTGCCCATGATTAGCGATGGACAAGTCCGGTTTTATCTTGAGACTCTCCAAAATCTGGTGTCAATCCCGACCGCTTCGTTTCACGAGGAAGGAGTTTGTGCCGCGATTAAGGTTTTCCTGGACCGCTACAATATACCCTACGAGATTGACCCTTACGGCAACATCATCGCGCACTATCAAAAGGGGCCAACCTGCCGACCCCTGGCACTGATGGCTCATACCGACCATCCGGCCTTCGAGCTTCTGACGCCCGGCAGCGATGCGGAGTTTGAGGGAGCAACCTGGACAGCCCGGCTATTGGGTGGGGTGGGCATAGACTGGTTCAAAGAAGAAAGGCCGGTTAAAATCTTCGCCGGAAACGACCCGGCCAGCCCGGTAGCGGCGACGCTTCTGGGCGGTCGCGTCGTCGGCGGGCCACGCCAGATAAATCTTTTCTTACGCCTGAATGAACCGAGTGAAGCTCTGGTAGCGGGCAACTTTGGCATCTGGGACTTGCCCGACTTCGTGTTGGGCGAAGAACTTATCCAGGCTCGTGTGATTGACGATCTGGTTGGTTGCACCGCCGCCCTGTTGACCCTGTGGAAACTGGCCCAGGACAGCACCGATACCAACGTTTACGGCGTTTTCACACGGGCGGAGGAAGTTGGCCTGGTGGGAGCCGAACTGGTGTTTGCCCAGAAAATTTTACCGCCCGAAACTTACGTGGTTTCTCTCGAAGCCAGCCGCGCTCTGCCGGGAGCAGTGCAAGGCGAAGGGCCGGTGATCCGGGTAGGCGACCGGGGCTTTACTTTTAGCGAAGAAGCCGAATATGTGTTGAAGGTTGCCGCCGAAAGCCTTCGAGAGCATGGGTTGCCTAAAGTCCAGCGTCAGTTGATGAGTGGCGGACGCTGCGAGGCCAGTACCGCTATTTTACAGGGCTATCTGGCAACCGGCCTGGCTTTCCCTTTGGGCAATTACCACAACATGGCTGAAGGCTACCGGCTCGAAACCGAGAATATTCACCGCCAGGATTTTCTGACCGGCGTCGCTCTTTTGCAGGAAGCCGCTCGACTGTTGCCAGAGCTAAGTGAACGAGCGACGGCCCGCCTCGCTGCCGAAACAACTTCCCAGATTCTGATTGACCGCCTGACCGCCACGCGGGAAATTATTGCCGGTCAGCCTCTCTAAACCCGGCCCTCTAACTATTCTACTTATTCTTTCGCCAGTTAGGGCGATTGCATAGTCCGGGTTTTGCCCTTTTCTTTTTCGCTTTGTCATTCTGAGCGAAGCGAAGAATCTTCTTGAAAGAGCAAAATTGTGCCTTGCCAAGCAGATTCTTCGCTTCGCTCAGAATGACAGGGCGTGACATCTCGACTATGCAACTGCCCTGCTTTGCCAGTCAGGGCCTTTCAGAGAATAACACTTTTTACAATCCCTGAGTTCAAATCTTTGTAAGATGTAAAATACCGCAAAAGTTTCACAGGCTCAAATTGTTAAACTCTGAAAGGTCCTGCTTTGCCAGTTAGATGGTTTGCGCGGTAGAGCAATTGCAGAGTATAATAAGAACAGGGAAGAATGGCGTGGGGTCTATCACTTGCGTCCTGGAAAATTAAGCAAAAACGTCGAGTTACCAAAGTGATTTGAGGAGGGGTCAGGTCGTCCGATCACTCAACAGCGTAAGAACCGCCCTTTATAAGGCGGTTTTTGGTGTGACGGATGCCAGGTTATGGCTAAGATTTTAGTAGTGGATGACGAAGAGAACATCGCCGATACGCTCAAGTACAATCTGGTACGCGAGGGTTACGAGGTGAGTATTGCCAGCGATGGACGGCTGGCCCTGGAACTCTTTCGCCAGGAAAAGCCCGAACTGGTTATTCTGGATTTGATGCTACCGGGCATGAACGGATTGGACGTCTGCCGCAATCTGCGCCAGATTTCAACTGTGCCGATCCTGATGTTGACGGCTAAAGAGGAAGAAGTAGACAAAATCCTCGGCCTCGAACTGGGCGCGGACGATTATATGACCAAGCCTTTTAACCTGCGCGAACTGATTGCGCGGGTGCGGGCGATGTTACGCCGGATGGAAATGTTGCAAGGGGTAGCTGCCGGGGGCAGCAAAACTTCAACTGTTAACTCTGGTCGGCCCGACCGAAGCTTCAATGTTGAAGGAACCGGCCACCTGATTACAGTCGGTGACTTACACATCAATATTAACCAGCACACCGTGACACTGGCCGAACGGCAGGTGCTGCTCAAACCGAAAGAGTTCGACCTGCTGGCGTTTCTGGCCCGGCACCGGGGACAGGTGCTAACCCGCGAAATGCTGCTAGAGCGAGTCTGGGACTATGACTATTCGGGCGGAACGCGCACGGTGGACGTGCATATTCGCTGGTTACGCGAGAAGATCGAGAACGATCCTTCGCATCCGCAATACATTCATACTATCTTTGGGGTTGGCTACAAGCTAGATATTGAAGGAGCTAATGGCAACGGAAACGGACACGGAGCAAACCATAGCGAAACTTCCTGAGCCGCAGATATGGACATTTTTTGGTTGATCCTGGTAGCAGGTCTGTCGGCAATAGCGGCAGCCCTGGCTACCTCTTTTTATTATCGGCGTCGGACGGCTCAACGTGTCCGGCGTTTGAGCCTTTTAGTCAAACAACTGGCGACCGGCGATCTGGTACAACAGCTTGAAAGCCTTGAATTTGCCAGTGGAAATCAGCTTTTTGACCTGAGCCAGGCCATCACTCAGCTTGCGCTCGAACTGCGGGCGGTCATTCAGCGCATCAGTACCGAGCGCAACACGATGGCGGCACTCTTGCACAATATGAGCGACGGCATCATCAGTACCGATGCGCAGGGCCGCGTGACCAACATCAATGAAGCCGCCCGCCATATTCTAGCTTTGCCTGCCCTACCCAACCAGGAAGGCCGTTCGTTTATGCAGGTGGTGCGCGACCACGAAGTAAACGGCCTGTTACTGCAAACCCTCCAGGACGGCCACGAACGAGTCCAGATGCTCGAAGTTGGGCCACGCCGTCCTCAGTTACAGGTCAAAGTCACCCTGATCAAAGAAGAAGAAATCGAAACAACCCCTCACGGCAACAGCCATCGCAACGGTAACGTTAAATCTTCCGTCCAGTCGAACCGAAGTGCGCTGGTGGTGCTGCAAGACCTGACCGAACTGATGCGACTCGAACGTATCCGGCGTGATTTTGTGGCAAACATTTCGCACGAGCTACGCACCCCCCTGGCTTCGGTGAAACTGATGATCGAAACGCTCCAAAACGCGATTGTGGACGACCCTGCCGCCGCGCCCGCTTTCCTGACCCGAATTGACACTGAAATTGACGGCCTGACGCAGCTTGTGCGCGAATTATTAGAGCTAAGCCGGATCGAATCGGGCCAGATCAAGCTAAACCTTAAAGCGACCGACCTGCGCGAACTGGTGCAACAAGCCGCCGACCGGCTAAATGCTCAGGCTCAACGGTGTGGGCTGAGTATCGAAGTGATAGGCCGGGGCAGCGACGAGTCTTTTCCTAAAGCCCTGTCCGACCCTGACCGGCTGATGCAGGTGATGATTAATTTAATCCACAACGCGATTAAATTTACGCCGGTCGGCGGGGTCATTCGACTGCAAGTGGAACGTCCACGGCCTGGTACTAAATTAGTCGTGCGAGTAAGCGATACCGGCCAGGGTATTCCGCCGGACGACCTGGGTCGCATTTTCGAGCGGTTCTACAAAGTGGACAAAGCCCGCGCCGGAAACGAAACCGGCACCGGCCTGGGCCTGGCGATTTCCAAGCACATCGTCCAGGCTCATGGCGGCGAAATTTGGGCTGAAAGCGAGTTTGGCTTCGGCTCTACTTTTAGTTTTGCTATACCGACTTTTCAGACGGTTTAGGGTAGTCCCCAGGTCGCGGCGAGTGGCGAAGCCTGGCCTTCTAATTCCTGCTTTTTATTGACGACTACGAACGAACGTGCTACGATATATTACGTAAACCCGACCATTGGCCGAGGTTCAAAACTCGGCCCGGACACTCGTAATTTGTGAAAAAGGCGAACCCGACTATGCCTAAAGAGAAAACACCGGCTCCACAACCGGCTGAGAAAAAGCCGCGCACCCGGCCTCAGACGCAACCCATCGAGCCTTTTGCGCCACCGCTCGAAACCGAAACCCAGATCGTAATCAATGCGCGGGGCGGCAAAATCAGCAAAATGGCCGCCGGTCGGCCCAATGTCACCGACCACCTGACAATCACGCCCCCTAAAGAAAAAGCCCGCGCCGCCGAGCCGGTCGAAATTGTGATCAAGAATAGCCAGAGCAGTCGCCAGCGTCCGACCACTCAGACTGCGCCGCGCCGTCGTTCTCAGGCCGCGCCGGGTACACGTTCGCGGAGTGGGAGTGAGACAAACGGGAGTGGCGGGTCGCGGACACGTCAGAGCGGGCCGCAAAATTTCCATACCAGCGATAAACTACCCGAAATTAGCGACAACGCTCGCCACGAAATCACCGGCATTGTTTTGATTGTCGTAGGGTTGATCCTTTTCTTTGGCCTGGTGGCCGACCAGGGCATCGTGGCGGAGGTCGGTAAATTCGCCAAACGCGGCTTTGGCGTGGGTGCCTTTTTAATCCCACCTCTGATTATCGTGATGGGAGCTACTTATATCTGGGAAGGTCTGACCGACCGCGAACGCTTCAATCAGACCCGCCTGACGGGTGTGATTTTTATGGTCGTTGCGTTCGTCTCGTTCGTGCATCTTTTTGCGGGCAACCCCAAAGGATTGGCCGAAGAAGGCGGGGGCGGCGGTCTTTTCGCCTACTACATCAACTCGTTCCTGGGTGGAATTATCACCGGGTTGGGAGCGGCAGTGCTGTGGCTGGCCCTGTTCCTGGTCGGCCTGATGCTGGCCCTGAGCATGTCCCTGCGCGATATGGGCCAGGCGGTGCGGAACGGCTATCGCTGGTTCCGGGGCGAACCGCCGTTAGTTGCCAGCGAAACACTCCAATACGACGATATGGAAGATTACGACGACGAAGATTACGAAGACGAATGGGCCGACTATGGCCCGCCTAAACGTCCAGCCCGTCGCGCTGGCGTTGCACCGACCGACGAGGACGACCTGCTGGACGAATTGCTCCTGAACAACCCGCCGATCAACGGCAATCGCCCGCGCCGGGCAACCCTGGTGCCGGACGCACCCGAACCGCAATTCACCCACACGATTAGCCTGAAAGACGACGAAAGCGGAGTGGTTAAACCCGCGACAGCCCCGGTCGGGCCTTCGCCGCAACTGGCCGCGCCCGCCCCGGTCCCAGCCCAGGCGCAACCCGCCCCCACCCAGACTCAGCCTGATAAAGCCCAGCGTCCGCTGCAACAAAACTGGAAGCGCGACGCCGAACCCGCCAAACCAACCGACCTGCCGCAACGCGAGTGGCAGGTTCCCAGCGTAAATATCCTGGCGAATTTTTCAGATGTAGAAGTAAATCCCCAGGAGCTACGCAAAAAAGCCCGAATGATCGAAAATACCCTTTCGAGCTTTGGGGTCGAAGCCTACGTGCGCGAGGTCAATACCGGCCCGACCGTCACGCAGTTTGCCCTCGAACCGGGCGTGGGCGTGAAAGTAGCCCGCATCACCGCTCTGGCAAACGACCTGGCCCTGGCCCTGGCTGCCCCGACCATCCGCCTCGAAGCTCCCGTACCCGGCCAGTCTCGCGTCGGCATCGAAGTTCCCAACGCTAAAGTTGCGACGGTCGGGCTGCGCGAGATTATGGAAGCCGACGAATTTACTAAGCGTAGCGGGCGACTGAAATTTGCCCTGGGCCGCGATGTTAGCGGCCAACCAATTGTAGCCGACCTTGCCAAGATGCCCCATCTTTTGATTGCCGGTTCTACCGGGTCGGGCAAGAGCGTCTGCCTTAACTCGATTGTGGCGGCTTATCTCTTGCAGCATCGCCCGAACGAGTTGCAGTTCATCATGATTGACCCCAAAATGGTCGAACTTAGCACCTACAACGGTATTCCCCACCTGCGCTTCCCGGTCGTAACCCAGATCGAGGCCGACCCCGAAAAAGAACGCAACCGCAACGACCGCACCCCGACCGTGATGAGCGTCTTGAAATGGTCTATTCGGGAGATGGAGCGGCGTTACAAGCAGCTTTCGCTCTACGGCCACCGCAATATCGAGAGCTACAACAAGGCGGCGGGCGTGGGTAACGACCTGGAAAAGCTGCCTTATACCGTCTTAATCGTAGACGAACTGGCCGACCTGATGATGGTCGCGCCAGAAGAAGCCGAGTCGGCGATTTGCCGGTTAGCTCAGAAAGCCCGCGCCGTAGGCATCCACCTGATCCTGGCAACGCAACGCCCTTCGGTTGACGTGGTGACAGGTCTGATCAAAGCGAACTTCCCCAGCCGGATCACCTTCGCCGTGACCAGCCAGATTGATAGCCGGGTAATTCTTGATATGGGCGGGGCCGAAAAGCTGCTGGGCCGGGGCGATATGCTCTATCTGGCGGCGGACGCGGCCAAGCCAATGCGGGTGCAGGGCGTGTACGTCGGTGACGACGAGATTGACACGATGGTACGGCACTGGCGGCAGCAAAACGATTTCCTGACCGGAGACAAGAAAGATTTCCAGCAAGGCCAACTCTGGCCGGAAGAATTGCAACAAATCGAAGCCGATAGCGACACGGCGGAAGGCGACGAACTGTTCGAGGAAGCTCTTGAACTGGTGCGCGAGGCCCGCACTGCCTCGGTTTCACTCCTGCAACGCCGCTTGCGGATCGGCTTCAACCGGGCGGCCCGCCTGATTGACGAATTGGAAGGAGCCGGAGTGATCGGGCATGCCGAGGGCAGCCGTCCCCGCCCGGTGCTGCTGGCCGAGGAAGACCTGAACGGCCCGTCGTCCCTCACGGCAGCCGCGAATTCTTTCGAGCCAATACCGCCCACTCAGGCAGAACCAGAAGGGGTTCCGCCTTACTTGCAAGGAAACCTGGGCGCGACGCCTGCCCTGGCTCAAAATGGGCCAGTAGACCGCCCGATACCGCCTGCGGCCCTCCAACCGCCGCCGCCCTCGTCCTCGGCCCGCCCCACTCCACAACCGCCGATGCCGCTACCCAACCTGGCCCGCCCCACCCCTAAACCCGCCCCCACCAGGGCCGCGCCCTCTCCTGCCGCCGATGCCTCTGCCGAGGCCGATTTCGACCCCGACCCGCCAATCTAGGGCCGGGGTCTCCTCTCTACTCTGAATCCCTGGTTCTTATTCAGGGGTGGAGGCACACGTAGATAATTCCTTACTGCAAATTGGCTTTGCACTGCTAGAACGCTTATTCGGCTTAACCATATAGTATGTTAGCAACCTCCGCCAGAGAGACGGGTGTTGTTCTTGTCTGGACTTTTTTAACTTCTTAACCAATTTAGCGTGTTCAGCTTATTGTTGTAATTCAGCCATTTTTCGATAGGCTATTTCCAGTTCAGGGTGTTATACTTCAATGCTTTAGCTCCTTTAAGTAGTTTTAGTGCGCGTTTGATCGGTGTATATTTTTGCCTCAGATTATGATCCTAGACCTTCTGACTAAAAAGCCTGAGCCAGGAATGTCGAAGTCGTGACCTGGTGTCCGTCATTTCCTTAACTTCTAGCGGCCTGGCATTTTCAATCTTGATTTGTTTATTAAAAGGGTTGCCTTGCAAAGCGGTTTCGATAGTAGCCAGGCCACAACGACGCTGCTCTTCGTTGTAATCTGCCAGGCTACCGTAGTAAGAAATAATTTCTTCCAGGTAACTTTCACTCTTTTTTCCGCGTGTCTTTATTATTTCCCTGGCACGTGCCATTGTAGGTTTATTCCTTTCCTTTCCTTTATTTATTTAGCATCTGAAACGCTTTAGGATAATGAGGGGTAATCTGGCAAGAAACCTAAAACCCAACCCCGGCCTGGCCCTACCTTTAAGGTGGTCAAATCCTGGCCCACTATCTTACTTAACATTATTAACATACAACACGAATTACCACATCAATAAAATTACACATTTCTGCTAACTAAAATGAGACTTCGTGAAGGGAGCTATATATAATGACATAGAACAACCGGGTATCGAACGCCAAACCAGGCGAGTTCGCAAGAGAAAGAAATGGCTGGCTAAGGCTTTGAAGTTCTTTCCCCTGGTTAAGATGATTTGCTTACACAGACCGGGTTAATAAGTGTAATAGCCTGATTACAGGCTAGCAGGATAGCCCAAAAGTACCCGCGCTTTCCTATAGGGTTAAGGCAATACGATCTGTTATGATGAGCCGGACAGGTGAGCTATAAGCGGTGTGCGGCCAAAATATTGACACTCGCGCCACAAGCTGGTACATTGTGCTTGCTCAGGTAATTGCTTCAAGCTCACTTGGTAGTTTAGCCCAGGTTTTAAGGGACACCTTTTACAGCAAAGTACAAACATGTGGATTTAGTTAACCGTTCGCGCAAATTAATCTTACAAAGAGCGCAGAGCCTGGAGCGTATGCGCACCCTCCGGGTTTGCTACGCCAGGTTTTTGTTTGTCCTGGCCTTGCTTGGCCTGTATCTGCTAGACCGTAATCTGTTAATTTCAAGCCCTGGCATAATTGATAACAACACCTACTATTTGCTGGCCGGTTATGGCGCATACAGCCTGGTCGTGTTGTTGGTTACAGCTACTATCGGCAGACAATCGCGCCTGTTGCCAATGGTAAGTTTGGGCTTGGATGTGGTTCTGACCCTGGCAATTTCCTGGCAGATTGGTTTGCCAATCTTTGCCCTGGCTTACGCTCCGGCTTTACTGCTGCTGGTACTATGCGGCCTTAAACCCGGTGGCCTGGCAATTGGCCTGAGCGGACTGGTCAACGCCCTGTTTTTTGCCTTCGGTCAAGCTCGTCCGACGCTAGACTTTCGTTCGCCCGAAGCTTTATTGGCCCTGGCAGTTTTCGTAGCGGTAGCTCTCTTTGCTTTTACCTTGTATATCATCACGCAAAGCACTGGCTCCATTATGACCGGCCATGCCGATATGCTGGAAGAGGCCATCGCCAATGCCAACTCGACCAACCTGATCGAGTTGCAAAGCCGGGTAAAAGCGGTCTACCGGGTGGCTTCAACCCTCAGCGCGACACTCGACTACCAGAAAGTAGTCCGTAATATTCTGGTAGAAGTCGAGTCGGTATTCAAGTTTAACGTTGGGATGGTTTTGCTGTTCGAGGGTACAATGAATACCCTGCGAGTAGCCGATAGCACCGGTCTGACCGAGGAAGAACAGCGCAAAGCTATCGAAACCCGCTACGGGGTAATCCACGACGCCCTTAACGAAGCCGAACCAATCTTAATTGATGATGAAGACACTCTGGACGATCTACAGAAGATTTTCCCTTCGCTCAAAGTTTGCAAGACCGCGATGGTAATGCCGTTGCGGGGCGGCTACGAGGTTTACGGCTTGCTCTTGATTGCCAACACTCAGGAAGATACTTACCACGAGAGCGACCTGGAACTGATGGTAGCCCTGACCTCGCATACTATTATTGCGATGCAAAATGCCACGCTGTACCGCAATTTGCTAGAAGACCGCAATAAGATGTTGACCGCCGAAGAGGAAGTACGTCACAGTCTGGCCCGCAACCTGCACGACGGCCCGGCCCAGGCTGTCGCTGCTTTCTCGATGCAAACCGAGTTCATCCGTCGCCTGTTCAAAAGCGAACCGGAACGCGCTCTGGAAGAACTGGCGATGCTGGGTAAGCAAGCGCAGCAAACCTCGAAGGAAATCCGCACCCTTCTGTACGAATTGCGACCGCTCGTGCTGGAGTCACAGGGCTTAAATGCGGCCCTCGAACAGTATGCCGCCCGCTTCCCGACTACCCCGAACGATCCGCAGGTACATTTCAGCGGTAACGACGATTTTGCTAACCGGCTCAACCCGGCAGTCGAAAATACCCTTTTCACGATCTTGCAGGAAGCCGTCAACAACACTCGCAAGCATGCGCACGCCCGCAATATCTGGATTTCGGTGGATTTCCGGGATGGTTTTGTAGTAGCGACCGCTCAGGACGACGGCCAGGGTTTCGACGTGGCGGCTGTCACCCGCACTTACGACCAACGCGGTAGCCTGGGCCTGACTAATATGCGCGAACGCGCCGCCTTGATCGGCGGAACGGTCAACATCGCGTCGCAACCAGGTCGCGGCACGAGCGTAATTATCCGCGTCCCTCTAACCGAGGCCACCCTCTCGGTTTCGTCCGTGGGGGCAATGACTTAACTGAGAATTAAAGAGTAAAAAATAGGTCGCCCGGTGCGACCTATTTTTTACTCTTTAATTTATTTTTACGAACTGGTTGGTTCATCTCGTAGCTCAGGTCAACCCAGGGCAGAACCGTCTCTAATTCTTCCTCGTTGCGAACTTTGGCCCCAACCCAACCCTTATGCCCGATATACTTGGGTACTTCCACGAAAGGTAAGCTCAAAGCGTGTTCTCGCTCCCCCATCGGCAACCGAACTGCCACATAAAGGCCATCCTGATGTTCATTGGCATGGAGAAAAATCTGGCCTTTCCTCTTTCTAAAAGCCCGGTCTCCAAAGGGAAAGTATTCTTCAATGTCTTCGTAACTGTGGGCAATCTGGCGTACCCGGTCTAAAAATTCAAGGATGTAAGGCTGTTCACCCGGTAAGCAATCTGCTTTGCCCCGAAAAGGTTTACCTAGTTCGTAACTCAGGCCGATCCAGGGTTTTATCAGATCCAGTTCCTCGTCGGTTTTGATTGTAGCGGTAAACCAATCTTTGAAGCCCATAGATTTGTGCCGTTCGACGAAAGGAAGGCTCACCGCTCCCGCCTGTTCGCCCAGCGGCAACCGTAGCGAAACAACCAGGTCGTCCAGTCCCTCGACCACAAATAGAAAATTCCGCCCTTTCAGGCTCCGAAAGTAAGAACGAGTTCCCCAGGGAAAGTATTCTTCCGCTTCCGGGTAACTCAAAGCTATCTGGCGCACTTGCTCTAAAAGTTCAAGGATCGCGGGTGATAATAAGGCCATAAGTTACCTTTGCCTCCGCTTATTTAACAGGCCCGTTTATTAGAATTTCTAAGGCTTATTTTATCAGAAAATATATTCTAAATGCAAACGTCTAAAGTTTGTTACAGGCCAGCCGACTTCGGTTACGCGCTCATCGGCTCAGAGGGGCCGCGAGTGAGGCTCACAAAAACCAGAACTGCGCCGAGGGTCAGCAAGGCGATGATAATTGCCAGGGGCCGAGCGGTTCCGCCTGCGCCGATGCTAACGAGCGGAGTTACGGCGGCTCCAATAACGTATTGCAACAGGCCGATCAAACCGGAAGCACTTCCGGCCACGCGAGGGTGCGCGGCCAGAGCCAGGGCCGTCGCGTTAGGAGAAATAAAGCCAATACTGGCGACCACCAGGAAAAAGGCCGGTAAAACACCGGGCAGTCCAACCTCAAAATAAACCATCGCCAGCAGCAGCCAGCCACCGGCTAGAGAAACGGCTAACCCGCTAATAAACAATTTGCGAGGGCCAAATCGCCGGACGAACCGACCGCTTAGCTGGCTGGTCAGGATAATACCGAGGGCATTGGCAGCAAAAATCAGACTAAAGGTCTGGGGAGAAACGCCGTAAATACCTTCGAGGACAAACGGTGAGCCGGAAATATAAGCAAACATCGCCGCTAGAGCCAGACCGGACGATAGGGCATAACCGACGAAATAGCGGTCGGCCAGTAACAGTCGGAAAGTTCCCAGGGTCGCCCCGATACCACCGGTATGGCGACTTTGAGGCGGTAAGCTCTCGGCTAAACCTAGCAAGGTGACCGCAAACAAGACTGCGCCTATCGCCGCCAGCAGCAAAAAAACGCCGCGCCAGGAAGTGAAGTTGAGCAGTTGGCCCCCGATGACCGGGGCGAGAATCGGAGCCAGCCCGCTGATCGCCATCGTCAGGGCAAAAAACCGGGCCGCTTCGTGGCCGGAATAAATGTCCCGCACCGTCGCCCGCGCTATCACGATACCTGCCGCGCCCGCCAACCCCTGGATAAGACGCAGAGCGATCAGGACCGGGACGGAAGGGGCGAGAGCGCAAAAGAACGAAGCCAGCGCGTAAAGAAGCAGACCGACCAGGAGCGGTCGTCTTCGGCCCAGAGCGTCGCTAAGCGGGCCAGCTATAATTTGTCCGCCCGCCAGACCGAGCAAGCAAGCGGTCAGGGTTAGCTGAGCCTGCCAGGTAGCAGCACCGAGGTCAGTGGTGAGCGAAGGCAAGCCCGGTAAATACATATCCAGCGAGAGCGGGCCAAAAGCCGAGAGGGAGCCAATGATAAAGATTAAGCGGAGACGATTCGGCAGAGCTTCTTGTTGCTCTTTTAGAGAAGTTTCAGGTTTGATCATCAAAAGGCTGTTTTATGCGCCACCGACGGCAAATAATTCTTCAAGGGCCGCTTTAACTCCTTCCGGGTCGGCAGTGTAAGCGTAAAATTGCTGAATGCTGGACGGCCCGGATACCATGATACGCAGTCCGGCCTCAATCGAGACGGCTTTGAGGCCGACCCCGTTACCTTTGCGCGGTTTAATAATGCCGATCACGATTTTAGTCACCCGGCTATCGTCGCGCAAAAGTTCGACCATCGCGTAGGCCGGAGCAATCAAAGTGCTGTGCTTGCCGTTAAATTTGGGGCCACGCAGTAAGCCGCGAGGTTTATCCGCCATTTGAAAACCCTGTTTCATTTATTTTGTCTCTTCTCATTACCAACTTCCGCCATTATAACAGTTATTAACACTTCTAACCCTCGAAACGCTCCAGCTTCTTTGCAAAAGTATTTTACGAGTTGGAAGTTGAAACATTACCACCTGGAATTGGGAGTAAATAAAAGGTCGCGGTAGCTTTTTGCTTTCACCCTGTTGCAAACCCTGGTTCCCCACTAACGAGACATTTGTGCTATAATATGAGTTGTTAAGGAACCGCTTTCGTGGGGAAGCGGTCTTTTTATCTCAAAAACCTTAACTTATTAATTTTTACTGAAAAGAAAATGCCTGAATTACCTGAAGTAGAAACGACCGTGCGCGACCTGCGCCGCTACTTGCCGGGGCGTACCTTTAGCGGTCACATCTGGACGGACTGGCCGAACCTGATCCAGACCCATCCAGCCGAGGTACTGGCGCAATTGCTGAGTGGCAAAACTATTGTGGGCCTCGACCGGCGGGCCAAGTACATTCTGATCGAGACGAGCGGAGATAAGCACCTCGTGCTGCACCGCAAAATGACCGGCAATCTTTTCTGGCGGGAAAGCAACGCCCCTGCCGACCGCTACACCCACCTGATTTTTGGATTTCAGGACGGCAGTGAATTACGCTTTTGCGACCTGCGCAAATTTGGCCGGGTTTATCTTTTCCTGGGCCGGGACGAGCGAGACGAATTCTTGAAAAAGCTAGGGCCAGAACCTTTGCTCGATACTTTCACCCCGCAGCATTTCGACGAGTTGTTGCAAAAGCGCAAGGGTGCGCTCAAGCCTCTGCTGCTCGACCAGACGCTACTGGTGGGATTAGGCAATATTTATGTAAATGAAGCCCTGTTCGTTAGCGGTTTGCATCCGCAGCGAAACGTACAGAGCCTTAGCTCCGCCGACCGAGAGCGACTCTACCACGCTATCCGGCAGGTACTTAACACCGGCATCGAGAACCGGGGTACTTCGCTTAGCGATTACCTGGATGGCGCGGGCATACCGGGACGTAACCAGGAAGCCCTGTTTGTCCACGACCGTAAAGACAATCCCTGCGTCAACTGTGGTACTTCGATTATCAAGATTTATGTCGGGCAGCGTGGAACTTACCTTTGCCCCACCTGTCAGCCAGTCGAAGAGGGCCAAAAGCCGGAGAGCGAAAGCCCTAAAATTGACTAATAAGATCGATATATCCTATAATAGAACCGCTTAACGCATCTTCTCTTTTCCAATAGCCAGGCCGAGGTTAAACGACCTCTCGCCACGGCAGAAAGGATCATGTATGACCAAGCTGAGTGAAATTAAAGGCATGGATACTGCCAGCCAGGAGAAATTGGCCGAGGCCAAGATCACTACTACCGAGCAACTGTTAGAGCATGCACTGACTTCGGCAAAGCGCACCGCCCTTTCCAAGCAGATTGGAATTGACACCAAAATTATTAACGAGTGGGTTAACCGGGCCGACCTTATACGCTTGCATGGTGTGGGGATAGAAATGGCTAACCTTTTGGAAGAGTGCGGAGTAGATTCGTGCAAGGAATTACAACATCGGGTAGCCGCCAACCTGACCACGAAGCTCAAACAAACAAACGACGAGAAGAAAATTACCCACCACGCGCCTACTCTGGCCCAGGTCGAAAGCTGGGTCAAGGAAGCGGCGGAACTTACTAAAGCAGATGCGGCTAAAGCTTAGCTAGATATTGCCAACCTACATTAACTACCCGACTAATTCAAATTTGACTCAGACGGGTAGTTGACCTAAAGGTTAGTGGCATAACCAGATTTCCCCCTACTCTAACCTGGCTCTCTCCAAACCGGCACTCCCCCAAAACTTCGTGCGGCTGTTTTTATTTCTACCGGCTACAGAGCCTGGAAGGTCGCCAGCACTTTGTCTACCAGCGAGCCAAAGTAGGGTTTGCCAAAAGATTTGTCTACGCTGACCGTCACTTCGTAGGAGTAACCCATGCCGGTGCTGACTATTATGCCAATGTGCTAGCTGCTGTCAATTGTACATAGATGCTAACTCACTTATATTGCAACTTACCATCTTAAGTTAACACTTTTCTGTCTTGACAATGGGGAGGGTTCCGTCAAAACTGAGGACAGGGTAGAGGAACTTGCCCTAAAATGAGTGATAGCTTTGGTCAGTCACAAAAGGATGTGGTATAATAAGCTCTACTCGATTTGCCCATCTTCAAAATCAATTTAAGGCCGCCTGACTCCCACCCAATAGCTTCCATTATCCTCATATTAGCCTGCTCTTTTATTCTTTATCACCTGAATTTTGACAGAACCATAGAAGGTTCCAACTAAGCCGGACAAACTATAGTTAGAATTGCGGACAGACCAAAAAATATTTTAGGCTAGATGGCTCTTGTGATAAAGGCAATCTTGCACTATGCTCATAAAGTTACTGCCAGGAAGGGCCTGCTACGCGCTACAAGCCATTTGCAAAGGAGGAAACTTATGACCGCCGAAGAACGCAAACGCAAAATCGAGAATTACGGGGTAGCTTACGATATTTTGAGCGAGGGAATAAAGGCTTTTCCCCGCGAAATGTGGCATTTCAAACCGTCTCCTGAATTCTGGAGCATCCACGAGATTATTATCCACGTCACCGATAGCGAAGCCAACAGTTATATTCGGGCGCGACGTTTCGTGGCCGAGCCAGGCCAAACCTTGATGTCTTACGACGAGAACGGCTGGGGCAAAACCCTGAACTATGCCGACCAGAATGCCGATGACGCCCTGGAACTTTTTCGCTGGCTGCGCGGCAATACCTATCGGCTGATCAAAGACCTGCCCGATGCGGTCTGGTCGAACGAAGCCTTTCACCCTGACAACGGCTCGATGAGCCTGGACGACTGGTTAAACACCTACGAGCGGCACGTTCCCGACCATCTGCAACAGATGACCGAAGTTTACGACCAGTGGCAAGCCCGCCCGGTCTAAAGATTTTCTCAACTGGCAGTTATTTACCCGGAATAAAAGCGAACCAGACTTTGCAACCAGAAGGGATACAATTTCTACACCTGTAAAAATTGTATCCCTTCTGGCTATTGGCTTGAGGCAAACCGAAAACCTACCAGAAGTCCATCATGAAGGAAGCGGGCTGACCGGGTGGGCTGAAAAGACGCTGGGCGACTGCCAGGTCTGCCGCCTGCCGCACCTGCAATAATCCCAACTGAACCGCTTGCCAGGGGCTGAGATAGCCCGCGTAAAGTTGAGCCAGCGTGCGTACATCGCAGGCAAGCCCGGCCCGCTCGTCGCCCGCCACCGTCGTGACTTCCAGGCCGCTCGCGCTGCGCTCGATATGGTAAGTCCGGTTATTGTTCCAGTCTAAAACGTCGTCCTGTACGCTCAGGCTGAAGCGTCCGACTTCCAGAGGCCATGCCCGCTCTTTCAGGGCGCGTTCTACATCGAGCAAGCGCAGCATATAACCTGAATCGAGCTTGATTTCAGCCTGACGTGGATCACTCAGGCGGGCAAAGAATTCGTCGCCCGGTTCGGCACTGAATGCTACTCGCTCGGCTTGCGAATCGTGGTTAGCCATAAAGCAAAAGATTTCGTAGCGGGCCGCTTCGTCTAGCCAGACCATCTCCTTGAGGCGCATCTCGCGTGACCATTCTTTATCAAGCTGCTTGAGATCGTAAACAATATAGGCTCGTTCCTTCCCGGTCGCATCGTACCACACATAAGAGGTGAACGGCTTTTCACCCCGGTTGGTTAAAACCGCCCGATACCACCAGCGTTCGGTTTTGCGTTCGATCCGGCCAAATTTGCCCTCGCAGTAGCGGTTGTACAGAGCCTGAAATTCTTGCCAGTCGTCCGGGCCTTTTTGAACCCAGCGTCCGGGGGTGTGGCTTTTGAAGGAAGCCAACGCCCCGATCTTGATCGTCACTTCCTGGAGCGCACTGGCTAATTCGTAGCCAAACTTGCGGTAGAAAGGAAACTCGAAAGGATAGAGGCCCGAAATATTAATCCCTTTCTGGCGTTCCTCGGCCATCACCTCGCGCAAAAGTCGCTTGAGCTGACCGCCCCGGCGGTGTTCGGGTGGCGTGGCGACGTTGGTAATTCCTGCCATCGGGACTTTGCTCTGCCCTAGCCACAGGTCATTTCGCAAAATACGCAAACCGGCCAGGATCGCACCGTTATCATCGAAAAGAGCGCGGGTTTCTTCTAAAATAACATTCTGCGACCAGAATTCAACAAAAGTAGGGGGCGTTGCGAAAGCATCCCGGAGAATGTGGGCAAACTTGATTTTTTCCTCTTCACGCAAGGGCCGAATTTCCATAGTTTCCTCCTTTTCAGATTTCGGTTAGCTGATTGTAGTATAGCAAAGCCGTCAGTCCCGGTCAATCAGTCGTTTGACCTAGAAAAGCTGCCAAAAGCTGAAAGTCTGGTTTGAGTTTTTGCCATTTCTTCTATCTTGCTACTTCGAGCTAATCAGGCCAAGTAAAGCCACTACCCCGAAAACTACAATAATCAGGCCGGAAAGCCGGTTGACCCAGACCAGTAGCCGCGCATCGAAGCGATGCCGGAAAAAGCTAACGACGCCGGTAATGCTCAGCCACCAGAGGGCCGAGCCACAAAAAACCCCTACTACCAGCACTCCCGCGCCGAGGTAATCCGCCGCACCCAGGCCAAAGCCGCCGAAGACCGCTACAAAAGAAAGGATCGTGAGCGGGTTAGTCAGGGTCAGGAGAAAGATCGAGAAGTAGGCCCGGCCCAGACCTCGCTCATCGGCTCTGGCCGCTTTGTCTGCCGGTTTCGAGCCGAGCGTTCTCAGGCCCATATAGACCAGGAATAGCCCGCCGACCAAACGCAACCAGAATTGTTGCCCAACCAGAAAGTTTGTTACAAAGCTAAGACCAAACCCGGCCACCGCGCCGTAAAAAGCGTCCGCAGTGGCGATGCCCAGACCCGAAACCAGTCCATAAAGCCGACCTCTGTTCAGGGTACGCTGGATGCAAAGGAGAGCCATCGGCCCAACCGGGGCGGCTATCGAAAAACCCAGGATTAACCCTTTGAACCAGTACCCGATGTCCATTTCGCTATGTCCTCACTTTCTTAAAACTTTCGTCAACACAACTTTCGTCAAAGTAAGAGCCTAGCCAAAAATCCATTGATGGAGCAATGTCCTACCCAGGCTCAACTCTTGTAGGATATGGCTCTGCCCATTGACTTTTCGGCCCTGCTATTACCTGCTTTTAGGATAGGCTCTAAGTCGGGGCGGCAAAATTACCACAAATTGCTTACCTGATTATAGTATACGAGGGCGCGAGTTTTGTAAATAGGGAATCAGAGCAAAGCTTATCTTCACGCGCTTTGCTTTGATTCTTTTTGAGGCTTGTAAATTTCCGATCAGGCCGCGAAAAAGTTGGAAGAGGTTATTTAGCGGACGACTTTGTACAGAGTATACTGGCCCACAGTGGCTACTTTGTCGGTGTGCAGTCGGATGTAATCGGCGAAAACACCGCGTTCCCGGCTGTACGGCCCATCTATCACGTAATCGAGCTTGCGCGGGCCAGGGTCGTATTGCAACTTCGTGCCAGTTCTGGCCCGGTACGAGTTGTCAATGTTGCGGTAGATAAAAGGCGTGGGCGGATAATGGAAACGGTGAGGAGCCAGCATATCTAACTCCCACTCCCAGGACAACACCTGAGCCTGAGCCGGAACTTGCTCGTTGAGGAAAGCCGCAAAAGGGCCGACTTGATCTTCGCCGGGCAGAAAAACCTGGCTTAACAGGCCGCGCCCGTTATACCATGTTAGAGCCAGGATAAACAGACCGGCCAGAACTTGCCGGGCCAACGGCTCGACCAACCAGCGTGGCAAAAGGGAACCGTTCGCCAGGTCTACCAGCAGTCGGGCAGTCCAGAAATAAGTCAGGGCCACCCCTATAAAGACATAGCGGTTCCACCCAATCGAAAGCCCGATGTACCAGCCCAGCCAGAAGATTGTCAGCAGCAGCACAAAAGCCTGCGCCAGCCCGTTTTTATCGCGCTGCCGCGCCAGGTATAGGCCGTAGAGCAAACCGGGAACACCCCAGAACAAGAAGCGAATCTTCCAGAGGGTATCAAGAGCTTCTTTAACATTGGGCAAATTAAAGCTAAAACCGTGCAAGCTGGCTCCTTCACTCAGTAGCCTGGCATTGACGCCAAAAGCTTGCGGCCCTGACACCAGCCATTGCAGTCCGTACCACAGGCCGTAGCACCCGACTGCCAGACCACCCGGAAGCAGGAAAGCCCGCCAACCTACTTGCCGGTAGTAAAAGCGATTGAGCAGAAATAGCCCCGCCCAGGCCACCCCAAATGCAATCAAAAGCTGGGCTTTCGTGACAATACTCAGGCCGATCAACACTCCCGCCAGGGCCAGCCAGCGGTTAGCCCTGGCGGGGTCGGCAGTAGCCCCTAGCCAGGCCCAACTACCCAGAGCCAGCAAACCCAGAGCCAGCGTTTCGCCCAGCACCTGCCGTCCCAGAAAGACAAACGAAACGTCGAAGCGGGCGTTACCCAAGACCAGAAAGAACAAAGCCAGCAAAGCCGCCCCCGGCCCCACCAACCGTCGCCCAAGCAACAGGTAGGCGACCAGAGCCAGCAGCGAAAACGCGACGACCAGAAGCCGGGCCTGCAAAAAACCAGGGCCAAACAGGTATAATACCAGGGCCAGAGGGAGAATCAGGGTCGGCCCGGTCTGCACAATCGGGTCGAACAGGCGCGGCCCCTGGCTGTCCGGCAGGGCATACGCGCCATCGCGCAGCAAAGTATGGGCCAGGCTGGTGTACATGCCTTCGTCGTACCAGGGGCGCGGGTTTACGTCCAGGCGATAGACCAGAGCAAAGGTTGCCAGGGCCATAATCAGCCCGACGGCACCGAGCCAGAGAGTGCGGGTAGAGATAGTGGAGCGAAGTACCGGCGTGTGCAATTTTATCTGCATCGCTATTCTCGCAACTAAACTGAAGAATTTCTTGAATACCGTTCGTAACGGCAAGAAGCAGTATATCACAAGACCTTGAGGCATTAAAATAAGTTTATTCTTGATCCTGGCAGTTAAACGCTTAAATCTGCCCTGCCGGTTGCGTCCAGGCCCGGCCAGCAGTTATAATCGGCCCTTGCACAGGCAAAACGAAAGTCAGGAAGATGAACGGATTAGATAGTCTTTTAATCGGAGTAGGAATAGTCGGGCTGGTGCTGACCGGCGTGGCGGTTTTTGGCAAACGCAGTCCTTCCGAAACCGCGCCTATCGGGGCCGGTTCGCTGGGTGTATTGTGCGTCGGGTTGGGTGGAATGACCAATTTGATCTGGCTGATGGTAGTGGGTGCGGCCTTGGTGGGGGGCGCAATCTGGATTGATTGGCGTTCCCGCCCGCATCCGCCCGAAGCTTGATTGAGTATCCCGAAGCAGAGGTCAGGGGTTGGTAGAGTGGGGGTGGTCTACATCCAGGACTTGATAAGGTTGCGAAGATGAGAAAGGAAACCATTAATGACACAGGTTTTAAGCGGTAACAAATTGCAGGATATAATCGAGCAATATATGCAAGCTCTGTTCGAGAGCAATCCGATTACGGCCTCGTACCTCGGTTTGCACCAATACGATGGCCGCGTAACCGACGTTAGCCGCGAGGCTCTCGCGGCACGAGTGGTCGCCCTCAAAGAAATACGCGAACAGTTGGCCGGGTTGAGTGGCGAGGACGAAGACCGCGAAAACCAGTTCGACCGCAAACTACTGGTGCGGAGTATCGAGCAAGAACTTTTTCAGCTCGAAGACATCCGCGAGTACGAAACAAACCCGATGATTTACACTTATCTGATCGAGGTCAGCACTTACATCAAGCGAAACTATGCTCCCTTGGCCGAGCGATTGGAATATGTGGTGCGGCACCTCCAGGCGGTTCCTTTCGCCTTGCAACAGGGCAAAGCAAACCTGGAAGAGAAACTACCTAAACCGGCCCTGGAAACCGCCCTGGGTATGTATGAAGGAATGATTACCTACTTCGAGGGTGACGTGACTGCGGAGTTCGACCGGGCGGCCCAGCCTGACCTGACGGCCCGTTTCGTGGCGGCTCGCGGTGAAGCCGTGAGCGCGATCCGCGACTTCGTGGCTTTTCTGAAAGAACGGTTGCCCCAGGCCCACCTGGATTTTGCTATCGGGGCGGACACCTACCGGCGGATGCTGGCAAGCGGCGAAATGGTAGACCTGCCGGTGGAGCAAGTGCTGGAAGTCGGCGAACGGAACCTGGCTCAGAACCTGGCCGAACTACGCGAAATTTGCGAAAGCTACAAACCCGGTCTGCCAGTCAAAGAAGTAATGGCTGAAATTGCCAAAAATCACCCGACGCCGCAAACTCTGGTCGCCGATACGGTCGCCAAACTCGAAGAAGTGCGCCAGTTCTTGATTGACCGTAAGATCGTAACAGTTCCAAGCGAAGTGCGCTGTCTCGTGACCGAAACGCCGCCTTTCTTGCGCTGGGCCTTTGCCTTTATGGATGCCCCCGGCCCGTTTGAAAACGTAGCAAAAGAAGCTTACTATTACCTGACCCCGGTTGAGCCGGAATGGACCGAGCAGCAAAAAGAAGAATGGCTGACCAAGTTCGACTACTACACTCTCCAGGATGTAAGCATCCACGAGGCTTACCCCGGCCATTATCTGCACTTTCTGCATACCAAGCTTGTGCCGAACCGCTTCCGCCAGATGACCTGGGCTTACTCTTTTGTAGAAGGCTGGGCGCACTACACCGAGCAAATGATGTTAGAAGAAGGTTTCGAGGCGGGCGATCCGCGTTACAAAATTGCCCAACTTTCCGAGGCTCTGCTCCGCAACAGCCGCTATATCGCGGCAATCAAGATGCACACGCAGGGTATGAGCGTGGCGGAAGCTACCCGTTTCATTATGGAAAACGCTTATATGGAGGAAAAACCGGCCCACAGCGAAGCTACCCGTGGAACGTTTGATCCCGGCTACCTGAACTATACCCTGGGCAAATTGCTGTTGCTCAAGCTGCGCGAGGACTACAAAGCCGAGCAAGGCGCGAATTTCAACCTGCAACAATTCCACGACCGGGTACTGGCTTACGGTGCGCCGCCGATCCCACTTCTGCGTACCGTCTTGCTCGAACACGACAACGGCGAGATGCTTTAACAGGGTCAGAGCTTGCATTTAGAAAGCTGAGAATTTTAGCTCAGGGCTAAAACCAGTAAGCTAGAATCAGTCGGATTAAAAAAAGAAGCGGTTTTATGCAGACCGCTTCTTTTCTTTTAACCCGTTCTTTCACCCCAGGAACAAACTCGTCAGGCTAAACCGCAGTGCGGTTGCGCTCCGGGTTATCGTTTTCGTCGGGCGAAAGGGTCATGCTGGCGACAGTTGAAGTCGGCAGACCGGAAGCTTCGATCTCTTCCGGCAAAGGCAAGCGGGCCAGACTCGGCTCGCTTTCGGCTCCATCACGTTCGCCTAGCTTGCCGCCTACTCCCCGTAGCCCCAGGTTATTTTCGGAGAAGGGCCGTAACGCAAACATATTCACGCCCATTCCTTCGCGCTCGACCTGCTCGAAGATTTCGTTCATCTCGTCTCCGCTCATCACTTCTTTTTCCAGCAGCGCATTCGAGATAGCGATCAGGTGCAGGTTGTAGCGGGAAAGAATATCTTTTGCCCGGCCCAGAGCGGTCAATACCAGAGCCTGAATTTCCTGGTCAATCTGAAAGGCGACCTGGTTACTGTAGTTACTCTGGCGTTGTCCGGCACCCAGGAAGCCGCCACCAGCTTTGAGGCCCAGGGCCAGTGGGCCAAATTGCTCGGTCATGCCATAGTCGCAGACCATTGACCGGGCAATTTCGGTGGCCCGCTCGATGTCGTTGCTAGGACCGGTAGTGACTTCGCCAAAGGACAGTTCTTCCGCCGCGGCCCCGCCCAGGGCAAAGGCCATAAAATCGGCCAGTTGGGTCCTGGTCCAAAGAGTGCGGTCTTCTCCCGCTCCGATGCGGGTGTAACCACCCATCCGGCCACGGGCGATAATCGAAACTTTTTGCACCGGGTCTACCTGCCCGATCAGTTTGGCAACCAGGGCGTGACCGACTTCGTGGTAGGCGGTTGTAACCTTCTCGCGTTCGCTGATTACGCGACTCTTGCGTTCCGGCCCGGCTACTACCCGGTCAATCGCTTCTTCCAGTTCGTCCAGCCCGATAGCCTTCTTATCACGCCGGGCCGTCAGGATTGCCGCCTCGTTGACCAGGTTCATGAGATCGGCCCCGCTAAAACCAGGAGTTTGTTTGGCGATGCGTTCCAGGCTGACTTCCGGTTGGAAAGGTTTACCCCGTGCGTGTACCTTCAAGATTGCTTCGCGGCCCCGGTAGTCCGGGTTGTCAATCGTTACCTGCCGGTCGAAACGGCCCGGACGTAAGAAAGCCGGGTCAAGCACATCCGGTCGGTTGGTGGCGGCTACCACAATAATGTTGGTTTCGCTCTCGAAGCCGTCCATCTCCACCAGCATCTGGTTGAGAGTTTGTTCGCGCTCTTCGGTGCCACCACCCGCCCGCACCCCGCGCTTGCGGGCCAGGGCGTCTACTTCGTCAATAAAAATGATGCAGGGAGCCATTTTCTTGGCCCGCGCAAACAAATTACGGACTCGGCTGGCTCCGACGCCAACGTACATCTCGACAAACTCGCTACCGCTTACGCTCATGAAAGGAACATTGGCTTCCCCGGCGATAGCCTTAGCAATTAAAGTCTTGCCAGTACCGGGCGGGCCGATCAGCAGTACGCCCTTCGGTATCCGCGCTCCTAGCGCGGCAAACTTATCGGGATGCTTTAAGAATTCGACTACTTCCTGCAATTCCTGCTTGGCTTCATCGGCCCCGGCGACATCGGCAAAAGAGATGCCGACCTTTTGCGGCACGATCAAGCGCGCCTGACTGCGACCCATTGAGAAAGGACCGCCTGCTCCACCCATTTGCCCCTCATTCGGATTGGAGCTATTGCGGCGGTCGCGTAACCATAACGTCAAAAGTCCCGCACCTACCAGCACAGCCAGTAGCAGAAAAAGAGTACGCCAGCGGTCGCTCAGGGCGTTGACTTCGTTCTCCACCACCGGGTAATTATCGTCGGGAATGTTAAGATTGCCTAAAATGTCGTCTAGCTTCTGACGACCTGCCGGATAGGTGCTGGTAAAAACTTTGTTAGTATCGCTTTTGAGGACAATTGAAATGGTGTGATTGTTCGGGTTAGTGGTGATGGTCTTGATTTCGCCACTTTGGGCCTTATGAATTACTTCACTCCAGACAAGTTTATCGCCTGAAGTTTTACCCGTAAAGATGAAGAGTGCCAGGAAAATTCCGATTAAGGCCACGCCTAGCACCAGCGTCTTTTTGTTCATAACCTATTCTGCTTCCCAACAGCTTGAAATATTGCTGCTTTTTGCCCTTCTCACAACGGGCAGGTCTTTACAAACGTTTACAGTCCTTATCCTAACAGCCTAACCTAACAAAACACCTTAAGGACGCATTAAAATCTCTTAATTCAGGCAAATTGTTTGCCTCTAACTAAGTTGTCGAAAAGCCAGGGTGGTTTAAAAGTTTGAACGCCCTTTATTCTTAATAGTTTTGATTGCTGGTAGGAAAGAATCAACTTATCCGCGCTGATAATTTGTCTGGCGCATTATATAATGGCTGACTTAGTTTTGGCGACTCAAATTTTTAAGGTAGAAGGCTCCAATAAGCCTTAAATTCTATTGTTTAAGGTATTTCTAATCTTTGCTTTGCATGAAGCTATCTTTTTAGCCTGGCTTCGGTAGGCTTTCAGGCTTGTTCCGGTCTTGATTGGCCCTGTTAAGACTTTCGTCTGCTTCGCTCTTTAAACGCGTTTGCTAAGCCCTCTTAGCAACCTTCTTTTTAGCCTCTTTTATCCGCTTGACCGGCCTTAGCCTGGCTCAACCTTATTTTACTAGAATTTACCGCCGCCAGGATATGAAATAAATCATACTAAAAGAAAATCCTTATACGCTCGCTAGAATTATCTCGCCACTCTATCGAGCGTATAAGCATACATGGTAAGGGTCGGAAATAGGACACGAGGGGATAATTGCCAGCGAAAGAAAGCTATCAGCCGAGATTTTAGAGGAGATGGTGTTGTTAAAAGCCGCCGGGAGTTCAGGCGACAGGCGTATTCTGGCGCACCCAGGCCGCTACGAGGTCACGCACTTCGGCCAGGAGTGCCTCGCGGTTGTAAGCTCCTTTTTGAAGAATTTTTTCGACGTAGCCGTTGAGTTGCAAGCGATCTTCGGCGGTAATATCTTTGGCCGTTACCACAACAACCGGGATCGAACGCCACTCTGAATGCTGCCGCAAACGCGAGACAAACTCGAAACCATCCATTTCAGGCATCATCAGGTCGAGCAGCACCAGACCGGGCGGGCGCAAAGCCACTCTTTCTAACCCGATCCGGCCATTTTCAGCTTCGTCTACCTGCCAACCTTCTTTTTCGAGCAACCGGCGCAACATATCACGGGTGGTCGGGTCATCTTCTACCACCAGGATTGGCTGGGCCGAGCGTTGCGGCACATATTTATGAAGGACACTCACCAGGCGGTCACGGTCTATCGGTTTGGTCAGGTAATCTGCCGCGCCTAGAGCGTAACCCAGGCTCTTGTCATCCATAATAGTCAGCATCACCACGGGAATATCGGCCAGGATAGGGTCGGCTTTGAGCGCACTCAGCACCGCCCAACCGTCCATACCCGGCATCAGCACGTCCAGAATAATCGCGTCGGGCTTGAGTTCACGGGCCATCCGCAAGCCTTCGGTTCCGCTATAGGCGGCTTCCGCCCGAAAGCCTTCTTTAGTCAGTGTGCGGCGCAGCAGATCGCATACCGACGGGTCATCGTCAATAACCAGAGCTAAAGCCGCTCCCATCGGCAACATGTTGGCGGGCGAAACAAGAGGCAAGGCCGTACCCGTCTTACTCTCCGAAACCAGGGCCGGTAACTTCACCTCGAAAGTCGTACCGAGGCCGACTTTACTCTCGACCAGCACATCGCCACCCATCATCTGACAGAAGCGGCGTGTGATCGCCAGGCCCAGTCCAGTGCCGCCATATTTGCGCGTAGTCGAGGCATCCGCCTGGCTAAAAGCCTGGAAAAGGCGGTTTAGCTGCTCCGGGGACATCCCAATGCCCGAATCGCTGATCCGAATACTTAACCAATCCTGGCCTTCCTGGTTGGAACGCCGGACAGCCAGCGTAATCAGGCCATTCTCGGTAAATTTGCAGGCGTTGCTCAACAGGTTAAAAAGAACCTGACGCACTTTGGTCAGATCAGCATAGATCGAACCGATGTCGTCCGGGCAAAGCACTTCCAGGCGGTTAGCGTTTTTGTCAACCAGGGGCAAGACGGTAGCGGCCACGTCGCCGATCAAGTTTGTTACATCGAAAGTTTCGAGGTAAAGCTCCATCTTGCCCGCTTCGATTTTCGAGAGGTCGAGAATATCGTTTATCAGCGTAAGCAGGTGCTTACCCGCCGAATGAATTTTTTGCAAATCAGGCACAAACTCGGCCAGGTCTGAATCAACCGCCTCCTCTTGCAACATCTCGCTGTAACCAATCACCGCGTTGAGAGGCGTGCGTAACTCGTGGCTCATGTTCGCCAGGAAAGTGCTTTTAGCGCGGTTGGCGGCTTCGGCGGCTTCTTTGGCTCGCTGTAACTCGACCTCCGCAAACTTACGTTCGGTAATGTCCTCGACGGTACCTTCGTAATAAAGCAATTGCTGGTCGGAGCCGTAGACCGCGTGCGCGTTCTCGGAAATCCAGATGATCGAACCATCGCGCTGGTAGACCTGCGACTCGAACTCTTGTACTTTGGCGTGCTTTTCCATCTGCTGGACAAAATCGAACCGGCGGGTCGGTTCGAGGTAAAGTTGCCCTCCAATGTCGGTCAGCCGTTCGATCATCGCGGCGGGTGAGGCATAGCCGTAGATACGCGCCAGGGCAAAATTCGCGCTGAGATAGCGGCCATCCGGGGTCGTCTGGAAAATTCCTTCGATAGCATTCTCGAAGATGGCCCGGTACTTTTCTTCGGTCTGCCGCAGGGCTTCCTCGGCCTGCCGCCGTTCGGTGATGTCGCGCACGACGGCAATATAAATGCGGCGGTCGGGCATATTCATCTCACCCATAGTCAGGTCGAGCGGCACCGGGGAGCCATCCTGCCGCCGCCCGGCTACTTCCTGGCCTCCCACCGTCTGAAATTTTTGGTCGTAAGGGGGTGGCAAAAGCAGACCGATAGGTTGACCGATAGTTGCGCTGGCCGGATACCCAAAAATGCGTTCGGCTGCCGGGTTGTACGAAGCGATCCGACCATCTCCATCAATTGTCAAAATACCGTCGGCGGCACTGTCCACCACCGCCTGGCGATAGGTGCTGGCGGACACCAGAGCGGTGGCAATTTCGTTAAAGGACTGAGCCACCTGACCTAATTCGTCTCGATTGTCCAGGCGAAGCATCTCGCCGACCCCATTGCCAACCATGCGTTTGGCGGCGCGATCCAGGTTGGAGACCGTCCGCATTACGGCCAGGTAAAAGCCGGTCAGCAGGTAGGCTACGACTACAAACACGACCAGGGCGACGGCAATCGAAATGAACTTCTTCTGGTTAAAACCATCAATCCGGGCCTGTAAAAGCTTGTCTAGCTGCCTAACGGTTTGATCCCACAGCCCAAACGTACCATTGAGAGCCAGTACCGCCGCCCGGTCGAAATCTGCCGCTTGCATGTCAATCACGTTAGCTTCGATCAAGCGGCTGTTGAGAACATCTAAAAACTGCCCGATAGCCTGGTTGGTGACGTCACGCGGGCCAGCAAGAAGACTTCGCAAGTCTAAATCGGTAGTATTGAAACTGGTTTCCAGTCCGGCCCGCAGTTTGTCGTTGTTAGCCCGGAGTAAGGCGGACAGATAGATCAAGGTCGCTTTTTCATCCACGGTCAGGCGGCGCAATTCGATTAGATTACCGCCGGTATAGCGGGCTTGCGCCAGCAAATCTTGCAATTCCGGGAGTTTGAGCAGCGTGGCGTCCATAAGGTAATAGCTATCCAGACTTGGATCGAGGATCAGGTTCGAGCTATCGCCGACGAGGGAAATCAAGGCGCGGGTCTGGATTAGCAGGTTGGTATAAAGTTGCTGGCGCAGCGTTAGGTCGGCGGTCTGGCCTTTATCCCTGACCTCCTGCCAGCTTGCCAGAAGAGTGCGATACCGCGCATTTGTCCGTAAGCGGGCATTCAGAGAGTTGTCCACACGGGCAACTTCCTGAAAATCGGCTTCGATCTGGGTGGTTTTAGCGGCCAGTGCCTCGGCGGCCCCGACCTTCCCGTTCGACCCGGCCAAAGCCAGTTGTTTGTGCTGCGGCACATGCTCCATCAACTGCCGTAACGGGCGCAGATATTGATTTCCGTCAATCTCAAGTTGGCTGACGTCGGCCCGTTGGTTAATATCGGTTATGAGGAGGAACATTACCAGGGCTAATGGAAGGGTTAGAAGCAGGCTAATCAATCCAAATTTTTGCGGATATTTCAGCCGGTTCATCAGGGCAATAGCCGGATTGAAGACAGAAAAGTTTTTCATGGTTTGGCAAGGTCAATTCTGAAACTTATTATAAAGTTGTAAATTTGTAGATTTATAAGCTCGTTTTATTGTAACGGTTCTGACGCACACGGTCAAGAAGGGCCGGGCGGTTGCCAGGGCGGTTGCAAGGTGGTGAAACGGAAAAAGTAGAAAAAGAGAACCTAATCTAGTATGCTAAAGGTGTTGAAGCCAAAGCAAAGCTAGAAAGGTTCTCAAGATGAAATATAGCACAATTAACTTTGAGGTCAAACTACC